>NZ_JBBCKP010000007.1:0-409814 GCF_037153275.1 Pseudomonas sp. USHLN015
CGCGAATGAATTCGCTCCCACAGCCGTAGCCCATTCGCCCCCTAAAACCGGGCGTTCCGACGAAACCTGTAGGGGCGACTTCAGTCGCCAAGCGGGCCGCAGGCCCGCCCTACACGACCAAAGCCCATGCATGGGGTCCTAAGGCCGCCACACCGCACTCCCGACATCCACCCGCTTCGGCAGCAGCCGGTTCTCCAGGAACAGGTCCGCCGTGCGCTGCTGGGCGGCGGCGATGTCGTCGGTGACCGGGCCGATGGGCGAGGCCGGGCGGTGCTGGAAACTGCGTTCGATCACCGCCGGGGGTAGGCCCATGAACTTCGCCAGCAGGGCGATGCTGCCGTCGCGGTCGCTGCGGGTCAGGGCCTCGGCCTCGGAGATCACCCCCAGCACCTGCTGCACGAACGCCGGGTCGGCCTCGGCGTAACCCCGCGCGGCCAGGTAGAAGGGCCCGCTCAGCCCCAGCCCCTCGCCATTGGCCAGCAGCCGTGCATGGCCCTCCAGTTCCATGGCCGAGTAGTAGGGGTCCCAGATCGCCCAGGCGTCCACGCTGCCCTGCTCGAAGGCAGCGCGGGCATCCGCCGGGGTGAGGAACAGCGGCTGGATGTCGGCCATGGACAGCCCCGCCGCCTTGAGCGCGCGCAGCAGCAGGTTGTGGGCGCTGGAGCCCTTCTGGAAGGCCACCTTGTGCCCCTTGAGCTCGGCCACCGAGCGGATCGGGCTGCCCTCCGGCACCAGGATCACCTCGGCCTGGGGCTTGGGCGGTTCGGCGCCGACGTAGAGCAGGTCGGCCCCGGCGGCCTGGGCGAAGATCGGCGGGATGTCGCCGGTGGAGCCCACATCCAGGCTGCCGACGTTGAGCGCCTCGAGCATCTGCGGGCCGGCGGGGAATTCGATCCACTGCACCCGGGTGGCGGGGAAGCGCTGCTCCAGCAGGCCGTGCTCCTTGGCCAGCACCAGGCTGGCGGAGCCCTTCTGGTAGCCGATGCGCAGGGTCGAGGGGTCGGCCAGGGCGCCCTGTGCCAGGGCCAGCAGCGCCAGCAACGCGGCGCCCAGTCGAAGTCGTTGCATGCTCAGGCCTGCCAGTCGGTGGAGGGTTTTTCCCAGAGGTTGATGCCGCCTTCCACGGCGTGGCGGTCGATCTCCGCCAGCTCCTCGGCACTGAAGGCGAGGTTGTCCAGGGCGGCGACGTTCTCGACGATCTGCTCCGGGCGGCTGGCGCCGATCAGCGCCGAGGTCACCCGTGCATCGCGCAGGGTCCAGGCCAGCGCCAGCTGGGCCAGGCTCTGGCCCCGGCGCCGGGCGATCTCCGCAAGGGCGCGAGCGCGGGCGATGTTGGCCTCGGCCAGGTGCTCCGGGCGCAGCGAGGCGCCGCCGGGGCGGTTGACCCGCGCATCCGCCGGTACGCCGGTGAGGTACTTGTCGGTGAGCAGGCCCTGGGCCAGCGGGGTGAAGGCGATGACGCCGGTGCCCAGTTCCTCGGTGGTGGCCAGCAGGTCCTTCTCCACCCAGCGGTTGAACAGGTTGTAGGCCGGCTGGTGGATCAGCAGCGGCACCTTCCATTCGCGCAGCAGCGCGGCGAGCTCGCGGGTCTTGCCCGCCGAATAGGACGAGATGCCCACGTACAGCGCCTTGCCCTGCTGCACCGCGCTGGCCAGGGCGCCGGCGGTTTCCTCCAGGGGCGTGTCGGGGTCGAAGCGGTGGGAATAGAAGATGTCCACATAGTCCAGCCCCATGCGCGCCAGGCTCTGGTCGAGGCTGGCGAGCAGGTACTTGCGCGAGCTGCCGCCCTGGCCGTAGGGACCGGGCCACATGTCCCAGCCGGCCTTGGTGGAGATCACCAGCTCGTCGCGGTAGGCGCGGAAGTCTTCCTTGAGCAGGCGGCCGAAGTTGATCTCGGCGCTGCCGTAGGGCGGGCCGTAGTTGTTGGCCAGGTCGAAGTGGTTGATGCCCAGGTCGAAGGCGGTGCGCAGCAGGGCGCGCTGGGTGTCGAGGGGCGTGGCGTCGCCGAAGTTGTGCCACAGCCCCAGGGACAGGGCCGGCAGCACCAGCCCGCTGCGGCCGACGCGGCGATAGGGGATGCGCTCGTAGCGGTCGGGGGCGGCGATATAGGTCATGGAAGTGTCTCGCTTCAGGTTGTCGGGGCCGCGCTGGCGCGGGGCCCCGGTGAATGTCAGGCAGGGCGGGCGAAGCGGTTCGCCGGCCGCGCCAGGCCGAGGTGTTCGCGCAGGGTGCGGCCCTGGTACTCGGTGCGGAACAGGCCGCGGCGCTGCAACTCCGGCACCACCTGGGTGGCGAAGTCCTCCAGGCCGGCCGGCAGGTGCGGCACCAGCACGTTGAAGCCATCGGCGGCGCGGCCTTCGAACCAGGCCTGCAGCTCGTCGGCGATCTGTGCCGGGGTGCCGATCAGGCTGTGGTGGCCGCGCCCGCCGGCGATGCGCCGGCCGAGCTGGGCCAGGGTCAGGTTCTCCTGGCCGGCCAGCTCGGTGAGCAGCTTCTGCCGGCTCTGCTGGCCGTCCTGGGTCAGCGGCAGCTCGGGCAGCGGGCCATCCAGCGGGTATTCGGAGAGGTCGAAGTTGCCGAGCATGCGCCCCAGCAGGGCGACGCCGACGCGGGGCTCCACCAGCGCCTGGAACTGCTCGAACTTCTCCTTCGCCTCGGCCTCGCTGGCGCCGACGACGACGAAGGCGCCGGGCATGATCTTCAGCTCGTCCTCGCGGCGGCCGAACCTGGCCAGGCGCCCCTTGAGGTCGGCATAGAAGGCCTGGGCCTTGGCCAGGGAGGTCTGCGCGGTGAACACCACGTCGGCGGTCTCGGCGGCCAGCTCGCGGCCGGTCTCCGAGGAGCCGGCCTGCACCACCACCGGGCGGCCCTGGGGCGAGCGGGCGACGTTGAGCGGGCCCTGCACGCGGAAGTGCTCGCCCTGGTGGGCCAGCACGTGGAGTTTGTCCGGGTCGTAGTACTGGCCGCTGGCCTTGTCGCGGAGGAAGGCGTCGTCCTCCCAGCTGTCCCACAGGCCGGTGACCACCTGATGGAACTCCCGGGCGCGGGCGTAGCGCTCGGCGTGGCCCAGGTGGGCCTCGCGGTTGAAGTTGAGCGCCTCGGCGGCGGCGTCGGAGGTCACCAGGTTCCAGCCCGAGCGGCCGCCGGAGATGTGGTCCAGCGAGGCGAACTTGCGCGCCACGTGGTACGGCTCGTTGTAGCTGGTGGTGACGGTGCTCACCAGGCCGATGCGCTCGGTGACGGCGGCCAGGGCGCTGAGCAGGGTCAGGGGTTCGAAGTAGGTGGAGCGGGCCATGTGGCTGGCGATGTCGCCGGTGGGCGCGGCGACGCTGTCGGCGACGAACAGGGCGTCGAACTTCGCCGCTTCGGCGATGCGTGCCAGGTGTCTGTACTGGGCGAAGTCGAGGGTGTCGGCGGGAACGTCCGGGTGGCGCCAGGCGGCCACGTGGTGACCGGTGGCCATCAGGAAGGCGCCGAGGGAGAGCTGTCGGGATCGGGTCATGGTGTCGTTACCGGGGTCGGTGGGGGTGCCGCCCGGCCGCTCTGCGGCGGCTCGGGCGGTTCCTGCACGCAGGCGCGGGTCAGAAGTCGAAATCCTTGCGCAGCTGGACGCCGAAGTAGCGCTCGTCGTCGCGCGGCACGGCGCGGTAGATGTAGCTGCCGCCGCTGGCCAGGGACTGGGCGTAGGAGGTGTCGGCGAGGTTCTTGCCCAGCAGCGCCACGCGCCAGCCGGCGTTGTAGTCGGCCAGGGCGATGCTGGCGTTCCAGATGCCGTAGGTGTCCTGCACGGTGTCCGGGTTCTGGTCGAGGCTGAACTGCACCTCGTCCTGCCAGCTGTAGTCGGTGGACAGTTCCACATCCAGGCCGTTGTCCAGCGGGATGCTGTAGTCGGCGCGCACGTAGGCCTTCCAGTCCGGGGTGAAGGGCAAGCGGCCGCCGTCGATGTCGCAGGTGGCGGCGGCGCCGGGCGGGCAGTTGAAGTGGTCCACCCGCGCCTTGGTGTAGGCCAGGGCGGCGGACAGCTTGAGCTGGCGGGTGGCCTGGAAGCTGGTGTCCAGCTCCACGCCCTGGGTCTTCACGCTGCCGGCGTTGATCAGGCGGGTCACCACCTGGTTGGCCACGGTGTCGAAGAAGTTCGCCTGGTAGTCGTCGTAGTCGGTGTGGAACACCGCCAGGTTGGCGCTCAGGCGCTTGTCCAGGGCGGTGGCCTTGAGGCCCAGCTCGTAGGAGTCGGAGGTCTCCGGCTTGAGCGCCCCGGTGTCGCGCGGCTGCATGTTGAAGAACACGTTGTAGGCCGGGCCCTTGTAGCCGCGCGAGTAGGTGGCGTAGCCCATCAGGTCGTCGCTGAAGTCGTACTGCAGGCCGGCGCGGCCGGACCAGCCGTCCTCGTCCACCGAGCCTGAGCTTGCGGTGGAGGGCTGGATGCCGGTGACGGCGGTGGCGGAGGTGGACGTGCGGCGGTGGTCGTACTCCAGGTCGTCGTGGGTCCAGCGCAGGCCGAACAGCGCGCGGAAGTCGTCGGTGAGGTTGAAGGTGTTCTCGCCGAACAGCGCGAGGCTGTCGTTGGTCACGCTGTAGTCGGCGCGGCCGCTGTTGGGGGTGCCGCCGTTGACCGAAAGGCGCCGGTAGGTCTCCTCGGAGCGGCCATGGAAGTAGTAGGCGCCGACCACGTATTCGTTGAAGCCGCCTTTGGGCGAGGCCAGGCGGAACTCCTGGGAGTACTGGTCGTAGTCCACCTCGCCCTTGTCGTGGGAGGCGGTCAACGGCAGCTGCGCCGAGCGGTCGCCGTCCTGGTACTGGGTGTTGTCCCAGCCGCGCCAGGCGGTGATGGAGGTGAGGTTGAAGTCGCCCAGCTTCCAGTCCACCTGCCCGGACAGGCCGCTGTTGGTGTCCTCGACGTAGGTCTTGTAGTCGCTGCGGATGTCGCGGTTGTGGTCGCTCGGCACCACCGGGCGCAGGGCGCTGGCGAAGGCCGCGCTGCTGGTGGAGGTGATCACGCCGCTGGGCAGGGTGTCCTCGCCCTCCATGCGGTCGGCGATCAGGGTCACCTTGAGCGCGTCGTCCGGCTCGAACACCAGCTTGCCGCGCACGCCCTTGCGGTCGTAGCCGTTGACGTCATGGCCGTTGGCGACGTTCTCGACGTTGCCGTCGTAGCGCCCCAGCAGGGTGCTCAGGGAGCCTTTCAGGGTGTCGCTCAGGCGTCCGCCGATGCCGAAGCGCAGGCGGTTCTCGTTGCCGCCGCCGAAGTGCGAGTAGTCCACGTAGCCGTGGCCCTGCTCGGGCGGGTCCTGGCTGACGATGTTGAGCACACCGGCCGAGGCGTTCTTGCCGAACAGGGTGCCCTGGGGGCCGCGCAGCACTTCGATGCGCTCCAGGTCCAGCAGGTCCAGGGTGGATTGCCCGGGGCGGCCGAACACCACGCCGTCCACCACCGTGGCCACCGTTGGCTCGACCCCCGGCGAGGTGGAGATGGTGCCGACGCCGCGGATGAACAGCGAGGTGTCCTTGTTGGAGGCACCGGTGCGGTAGTTGAGGGTCGGCACCTGCTGGACGATGGCGCTGACGTTGTTGCGGTTGTCGCGCTCCAGCTGCTCGCCCTGCACCACGGAGACGGCCACCGGCACGTCCTGCAGGCTGGCTTCGCGGCGGGTGGCGGTGACGGTCACCGTCTTCAGCGTGGGCGCGGCCTTCTGGCCGTCGGCGGTGCTGTCGGGGGTGCGCTCGGCGGCCCCGGCGGCGCTCCCCAGCGCCGCCAGGAGGATGCCGATGGCCAGCGGGCTGCGGCGCCCGCCGTGGGAGGTGCGAAGGCCGCGCGGTGCGGCCGGATTGCTGTGGATGCTCATGCTCGTTTCACTGCCCTGCGGAGACCAGACGTGCCTGCTACTTGGCAGGCTCCTTGTGGGCTGTCGCGGTCTGGTCTCGCTCGTGCGAGTGGCAGCAAAAAGGCAGACAGCCGTTGTTTGTTAGCGCTAACATCGCCAGTATCCGAGCGACGCCAATAGATCGTCAAATAATTAAAAATTACTTTTATATGCCTACAAGGATGGTCAATCCATGAGCAGCCCCCGCAAGCGCCGAGGCGCGGGACGCGTCACCCTCAGCGCCGTGGCCGAGCGCGTCGGCGTTTCCGCCATCACCGTGTCGCGCTACTTCAACCAGCCGGAGCAGGTCTCCGAGGAACTGCGCGGGCGCATCGAAACGGCGGTGGCCGAGCTGGGCTACGTGCCCAACCTGGTGGCCGGCGGCCTGGCCTCGGCGCGCGGGCGCATCGTCGGCATGGTCATCCCCAACATCTCCGGGCCGATCTTCGCCAACACGATCCAGGGCTTCAGCGACACCCTGGCGCGTCACGGCTACCAGCTGCTGCTGGCCTCCAGCTACTTCTCCGAGGAACAGGAAGAGAGTGCCGTGCGCGCCTTCCTCGGCTGGTCGCCGGCGGCCCTGGTGGTCACCAGTCATTTCCACAGCCCCGGCACCGAGAAGATGCTCGCCGAGGCGGACATTCCGGTCGTCGAGGTCTGGGACTACCAGCCCGAACGCGCGCCCATGCAGGTGGGGTTCCTCCACCGCAACGTGGGCGTCGCCGCCGCCCGCTACCTGCTGGACAAGGGGCACACGCGCATCGCCTTCGTGCAGAACAGCGCCGCCGGCGACTTCAGCGCCCTGGACCGCCGCGACGGTTATGCCGACACCCTGCGCGCCGCCGGCCATGAGCCCTGGGTCTTCGTGCCCAGCAGCGGGCTGGCACCCTTCGAGGCCGGCAAGCAGGCCATGGAGGCGCTGATGAAGCGCTCGCCACGGCCGGACGCGATCATCTTCGCCAACGACAACCTCGCCGCCGGCGGCCTGCTCGCCGGCCAGCGTGCGGGCCTGGACCTGCCGGGCGACTGCGCGGTGATGGGTTTTGGCGACTACCCGTTCGCCGAGATGCTGCTGCCCAGCCTCACCACCATCCGCCCGCCGGCGCTGGAGATCGGCGAGCGCGCCGCCACTCGCGTGCTGGAGGCGCTGGGCGTGCTGCCGGTGGAGGGCGAGGTGGAGCGCCTGAATCTGCTCGACTGCCAGGTCATCGCCCGGGAAAGCGCGTAGAATCCGCGCCCCCTCGCAACAAGCCCTGCCTCTTGCCATGAATCCCTCGACCCTCCTCTCCCTCCCCCTGCTCGCCCTGGCCCTTGGCGGCTTCGTCGTCGGCAGCAGTGAATTCATCATCATGGGCCTGCTGCCCGAGGTGGCCCAGGACCTCTCCGTGAGCCTCTCCGACGCCGGCCTGCTGGTCAGCGCCTACGCCATGGGCGTGGTCATCGGCGCGCCGCTGCTGGGCCCGCTGCTGGGGCGCCTGCCACGGCGCCAGGCGCTGCTCTGGCTGATGGGCGCCTACGCCCTGGGCAACCTCGCCTGCGCCCTGGCCCCCAGCTACGAATGGCTGCTGGCGGCGCGCATGTTCACCGCCTTCAGCCATGCCGGCTTCTTCGGCTGCGCCACCCTGCTGGCCGCCGAGCTGGCACCACCCCATCGCCGCGCCTCGGCCATGGCGCTGGTGCTCAGCGGGCTGACCATCGCCAACGTGCTCGGGGTGCCGGCCGGCGCCTGGCTGGGCCAGGCCACCAGCTGGCGGGTGACCTTCATGGTGGTGGCGGGCCTGGGCCTGCTGACGCTGCTGGCGCAGTTCCTCTGGCTGCCGGCCACTGCCAGGCCGCAGCCCAATGCCGCCGGTGCCTGGGACGGCATCTTCCGGCGTCCGGTGCTGCATGCGCTGGGGGTGTGCAGCCTGTCGTCGGTGGCGCTGTTCGGCGTGTTCACCTACATCAGCCCGCTGCTGCGCGATGTCTCCGGCTTCAGCCCGGAGCACGCCAATTTCGCCCTGCTGCTGTTCGGCATCGGCCTGACCCTCGGCAACCTGCTGGGCGGGCGCCTGGCGGACAAGGGCTTCCGCTTCGCCCTGCCCGGGGCCTTCGCGGTGAGTGCGCTGTGCCTGGTGGGGCTGTTCGTCTTCGCCCAGGTGCCGGTGCTGGCGCTGGCCTGCCTGTTCCTCTGGGGCGTGGCGAGCTTCGCCATCTCCTCGCCGCTGCAGTTGCTGCTGGTGGAACAGGCCGGCGAATCCGCCAGCCTCGCCGCCACCCTCAGCCACGCGGCCTTCAACCTGGGCAACGCCAGCGGCGCCTTCGTCGGCGGCCTGTGGCTGAGCACCGGGATGGGCCTGGCCAACCTGCCGCTGATGGGCGGGGCCGTGCTGGTCGCCACCCTGCTGGTGTGCCTGCCCCTGCCGCGCCTGCGCGCCACCCGCGAGCGGCTGAAGGAGGCAGGGCGGATTCATTGATCCAGGCCCCGCGAGATGAAGCGTCCGTGGGGTGGATCGCGCTTCTCCGATCCACCGTCCAGCTCCGAGCCGCGCGCCGTGCATCGGCGCGATGGGCTTCGCATAGCTCAGCCCATCCTGCGGGCGGTATGAGCCGCACCTGCGTGATGACGGTTGGGAGGGTTCGCGGTACGGAACCCCGGGAGCTGCGGGATCGGCCCGGGCGGGCTAGGCTCTGGCCTTTCCCACGCAACTGGAGCACGGACATGGAAGCGGAACGCCAGGCCATCGAGGCGGTGGTACGGGATTACGTGGAAGGCATGGTGCGGGCGGACGCGACGCTGTTGCGCAGCGCCTTCCACCCCGACAGCCGAATCGTCGGGCACTTCGGCCCGGACCTGCAGTGGCTCTCGCCGGAGGCCTTCATCGCCGACCTGCAGGCCAGGGGCCCGGTGGTGGCCGAGGGCGAAGCGCCGGTGTGGCGGCTGGAGTCCCTGGACCTCACCGGCGACACCGCCCTGGCCAAGGTCACCGACGTCTACGCCGGCCTGGACTTCACCGATTACCTCTCGCTGCTGAAGATCGACGGCCGCTGGCGCATCGTGCACAAGCTGTTCCACCTGCACGGCTAGGGCCTGCCTCCGGGTGAGTCGCACCGATCCACCCCTTGCCCTCTCGACGCCCTACCCCGCCAGCACCTCGGCGAACAGCTGCCGCAGGTTATCCACATCGTTGGCGGCCAGCTGGCGCAGTTGCAGGGCGAGCTGTGCATAACTCGGCGCGGGCGGCAGGTTGAGGTGCTGCGGCAGCACCTCCTCGCCATCGCTGACCAGCAGCGCGAAGTGCACGCTGTTCTCCAGCTCGCGGGTATTGCCCGGCCAGGGGTAGCTCTCCAGCGCCGCCTGGGCGGCGGTGCTGATCAGCGGCAGCGGCAGGTCCAGGCGCTGGGCGTAGATGCCGAGGAAGTACTCGGCCAGCGGCAGGATGTCGTCCGGGCGTTCGCGCAGTGGCGGCAGCTCGACCCGGCCTTCGTCCAGGTACTGGTACAGGCGCTCGTTGAACTTGCCGGCGGCCACCGCCTTGGCCAGGTCGATGCTGGTGGCGGCCACCAGGCGCACGTCCACGGGCGTGGGCTGGGCGGCGCCGACGCGGATCACCTCGCGGCTCTCCAGGGCCGCCAGCAGCTTGGCCTGCAAGGGCAGCGGCAGGTCGCCGATCTCGTCCAGGTAGAGGGTGCCGCCGTTGGCCGAGCCGAACCAGCCGGCGCGGCTGCTGGCCGAGCCCGCGTGGGCACCGGGCGCGTGGCCGAAGAGTTCGGCCTCGGCGTAGACCTTGCTGATGGCGCTGCAGCTGACCGCCACGAACAGCCCCGGGCGCTCGCTGCCCTTGTGGATCTGTCGCGCCAGCAGCTCCTTGCCGGTGCCGGTCTCGCCCTGGATAAGCACCGGCACGGCGGCCGGAGCCAACTGTTCGACCTCCTCGCGCAGGCGCCGCGAGCGGGCATCGACGAACACCAGCGCGCGGGCGCGGATGCTCAGGGGGCTGCGGTCGGCGTCGGCGAAGCTCAGCAGCGGTTGGCCGGGTTTTTCCTGGGTCATGGACGAAATCTCCCGCCGGGCCTGGCTGCGAAGCAGCGGGCCCTGGCGTCACATTGAAGAATGAGCCTGTTCAGGGTCGAGCGCGCTGGGGATGAACAAGGCGAAAACAGCCGGGGGGTGGAGTCCACGAGCTGCAAATGAGCGAGCCCGAAGCCGTTTTCAACGCAGTTGTTCCGACGCGCAGCCGATCCCGGGCAGGTTCTCAGGCGCGCTTGCGGGCCAGTTGCTCGATGCGCCCCTGCAGGCGGTAGAGGTAGGCGAAACCCTGCTCCCAGAGGTGGTGGCCGGACTTCACGTTGATGTGCCCGGCGCCCGCGAGGATGGCCGGCTCGGCGCCCCAGTGGCGGGCCAGTTCCAGCGCGCGCGGCGTGCTGGCGGCGTGGTCGTTGTCCGAGCCCACCAGCAGCGTGGGGAAGGGCAGCGATGCCTGGGGAATGGGGGCGAAACCGCGCAGCGGCTCGGGGCAGCCGGGGCGCTCGACGTCGGCCGGCGCCACCAGCAGCGCGCCACGCACCCGGCGCAGTACATCCGGGTCGGCCTCCCTGGCCCAGTGGGCGACGGTGACGCAGCCCAGGCTGTGGGCGATGAGGATCACCGGTGTGCGCTCGGCGTCGATGGCGCGCTCCAGCGCCGTGACCCAGTCCTTGCGCTCGGGCAGGTCCCAGTCGGCCTGCTCGACGCGGCTGGCGTTGGGCAGTGTGCGTTGCCAATGGCTCTGCCAATGCTCGTCTGGCGAGCCCTGCCATCCCGGCAGGATCAGGTAGCGAATGGCCTGGCTGCGCATGGCGAGCCCTCCGTGCAATGTTTCGACGAAGGGGAGTCTAGGGGCTGCTCATATATCTGTTAAGGAATAAGAATTTATTTGCTTATGCATTATTAGCTTATTCACTAAAGGTCCCATCGGGTTCGCGGGCGCGAGCTTGTAGGATGGCCTCTTCGCTCCAGCCACCCGGACGCGGTGCCATGCAGATCGACGACGAACTCACCCTGAAGAAGTTGCAGACCTTCCTCGCCTTCATGCGCAGCGGCAACCTCTCCCGCGCGGCGGTGGAGCTGAACACCAGCAACGTCAGCGTGCACCGCGCCATCCACTCCCTGGAGAGCGCCCTGCGCTGCCCGTTGTTCAAGCACGAGGGGCGCAACCTGACGCCGCTGGAGAGCGCCTTCGTGCTGGAGGAGCGCGCGCAGAAGCTGGTGCAGGACGTGCTCGAGACGGTGCGCCTGACCCGTGAAGCGGCAGGCTTCTCGGCCGAGCGCTTCAAGCTCGGCTCGCTCTATTCGCTGACGGTGAAGACGGTGCCGCAGCTGATCATGGGGCTGAAGCTGCGGCGCAGCGAGCTGAACATCGACCTGATCCTCGGCTCCAACGTCGATCTTTTCTACAAGCTGAAGAACATGGAGCTGGACGCCATCCTGGTGTCCCTCGACGAGGGCGTGAGCGATGCCGATTGCGAGCAGCTGCCGCTGTTCTCCGACGACATCTTCCTCGCCGTGCCCACCGACTCGCCCTTCGCCGGCCAGCCCGAGGTGGACCTGGCGGACCTGGCCGACTCCACCTTCATCACCCTGACCCAGGGCTTCGCCACCCACCGCGATGGCGGCCGGGTGTTCGAGCAGGCGGGCTTCGAGCCGAAGGTGGCCATGCAGGTGAACGACATCTTCACCCTGCTCAGCATGGTCAGCTCCGGGGTCGGCTACGCCCTGCTGCCCGGGCGCATCGCCGCGGTGTACGAGAACCGCGTGAAGCTCATCCCGCTGCAGGCGCGCTACCGCCTGCAGCAGCACATAGGCGTGGTTTTCCTCAAGGCCAAGGAGCGCGACCCGAACCTGCTGGCGCTGCTGGCCGAGTGCCGGATGTACAGCCTGGCGCGCGGGGGGTGAGGGCAGCAGAGACGTGGCCCGGGCTTCAGCCCGGGAAAACCCGCGGCTTCCTTACAGCATCACCCACTGCAGCACCGCCAGCAGAGGCAGCAGCACGGCGCAGGACCAGAGCAGGTAGCCGAAGAAGCTTGGCATCTTCACGCCGCGCTGCTCGGCGATGGCCTTGACCATGAAGTTCGGCGCGTTGCCGACGTAGGTCATGGCGCCCATGAACACCGAGCTCATGGAGATCGCCAGCAGGGTCTGCGGCAACTGCTCCATCATCACCCGCGCATCGCCGGAGGCGAGGTTGAAGAACACCAGGTAGGTGGGCGCGTTGTCGAGGAAGCTGGAGAGCACCCCGGTCATCCAGAAATACATGGTGTCCAGCGGTTGGCCATCGGCCCCGGTGACGGCGGCGACCACCGCCGCCAGGTGCCCGTCGTGGCCGGCGCGGAGGATGGCGATCAGCGGGGTGAGGGTGATGAAGATCCCGGCGAACAGCTTGGCCACCTCGACGATCGGCCCCCAGTTGAATTCGTTGCCCTTGCGCGCCCAGCCGGGGGTCAGCCACAGCGACAACCCCGCCAGGGCCAGCAGCAGGCCGTCGCGCACCAGGTTCTGCAGCTCCACGCGGATGCCGGGCAGCTCGAAGCCGACGCCCGGCTTCCACACCCCCGACAGCAGCACCGCACCGACCACGCCGGCCAGCAGCAGGAAGTTGAATTGCCCGTGCACGTACAGCGGCGTATCGGGGGTGGGGTCGGCGGGAGCCAGTTCGTCCTCGCGGCTGAAGAGGTAGCGATCGATCAGGTAGAAAATCGCCAGCAACGGCAGCGCCATCGCCAGCACCGGCAAGGCCATGTGCTTCAGGGTCCAGAAGAAGTCCACGCCCTTGAGGAAGCCGAGGAACAGCGGCGGGTCGCCCAGCGGCGTGAGCCCGCCACCGACGTTGGCCACCAGGAAGATGAAGAACACCACCACGTGGGCGTTGTGCCGGCGGTTGTCGTTGGCGCGCAGCAGCGGGCGGATCAGCAGCATGGCCGCGCCCGTGGTGCCCATCACCGAGGCCAGCAGCGTGCCCAGGGCGAGCAGCCGGGTGTTGAGCCAGGCCGAACCGTGCAGGTTGCCCTGCACCAGGATGCCGCCGGAGATGGTGAACAGCGCCAGCAGCAGCACGATGAAGGGCAGGTATTCGGCGAACAGCACGTGCATGCCCATGGCCAGGGTCGCGTGGGGGCCGAAGCTGGCGATGAAGGGCGCCAGGAACAGCAACGTCCAGCCGGCGGTGATCTTGCCGAAATGGTGGTGCCAGAAGTCACCGGCGATGATCGGCAGCAGCGCGATGCTCAGCAGGATGCCGGCGAACGGCAGCGCCCAGAGCAGGCTAAGGCTGGCGCCGTCGATCTCGGCGGCCTGGGCCAGGCCGGGCAGGAGCAGTAGCGGGATGAGCAGGCGGGCTCGCAGTACGGGCATCGGGACGACCAGGCTGGGTGGGACGAAGACGGCGCGGCGCCCCGGCGGGCCGCCGCGCCCCGACGAGAGCGGGGATGCTAAACCAAAGCTCGGCCCCGACCTAGCAGGCTGTCGAAAAGCCGGGTGCGTTGCGCTGCGGCGTTGGAGGCGCCCTCGGCCGGCGGCCTGCCGGCCCCGTCAGCCCATCAGGGCGCGCATGACGAAGAACAGCAGCGACGGGCCCAGCAGGCAGCCCAGGGCGGTGTAGAAGGCGGCGGTCAGGCAACCGTAGGGCACCAGCTTCGGATCGGTGGCCGCCAGGCCCCCGGCCACGCCGCTGGAGGTGCCCATCAGGCCGCCGAAGATCACCGCCGTGCGCGGGTTGTTGAGGCCGATGAAGGGCGCGACGAAGGGCGTCGCCACCATCACCAGGATGGCCTTCACCAGGCCGGCGGCGATGGACAGCGCCATCACCTCGGAGCTGGCGCCGATGGCCGCGCCGGTCACCGGGCCGACGATGTAGGTCACCGCCCCCGCGCCGATGGTGGTCAGGCTCACCGCATCGGTGTAGCCGAAGGCCAGCGCCACGCCGACACCGGCGACGAAGGAGGTGCCGATGCCGAGGAACAGCGCCACCACCCCGGACACGCCGGCGCGCTTGAGCTCCTCGATGTTCACCCCGAAGGCGGTGGCGACGATGGCGAAGTCGCGCAGCATGGCGCCGCCGAGCAGGCCGATGCCGGACAGCAGCGGGATGTCCACCAGGCCCTTCTGCCCGCCGGTCATCACGCCGCCCACGTAGGACAGCACCAGGCCGAGGAAGATGGCGATGGCCGAGCCGTGCAGGCGGCCCCGGGTGAGCCTGTCGGAGAGCCAGTAGGACAGCCACATGGTGACGCCGATGACGGCGAAGCCGCTGATCAGGCCGTAGCCGCCGATCACTTTCATCATGGATTCGTACATGGCGGTCACCGTTGCAGAGGCTTCAGGGCGTCAGCGGCGGTCGCCGCGTCGGGTTTCTTTTGGCCGAGGCGGTCCAGCACCGGGACCATGGCGAAGCCGAGGGCCACCGCCGCGATGCCGGCGAGGATCGCCATGGGGCCGCCGGACAGCGCGCCGAGCACGTTCTGCTGGGCGGCCATGGCGACCACGATGGGGATGTAGATGGCGCTCCAGAATTCCACGCCCTGCTCGCTCTTGGCGCCCATCAGGCCGCGCTTGTGCAGGGTGCTGCCGATGAAGATGAGCAGCAGCATGGCGATGCCCACGCCACCGACGTTGGCGGGTACGCCCAGGAGCTTGCCCAGGAGTTCGCCGATGAACAGGCCGACAAGGGTGCACAGGGCCAGGAAGGCCACACCGTAGATGATCATTGTTGTTGTCCTCGCATTGGGTCGAAGTTGCTTGTTGTTGTCCTTCGAAGCGCACGGCGGTTATCGGGTCCGGCTCACCTCCCGACGCAACAGGGCGTCCAGCGTATCGCGGCGGGTGCCCTGGAAGGCGATCACCGTGCCTGGGTCGAAGATGCGCCGCGCCAGGCCGCTGAGCACGGCACCGGGGGGCAGTTCGATGTGCAGGCGCACGCCACGCTCATAGGCGTTGCGCAGGGTGCCGTGCCAGTCGACGACGCGGCACATGTTGAAGGCGAGGTCGTCGCGCAGGCGCTCGGGGTCGTGGATCGGCCGCGCCGTGGTGCCGCTGAGGTAGCCGATCACCGGGCGGTGCATCCGTACGTCGGCGAAAGCGCTGGCCAGCTCGCGGGCCGGCGCCTCCAGCAGCGGGCAATGGGACGGCACGCTGACCGCCAGACGTTTCGCCAGGCCGGCCCCCAGGGCGCGGGCACGCTTGGCGACGGTGGCCATGGCCGCATCGCTGCCGGCGATCACCTGCTGGTTGTCGGCGTTGATGTTGGCCAGGAACACCGGGCCTTCGGCCTCCGCGAGCAGCGCTTCCAGGGTGCCGAGGTCGAGCCCGCCGATGGCGGTCATGCCGTAGCCCTGTGGATAAGCCCGCTGCATCAGCTCGCCACGCAGGGCCACCAGGCGCAGCGCATCGGCGAAATCCAGGGCGCCGGCGACCACCGCCGCCCCGTAGGCGCCGATGGACAGGCCGGCCACATGCTCCGGCGCCGGGCTCTCCTGCAACAGCAGGCGTGCGCAGGCGACCCCGGTGATCAGCAGGCACAGCTGCACGGCGCGGGTGCCTTGCAGCGCCTCGCCCGAGTCCAGTGCCAGCACGTCCTCGCCCAGCGCCGCGCTGGCCTCGTCCAGGCTCGCGCGTGCCTCGGGCGGCAGCTGGTGGAGCATGCCCACCTGCTGCGCACCCTGGCCGGGGAAGGCGAACAGGCTGCTCACGCCGCGTGCTCCAGGGCCTGCCAGGGGTTATCCACAAGGCGCGCACCTTCGGCGCACTTGAGCAGCACGCGGCGGGAATCGCCGGCCCACTCGCGCAGGGCGATGGCGCCGGAGGGGGTTTCCAGTTGCAGGTCGATGCGGCAGCGGGTGCGTTCGAGCAGCGCCAGCAGCTCGCGGGCACGGGGGCGCTCGAAGGGCCCGGAGGTGCGCAGCAGCAGGTCGAGATCGCTCCCGGCATGCAGCACCGGCACGCCTGTGGCCAATTCGAAACCGACGCTCCCGGTGGGGCCCCAGGGCAGGCCCGTGGCCTCCAGCAGCGGCGCGACCTCGACCAGCGCGCGCAGCGCCGGCCAATGCCCGGCGGTGCGCGGACGCAACTGGTGCGGGCTGATGCTGCGCTGGATGGCGGCAAGCGGCATCAGCGTGGCGAGGCGCTGCTCGCGGCGGGCGCCGCGGATGCCCACGGCAACCAGGCCCGGCTCGCAGAGGGCGCGCCGCACCACCACCGGCTGGCCGGCGGCGAGCGCCTGGCGCGCCCAGCTCGGGGCATCGGCGGGGAGCTGTTCCGGGGCGAGGCCCCAGAGCAGGTCGTGCGGGCGTGGTGGGTTGTCCATCAGCACCTCCAGATCACAGGTAGGTTGGCGCCACGCGCCGCGCGGCCCAACGATCCACGGCTCGGTTTTCACCACCCGGCCTCACCATTGCGCCCGCAGCATCTCGCGCACCCGCGAAGACGCCGCGCGGTTCTCCGCCCCCAGGCGGCCACGCAGGTCGGTGCCGGTACCGATGTCCGCCACCGCGCGCACCAGGCAGTCCCGCACCCGCTCCAGGTCAGCGGCGCCGGGCTGCTCGACGTTATCCACAGCCAGGCGCTCCCAGAGCAGGCCGAGGGAGGCGTAGCTGCCCAGGTCGTAGGCCATGGGCGGGATGGTCGCGGCGAGGGCTTCCAGCTCGTCGACGCTGCGCAGGGTGATGCGCGCGGCGGCGGCCTTGCCCATGGCGTGGACCATCACCCCGGTATCGTCCAGGGCGATCAGCCGCTGGGCCTGGTAGCCGTGGGCGAGGAAGGCGCCGGACATGGCCTTGCCCACCAGCAGGCCGATCACCGGGTGCCCGGCGAGGCGGGCACGGGCGTAGGCGTCCACCGCGCCGGCCAGGGCCTGGTGGATCCCCAAGGCTTCTTCGCGGCGGCCGTAGGCCTGGCTGGGCACGTCCACCACGGCCACCAGCACGCGCTTGTCGGCACGCCCGGCATCGGCCTGGATGGCGTCATCCACGGCCTTGGCCAGGCCCCAGCCTTCCAGCAGGCCCACCTCGCCGTTGCGGGCGCGGGGGAAGGGGTTGCGCGGGTCGGGCACCACGGCGATGAAGCGCGCGGCGCGGCTGCCCACCTCGCCGTCGATGACCTTCACCGAAGCCGGATAGCCGGCCCGCTCATCCGTGCCGGCGAGGGCGTGCAACCAGTTCATTCCACGGCTCATGGCTGTTCTCCGGCGTAGAGGGCGCGCACGGCGGCGGCGTCCAGGTGTGCGCAGTCATCGCCCAGGCGTGCCAGGCGTTCGAGGAACCAGGCGTGGCGGCGGCTGCGGGGCTGCGCCTGTTCAGGGCCGGCGAGCAGCGCGCGCACGGCCTCGCGGATGGCGTCGATGTCGTCGGCGACATAGCCATCCACCAGGTGGCTGGCCATGCGCTGTTCACCCCCGGTGAGGCTCCAGATGAAAGGCCGGTCGCGAGAGTCGTACTCCTCGATGCCGGCTTCCTGTTCGATCACCTGCGGGCCGTTGAGGCCCAGGCGCGCCTCGCGGGTGACCAGCAGGTGGCTGCACAGGCCGGCGGCGATGGACATGCCGCCGAAGCAGCCCACCGGCCCGGCCACCAGGCCGACAACCGGCTGGTACTGGCGCAGCTCGACGATGGCGGCCTGGATCTCGGCGATGGCGGCCAGGCCCAGGTTGGCTTCCTGCAGGCGCACGCCGCCGGTTTCCAGCAGCAGCACGGCGCAGGTGGGAATGCCCTGGCGGTTGTCCTCGGCGGCCAGCTCCAGCGCGCCGGCGATCTTGGCGCCGCCGACCTCGCCCATGCTGCCGCCCTGGAAGGCGCCTTCGATGGCGGCGATCAGTGCCGGCTGGCCGTCGATGCTGCCCTTGGCCACCACCACGCCGTCGTCGGCCTGGGGAACGATGCCCTGGCGCGGCAGCCAGGGGGAGACGACGCGGTCGAAGGGGCCGACCAGCTCGCGGAAGGTGTCGGGGTCGAGCAATTCGCGGGCGCGCTGGCGGGCGCCCAGTTCGACGAAGCTGCGGGTGGCCAGCAGGCGTGCGGGGTCAGTCATGGGTCACCTCTTCCAGGGCCTGTTCCAGGCGCAGGCGCACCACGCCGGGGGTGGCGCCGAAATCGTGGATGTCGATGCAGAGCGCTGGCAGCGACTGGCCGGCGAACATGCGCTCGAACAGGTGCCGCCAGCGCGGCTCGCTGCCGTTCACCGAGGTCACCACCTGGATCGACAGGCGGCCGGCGAGGCCGGGCTCCAGCAGCACCTCCAGGTCGCCGGAGCCGACGCAGCCCACCAGGGCGCGACCCCGGGCGGGTTGCCCGGCGGGGAATTCGAAAGACAGGGTTTCCATGGTCAGCTCCCGACTCGGTCGATGAACAAACAGGCGGCGAGCAGATCGGCCGCGCCGCCCGGCGAGGCATTGAGCCCCAGCAAACGGGTTTCCAGTTCGCGCAGCCGGCGCCGTCCGGCGAGGCTGGCGCAGCCCCCGGCAGCGAGCACCGCGCGGGCGCCTTGCTGCATGGCGTCGAGCCCCTCGGGGCCGGCGCGCCAGAGCACGCAGGTGTCCTCCAGCTCGGCCATGATCGCCAGCAGCGCATCGAGGCGGGCGTTCTGCTCGCCGCTGCCCTGGGCGCGGCTGCGCTGCAACTGCGGCAGGCCGTGGAGCAGCACGCCGGGGAAGCCCAGCTGGGCTTCTTCACGCGCGCCCCGGGCGCCATAGCGCTGGGCGACATGGCTGCCGTGGCTGTCCTGCCGTGGCGCGGCGCGGTCGTCGATCAGGGCGATGCGTGCGGCGCGGGTGGCGAGGGCGGCGGCCGCGGCCTTGCCCGGCTCCAGTGCGGCGGCGGCCACCAGCAGGCCGAGGGCCCAGATGGCGCCGCGATGAGTGTTCACCCCACCGGTGACGGCGAGCATGGCGGCCTCGCCTTCACGGCCGATGCGGCCCAGTGCCTCGCGCAGCGGCTGGCCGACTGTGCCGAGTTCGATGGCGGCTTCGGCCATGGCCTTGAAGGCCGGCCACAGCGCCAGCGCCGAAGCATGCATCAGGCCCAGGTGCAGGTCGGTGTGGGCGCCGCTGCCGCGCCGGTCCACCAGGGCCGGCTTGGGCGAGAGATCGGCCTCGTCGATCAGCGCGTCGACGGCCTGGTCCGCCAGCCACTCGGCCAGGGGCAGCCTGGTGCTGGGTGCGATCAGTGCGTTCATCACCAGCTCCTGAACTTGGCCGGGGGGTTGTAGAGGCCGCCGGACCACTCCACCAGCTCGGCGATGCTCTTGGCGGCGAGCAGTTCGCGGCTGGCGTCGGTGCGGCGGATGCCAAGGTCCTCGGGCAGGGCGATCAGCCCTTCGCGGCGCATGCGCTCGGTGTCTCTGGGGTCATGGCGCAGGCCGATGGCGGTGACCCCGGCGACGGCGGCGATCATGGCGCGGCGTTCCTCTTCGGAACGCGCCTTGTACAGGTAGGCGATGCCTTCCTCGGTGAGCAGGTGGGTGACGTCGTCGCCGTAGATCATGATCGGCGCCAGGGGCATGCCGCTCTTGCGGGCCACGTCGACGGCGTCGAGGGTCTCGACGAAGGTGGGTTTGCCGCCTTCCTGGAAGGTCTCGACCATCTGCACCACCAGCTTCTTGCCGCGTGCCAGCAGGGCCTCGGGTTCGGCGCGCATGTCCAGCCAGGCGGGGGTGGAGTGGCGGCGGCCGCGCGGGTCGTGGCCCATGTTCGGCGCGCCGCCGAAACCGGCCAGGCGGCCCCGGGTGACGGTGGAGGAATGGCCGTCGCCGTCCACCTGCAGGGTGGCGCCGATGAACAGGTCCACCGCGTACTGCCCGGCCAGCTGGCACATCATGCGGTTGGAGCGCATCGAGCCGTCGCGGCCGGTGAAGAACACGTCCGGGCGCTGGGCGATGTAGCCCTCCATGCCCAGCTCGGTGCCGAAGCAGTGCACGCTTTCCACCCAGCCGGTCTCGATGGCGGGGATCAGCGTCGGGTGCGGGTTGAGCGTCCAGTTGCGGCAGATCTTGCCCTTCAGCCCCAGGGACTCGCCGTAGGTGGGCAGGATCAGCTCGATGGCGGCGGTGTTGAAGCCGATGCCGTGGTTGAGGGACTGGACCTTGTGCCGCTCGTAGATGCCGCGGATCGCCATCATCGCCATCAGCACGTGCACCGGCTTGATGTGGCGCGGGTCACGGGTGAACAGCGGCTCGATGTAGAAGGGCTTGTCGGCTACGACCACGAAGTCCACCCAGGAGGCGGGGATGTCCACGCGCGGCAGGTCGCCGACGTCGTCCACCAGCTCGTTGACCTGGACGATGACGATGCCGTCGGAGAAGGCCGTGGGTTCCACCAGGGCCGGGGTGTCTTCGGTGCTGGGGCCGGTGTAGATGTTGCCGTGGCGGTCGGCCATGAAGCCGGCCACCAGCGCGACGTTGGGGATCAGGTCCACCAGCAGGCGCGAATACAGCTCGATGTAGGTGTGGATGGCACCGACTTCCAGCAGGCCGTCTTCCAGCAGCTGGCTGATGCGCAGGCTCTGCGGGCCGGCGAAGGAGAAGTCGAGCTTGCGGGCGATGCCGCGCTCGAACAGGTCCAGGTGCTCGGCGCGGCTGACGCTGGGCATGATCATGTGCAGGTCGTGCAGGCGCCCGGGGTCGGCCTTGGCCAGGGAGCGGGAGAGGAAGTCCGCCTGCTTCTGGTTGTTGCCTTCGAGCACCACCCGGTCGCCGGGGGCGATCAGGGCCTCCAGCGCGGCGACGATGCGCTCGCCGGGCAGCACCACGCCGTCGGCGAGGGATCGCACCTGGTCGAGGCGACGCTGCTTTTCCGCGCGCCGACGCGACCATTGCGGCGGTGGGGAGATTGTCGTTGTCATTGGAGGCTCCACGGGTTCCGCTGTCGTGGAGCGAACCTTAGGAGCGCGACCGGTGGGTCATCAATCAAGCCCGGCGGCGGATCGTTACGGCGAAGTTAACGATCTGTTGCGGTGGGGGGCCGGATGTAGGGTGGACCCCGCTCCACCGGTCCACCATGCGGAGTTGGGCATGACTCCGCTGGTGGACGTGAAAAGCGACGTCCACCCTACGCAGGCCTTCGAGATCGCCGTGTTGGGCCGGCAGTCAGAACGCCCTTTCCAGGTCGATCACCAGGGCGCGGTAGCCGACGCTGCCGGGCTGGCGGCTGTGGACCCTGAGCTCCACCTGCACCTCCTGGGTGCCGTATTTCACTTCGTTGAGCACGCTGGTGGTGAGCTTCTCCGGGGTCAGGTAGCCCACCGAGGCGGAGTAGATGAACTGGGTGTCGCGGTCGGCGCGGTATTCCACCACCGAGGTGATGGGGCTGTACCACGCGTCCCCGCGCTCCTTGCCGTATTCCCACACCTGCTCGACGGTGCCCCGGGCTTCGTCGATGCGGTACTCCACCGCGCGGCTGTAGTTGCCGGCGAGCCGGGTGGGGGCGAAGTTTCGGCCCCAGCCGTTGTCGAACACGGTCAGCGTGCCGCGCCCGCTGAGCCAGGCGGTGTGTTGGGTCCAGGACCAGTCGAAGCCCTCGGCGTAGACGCCGTCCTGCTCCGCCAGCGCGTGGCCCTGGGCGTCCACCGGGGTCAGCACCTTGGCGCGCAGGCGCTCGGGCCAGCCCTTGGGCGAGGCGAGGATCCACTTCACCTGCTTGTCGCGGCCGATCTTCACCACACCCTGGTGGCGGGCCGAGATGATGAGGCTGTCGTCGCTGGGGTCGTAGTCGATGGCGTTGACGTGGGCCCAGTTGCGCCCGGTGCCGACGCCGGGGGTGTCGCCGAAGGGCAGGTCGCCTTCGAGCAGTTCGTTGGCGGCGGTGTCATCCTGCTTCTCCACGCCGGCGGGCAGCTGGAGGGCGGCCTTGCCGAGGGTCTCCAGCAGTTCGCCGCGATAGGGGTCGAGGATCTGGTTGAGGTCCCAGAACTCCAGCACGTCGCCGGCCTCGCTGACCTCGATGATGTGGTCGCGGATGGAGCGCACGCGCTTGCCGTCGGGGCGGCGGTAGTCGCTGGTGCCGACCCGCAGCAGGTAGGTGCCGTGGGGCGTCTCGCGGATCTCGTGGGAGAAGTCGGCGAACTTGTCCGGCAGGTTGCGTTGCCAGATGCGCCGGCCCAGCAGGTCGTACTTGGAGTAGGTCTGGCCCTGGCCCCAGATCAGCTTGCCGTCGCGGGTCTGCTGGAAGCCCATGGTGCCGCCCAGGCCGTCGCGGCGGTTGGAGTCGTGGATGCGTTCGATGTCCAGGTACCAGCGCACGTCGCCATTGCTGTCGGCGATCCAGTTGTTGCCCACCTGGTCCCATTCGGCGGCACCGCCCAGGGCGTTCCACTTGAAGGCACGGCCGCCGGGGATCTCGCCCAGCAGGTGGTTGAACAGGTACAGGCGCTGCTCGAAGCCGGGCGCGACCTTCACCGGCTCCACCTCCGGCAGCGCGGCGGTCTGGCTGGCCACCACCGGCAGGCGCACCGCCGGGGCGTACACCTGGTAATGCTCGACGATGCGCTCGCCATCGAGCTTGTAGGTCACCTCCACCTGGTTGACGTGGTCGGGGTAGAGGCCGAACACCGGGATGCCGCCGTGGGTCCAGAGCGCGCTGTCGGAGACCTCGTAGGCCAGGGTCACGCCGCGTTCGCCACGGCCCAGCACGCGGACATGGGCGGCGCTGATGGCGCGCCCGCCATCGCGGATCACGGCGGTCAGCGGCGCCAGCTGGTAGGGGTTGACCACCACGTCGCCCAGCAGGCGGGTGTCGGGGGTGGGTACGCGGGCGGTGATGCAGGCGCCTTCGGGCAGTTCGGGGGTATCGGTCTTGGCATTCATGGCCTGTGTCCTTCGAGAAGCCCCGGGAGCGGATCGCGAACGGATTCGCTCCCACGGGGCGGGGGTGATCAGGGGTGGGTGGAGACGCGGAACTGGTCCAGGGCCGGCGGGGTGACCGCCTGCTCGGAGCGCGGGGTGCCTTCCGGGACCCAGTCGTAGGGCACCGGCAGCGCGCGGTAGAGCCAGTTGCTGCGGGCGTTGCCCAGGGGCGCCTTGCCGAAGTAGGGGCTGACGTATTCCCAGACGATCTCGCCCTTGGCGGTGACCTGGAACACCCGGCCGAACTTGCCCTCGTCGATCAGGGTGTTGCCGTTGGGCAGGCGCCGCGCGCTGCTGATGAAGGCGCTGAAGAAGGCCCAGCCCGGCTGGCCGCTGTCGGCGGCGCTGTACTGCCAGACGATCTCGCCCTTCACCGGGTCGATCTCCAGCACCCGCGAGCCGCCCAGCAGGCTCAGCGGCACGCGCGGGTAGCCGGCCTCGCCCTGGTTGTCGAACACCAGCAGGTTGCCGGCGCCGGGCAGGCCGGCGGGGATGATGTGGGCATCGTGCTGGCCGGAGAACTGGTCCACCGGGCGCGGCACCTGGGCCGGCGCGTAGGGGTTGAGCCTGGGCAGGTTGGGCCCGAGGCGCCAGGCCACCTTGCCGGTCTGGCGGTCGATGATGGCGATGAAGTTGGCCTCGCGGGAGTCGAGCAGCAGGTTGTCCGGGTGGAAGCGCTGGTCGCCGGCGTCGAACCATTTGTTCGGGCCCACCGGGCCGAGGTTGTTGATGTGCAGCACGTCGGGGTTCTTGCTGGCGCGCACCAGCTTGAGCTGCTCGGCGGTGAAGCCGAACTCCTCCAGGTGCTCGGAGGCGGTCCAGCTCCAGGCCACCTGGCCGGCGGGGGTGACCTCGTAGATCACGTCGTCGATCACCTGGGGCACCTCGAAGCCCTTCACCGGGTGCAGCCGGTTGGCCAGCACCAGGGTGTTGCCGTTGGCCAGCCGGCGCTGGTCATGGTGCTGCTGGGCGGCGCCGCCCGGAGCCTTGTCGCCCCATTGCCAGACCACCTTGCCGTCCCAGTCCAGCTCGCCCACCACCTTGTTGCGCAGGCCGTTGCCGGCGGAGGCCAGCTTGCTCGGCTCCTTCACCTCTTCGAGCTGCACGAACAGGTGGCCGCGCTTGCCGCCGTTGAGCGCCGGGTCGATCAGCGCGGCGGGGAAGCCGGCGTTTTCCCAGCGCCGCACCTCGTTGCCGTTCATGTCGATGAGGCGGGTCTGCTTGTCCGGCGCGCTGAAGATCACGTAGCCGTTCCAGGCCCGCGCCGGGTCGTAGATCGTCACCCCGGTGGGGTAGACGCTGGGGGCCGCGGCGGCCTGGCCGGCGACCAGGGCGGCGGCGAGGCCAAGTGCGTTGAATTTCATGTTTCTTTCCTTGTGGGTAAGGGGCTCGCGTAGCCCCGCTGACTCAGAAGTCGTAGCGGGCGGTGGCACCGAGGGTCCGTGGCGTTCCGAGGACACCGGCATAACCGCCGTTGGCGGAGTTCCACAGGCTGGTGAAGTAGGTCTTGTCACCGGCGTTCTTCAGCCACAGGGAGAGGTCGAGCACGCTGTCGCCCTGGTCCAGGCGCACGCCCCCGGAGAGGTTGACCACCGCGTAGCTGGGGATCTGGCCGTACTCGGAGTCGTCGATGGTGCCGACGGCTTTCGAGCGGAAGGCGTAGCTGGCGGTGACGTAGGGCTCGATGCGGTCCTGCAGCTGCCAGCGGTACTCGCCGTTGAGGTTGGCGATGTACTTGGAGGCGCCCACCACCTGGTGCCCGGAGAGGTCGCAGGAGGCCGGCGCGCCTGGGGCGAAGCCCACTTCCGGCGCGCAGGGCGCGTCCTTGTAGGCGAGGTAGCGCACGTCATTCCACGAGCCGTTGGCGTTGAGCGTCAGGCCGCGCACCGGTTGCCAGGTGGTCTCCACTTCCAGGCCGCGCGAGCGCACCGAGCCGGCGTTGGTCAGGTAGGAGGTGCGCGTGCCTTCGTCGTAGGCGTTGGCCTGGTAGCCGTGGACCTCGGTCCAGAACAGGTTGGCGTTGAGCAGCAGGGTGCGGTCCAGCAGCGTGCTCTTGAAGCCGATCTCGGCGTTGTTGGCGCGCTCGGTGCCCACCAGCAGGGAGTCGGCGCCGGCAGTGGGGGCGCTGGCCACGGTGAGGTTGATGCCGCCGGATTTCTCGCCGTGGGACAGCGAGGCATAGCCGAGCAGGTCGGGGTTGATCTGGTAGCTCAGGGCGAGCAGGCCGGAGGGGCTGAAGCTGTGCTGGCTGAGATCGCCCGAGTCGTAGGCCCCGACCCGGCCCCGGCGCGCGGTGGCCGCCGCACCGCTGACCGCCGCGCCGCCGGTGGGGGCGAAGCGCTCGACCCAGGCGTCCTTCTCCTCGTAGGTGCCCCGGATGCCGGCGGTGAAGTCCAGGCGCTCGGTGAGGTGCCAGGTGGCCTGGGCGAACAGCGCGTAGCTGTCGGTGTCGATGTGGCCGTCGCCCAGGGTGGTGACATTGGCCAGGGCGCCGGCGGGCGTGCCGTTCCAGATGTCGGCCTGGGGCCCGTAGTAGGTGAAGGCGTGGTTATCCAGGTCCTGCTTGAAGTAGTAGGCGCCCAGCACGTAGTCGAAGGCGTCGCCCTTGGGCGAGGCCAGGCGGATTTCCTGGGAGTACTGCTTGTCGCGCACCGAGACGCCGGCGTTGATCGCTGCCGAGACGTTGAGGCCGTCGTCGTTGCGCGGGGTGAAGTCCCACCAGCGGTAGGCGCTGATGGAGGTGAGGGTGAAGTCGTTGGGCAGGGTCCAGTTGGCCTCCACCGAGGTGCCGCCCTGGAACACCGTCACCTGCTGGTCGGAGTCGAAGTTGACCTTGCGGTCCTTGCCCGAGACGAGTGTGGCGCCGGCTGCGGCGGCGCGCTGCTCGTAGCGGTTGACGCCGTTGATGGTGGGGCCGGTGCTGTACAGGCTGAGGATGCCGTTGTTGGAATCCTCCTCGTTGTATTCGCCGATCCAGCGCAGGTTGAAGGTTTCGCTCGGCTCGAACAGCAACTGGCCACGGAAGCCCTGGCGCTTGCCGCCGTTGAGGTCGTCGCCGTTGTAGAGGTTCTTCACGTAGCCGTCGTCTTCGGTGCGGTAGGCCGACAGGCGCCCGGCGAGGGTCTCGGTGAGGCCGCCGGAGACGCTGCCCTGGGTCTGCCAGTAGCCGTCCTCGCCCACCGAGCTCTGGAGGCTGCGCTCGGTGGTGAAGGTGGGTTTGCGCGAGGTGATGTTGAGCACGCCGGCGGTGGTGTTCTTGCCGAACAGGGTGCCCTGGGGACCGCGCAGGACCTCCAGCTGCTCCACGTCCAGCAGGTCGAACACCGCCATCCCCGGGCGGCCCAGGTAGACGTTGTCCAGGTAGACGCCGACGCTGCCTTCCAGGCCGTCGCTGGCCGGGTTGTTGCCCAGGCCACGGATGGAGATGCTCGACTGGCGGGCGTGGACGTAGGCGACGTTGGTGCTGGGCACCAGTTGCTGCAGGTCCTGCACGCGGTAGATGCGCTGGGTCACCAGGGTCTCGGCGCCGAGCACGCTGATGGGCGTGGGCACGCTCTGGGCGCTTTCCTCGCGGCGGCGGGCATTGACGGTGACGGTACCGAGGCGCTTTTCCTCGCTGGCGGCGGGCTTCTGCGCGCCGGTCGCCGCGGGGGCGTCGTCGCCGGCGGTTTCGGCCTGGGCCAGGCCAGCGGCGGCCAGCAGCACGGCGATCGCCAGCGGTTTGAAGGACGGTGAAGGGCCGTTCGCGATGGCGAGGCGGCGCGGGATGACGCGATTCATGCACATGCTCCTGTGGGGGTCAGCCGAGCGAGCACTTCCGTATGGCGGAACCGAATCGCGGTGGCGAATCACTTATTCATCAATTGCATATCAATAGTTTTATTTCGTTTTTTGAGGAATAAGAGATTGCCTTTATAAGGAGCGGGGGCCGCCTGCGGCAATTGCAATCCACCGAATCTTTTCATGTAGAAAATGCATATCGACCTGCGCCAGCTCCGCCACTTCGTGGCCCTCGCCGAACACCGCAGCTTCGTCGCCGCCGCGGCGGCGGTGAACCTTTCGCAGTCGGCCTTCAGCCGCAGCATCCAGGCCCTGGAACACAGTGCCGGCTGCCGCCTGGTGGACCGCGCGAGCAAGGAGCTGCACCCCACCCGGCAGGGCCTGCTGGTGCTGGAGCATGCGCGGCGCCTGGTGCACGGCGCGCACAACCTGGCCAACGAGATCGGCCAGTTCAACGGCCTGCAGTCGGGGACGGTGCGCTTCGGCAGCGGGCCGGCGCCGGCGGCGCAGCTGATCCCGCGCGCGGTGGGAAGCTTCATCGGCGAATTCCCGCAGGTGCGGGTGCAATTCCAGGTGGACGCCTGGCAGGACCTGAACCGGCGCCTGGTCAGCGAGGAGATCGAGTTCTTCGTCGCCGACACCCGCCGCTTCGAGGCGGACCCCGACTACCGGGTTCACAAGCTCAAGCCGCAGAAGTGGCACTTCTGCTGCCGCGCCGGCCATCCGCTGGCGCAGCGGGAGGCGGTGCGCACGGCGGACATCTTCACCTACCCGCTGGCCACCACCTTCCGCCCCCCGAACATCCGCAAGGTGCTGGTGGACTACAGCGGCCGCCAGGACTTCACCCCCAACGTCGAATGCGAACACGGCTACGCGCTGCTCAACGTGGTGCTCAACTCCGACGCCATCGGCATCGCCGGCCAGAGCAACCTCGCGCCCTTCCTCCGCGACGGCGCCCTGGTGGCGTTGCAGCCGGTGGACCTGCCGGCCGACCTGGAGGAGTGCTACACCCGCTATGGCGTGGTCAGCCGCGTCGGCTACAGCCTCTCGCCCCTGGCCCAGGCCATGGTCCGCCACATCACCGAAGCGGACGAGGCCACGCCCGCCGGGCTTGCGGGCCTGGAGACCGATCGTTTCGGCGTCTGACCGCAGTCGCGCCCGAAGCCGCCACCCTACGCACGGCTCCGGCTTTTCCGTGGGAGCGAATTCATTCGCGAAGGGATCGGCACCGATGCGTTGGGCCTCGCTCCATCGGCCCACCCTGCGGGGTTAGGCAGGGCTCCGCTGGTGGACGTAAAAAGCGACGTCCACCCTACGGGTGATGCCCCGAGCACGGAGCGATGCCAGATGCAGGGTGGACCCCGCTTCACCGGTCCACCATGCGGAGTGGACCGGTACTCAGAACTCCAGGGTGCTGGAGAGCTGCACCAGGCGCGGGTCGCCGACCGAGACGTTGAGCTGGTTCACCGAGGAGCTGTAGTAGGTCTTGTCGAAGATGTTCTTCACGTTCAGCTGCAGCTTCAGACGGTTGTCGCCCAGCGGGGTTTCGTAGCTGGCGAAGGCATCGGCGACCACGTAGTGCGGCAGGTTGAAGGTGTTCTCCGCATCGCCTTCTCGGGAACCGACATAACGACCACCGGCCCCCATGCGCAGGCGATCGCCCTCGAACAGCGGCCCGAAGTCATAGACGGCAGAAAGCGAGCCGGTGTGCTTGGCGACGTTCTGCAGTTCGTTGCCCTTGAGCTTCGGGTCCTTGGTCACTTCGGCGTCGAGCAGGGCGAAGGTGCCGATCAGGCTGAGGTTGTCGGTGACCTGGCCGGTGAGGTCCAGCTCCACGCCACGGGAGCGCACTTCGCCGGCGGCGCTGGCGATGGTGTCGGTCCGCCCATTGACTGTCACGTTCTGGGTGACCAGGACGTTCTCCTTGACGATATCGAACAGCGCCAGGGTGCCGGTGATGCGGCCGGGCATGTCCAGCTTGGCGCCGATCTCCCAGGACTTGCCCTCCTCCGGCTCCACCGTGTTGATCGAGGCATTGTTGGTCAGCGGCGCGATGGTGGAGTTGGGCTTGAACGACTCGGTGTAACTGCCATAGAGGGACAGCTCGTCGGTCATCTTGTAGACCAGCCCGACCCGGGGCACCCACACCTGGCCATCGATATCGGTGTTCTTCTTGAACGGACGACCCCGGCCGGCGAGCTGGTCGTAGAGCTGGTAACGGGCCCCGGCGATGAAGATCCACTGGTCGTTGAGGTGCACCGAATCCTGGAAGAAAGCGGACTGGGTGACCACGCGATCGGTCTGGTCGCTGTCATCTGCAGACACAGTGGTAGGAATCGGATCGAGGCCATAGACCGGGTTGGTGTAGCTGACTCGGCGCGTGGTGGTCTGGCGGATCAGGTCCTCGCGGAAGAACTTGCGGTACTCGTGGTCCACGCCCATCAGCAGGTCGTGCTGCATGCCGCCAAGCTGCACCTTGCCGTCCAGGTCGAAGGTGGCGAAATGCTCGGTGCTCACAGCCCCACGGGTACCGTCCAGGCGGCGCCCGACCGTTCCGGTCGTGGTATTCACGCTGGTCACCCGCGCCTGGTAGTCGTCGTAGGTGTCGCGGTTGTAGCTGTAGGCGAAGTGGGCCTTCCAATCTTCGCTGAGCTGGTGTGAGAGGTCGAAGATGGTCAGGTCCGAGCGGCCCTCGGTGACGTTGTAGGGCTCGTCCAGGCGGCGCTCTACCGGGATGTTCAGCGGCTTGCCACCCACGAAGAGGGTGCCGCGGTCGAAGGGCACCGAGTACTCGCGGTGCTCGAAGCTGAGGTTCACCGTGGTGTCTTCGCCGTACCAGGCGAAGGAGGGGGCGAAGGTCTTGTCGCGGCTGTGGCCGAAGTTGCGCCAGTAGTCGGCGTCGTCGTAGTCGGCGATCACCCGGTAGGCCAGGCCGGAATCCCCCAGGGGGCCGGTCACGTCGAGGGTGCCGCCGCTGCCGTCCTTGCCGTCGCCATAGGTGGAGGCGCGGCCGGTGATGGCGCGGTAGGCCTGCAGCTGCGGTTTCTTGCTGATGACGTTGATCACCCCGCCCGGGTCGAGGATGCCGTAGAGCATCGAGGACGGGCCCTTGAGCACTTCCACGCGCCCGGCGGTGGCCGTGAAGTTGCGGCCCTGGATGGTGCGCATGCCGTCGCGCAGGATCGAGCCGTCGCGGTTGTCGCCGAAGCCGCGCTTCATCACCGCGTCCAGGGTGCTGCCGAGGGTGTTGGCCTGGGTGATGCCACTGACGTTGGCCAGGGCGTCGTCGAGGTTCTGCGGCTGCTGGTCGAGCAGCGCCTGCTGGGGCACCACGGCCACCGCCTGGGGAATGTCCAGCAGCGGGGTTTCCGAGCGCATCAGGCGCGTGGTGGGCGGAGGCTGGTAGCTGCCGTCGGCCAGTTGGCGGGAGTTGATGTTCACCGCGTCGAGGTTCAGTGCGCCGTCATCGCTGCGGGGCACCAGGGTCAGGGTGCCGGCGTTGACCTGTGCATAACTCAGCCCGCTGCCCGCCAGCAGTCGTGCCAGAGCCTGCTCGGCACTCATGCGGCCGTTCACCGCCGGGGCCTGGACCTGGTAGGCGGCGTCCTCGGTGTAGACCAGCGCCAGTCCGGTGGCCCGGGTGAAGGCGGCCAGGGCCTGGGGCAGCGGCTGCGCGGCGATGGCGAACTCGTGCACGCTGGCCAGCGCGGTGGCGGGGGCCTCGGCATCGGCGGCCATGGCCTGCGGCAGCACGCCGGCAGGGCCGAGGGCGAGCAGCGCCGAAACCAGACCGAGGCGCTTGAACGCGCCACCCTGCAACCGCGATGTCCTGTACTTCATGGGTATGACCTGCCCCTGGCTGATGGATTTCTTTGCGAATAAATCGCATTCCACCTCCTACACGGACGTCGTGGGCAGATACCTCACCTGGAAATGAAAAATATTTTCAAACCGGTGTGGGTCGGCTTCTAACCTTATTCGATATCGGTATTTCCGAAGCGCTGCTTATGCTCGCTATCCTCGCGCCATAACTTGTTATAACAAGTCAGGATCGCGAGCGAACGACGACATGGCCGAACTGCTTCCCCTCTCCCCGGTGCCCCTCTACAGCCAGCTCAAGGAGCTGCTGCGCGGGCGCATTCTCGATGGCACCTACCCGCCCCACAGCCGCATGCCCTCGGAGGCGGAGCTGGGCAAGGCCTTCGACGTCAGCCGCATCACCGTGCGCCAGGCGCTGGGCGACCTGCAGAAGGAAGGGCTGATCTTCAAGATCCACGGCAAGGGCACCTTCGTCGCCAAGCCCAAGGCCTTCCAGAACGTCTCCACCCTGCAGGGCCTGGCCGAGTCCATGACGCAGATGGGCTACGAGGTGCTCAACCGCCTGCGCAGCTTCAAGCAGGTGCCGGCCAGCGCACTGGTGGCCGAGCGACTGCAGGTGGAGGAGGGCAGCCCGGTGATCGAGATCAAGCGCGTGCGCCTGATCAACCGCGAGCCGGTGTCCCTGGAACTCACCTGGCTGCCCCTGGCGGTCGGCGAGAAGCTGGAGAAGGCCGACCTGGTCACCCGCGACATCTTCCTCATCCTCGAGAACGACTGCGGCATCCCCCTGGGCCACGCCGACCTCGCCATCGACGCCGTGCTCGCCGACAGCGACCTGACCCAGGCGCTGGAGGTGGAAGAGGGCTCGCCGATCATGCGCATCGAGCGCCTGACCCACACCGCCGACGGCGCGCCGCTGGACTTCGAGCACCTCTACTACCGTGGCGATGCCTTCCAGTACCGCCTGCGCATCGACCGCCAGAAGGGAGCACCGGCATGAACACCCTGGAGCAGGAATACGACATCGTCGTCATCGGCGGCGGCACCGCCGGGCCCATGGCCGCGATCAAGGCCAAGGAGAAGAACCGCGAGCTGCGCGTGCTGCTGGTGGACAAGGCCAACGTCAAGCGCAGCGGCGCCATCAGCATGGGCATGGACGGGCTGAACAACGCCATCATCCCCGGCCACGCGACGCCCGAGCAGTACACCAAGGAAATCACCGTGGCCAACGACGGCATCGTCAACCAGGCCGCCGTCTACGCCTATGCCACCCACAGCTTCGCGACCATCGAGCAGCTGGACCGCTGGGGCGTGAAGTTCGAGAAGGACGAGACCGGCGACTACGCGGTGAAGAAGGTCCACCACATGGGCGCCTACGTGCTGCCGATGCCCGAGGGCCACGACATCAAGAAGGTGCTCTACCGCCAGCTCAAGCGCGCGCGGGTGAACATCACCAACCGCCTGGTCACCACCCGCGTGCTGCTCGACGAGGAGGGCGCCGCCTGCGGCGTGCTCGGCTTCGACTGCCGCAGCGGCGACTTCCAGGTGATCCGCGCCAAGGCGGTGATCCTCGCCTGCGGCGCCGCCGGGCGCCTCGGCCTGCCGTCCTCGGGCTACCTGATGGGCACCTACGAGAACCCCACCAACGCCGGCGACGGCTACGCCATGGCCTACCACGCCGGGGCGGAGCTGGCGAACCTGGAGTGCTTCCAGATCAACCCGCTGATCAAGGACTACAACGGCCCCGCCTGTGCCTACGTCACCGGCCCGCTGGGCGGCTACACCGCCAACAACAAGGGCGAGCGCTTCATCGAGTGCGACTACTGGAGCGGGCAGATGATGTGGGAGTTCCACCAGGAACTCGAAGGCGGCAACGGCCCGGTGTTCCTCAAGCTGGACCACCTGGCCGAGGAAACCATCCAGACCATCGAGGAGATCCTCCACAGCAACGAGCGCCCCAGCCGTGGCCAGTTCCACGCCGGCCGGGGCACCGACTACCGCCAGCAGATGGTGGAGATGCACATCTCCGAGATCGGCTTCTGCTCCGGCCACTCCGCCTCGGGCGTGTGGGTCAACGAGAAGGCCGAGACCTCGGTGAAGGGCCTCTACGCCGCCGGCGACATGGCCGCCGTGCCGCACAACTACATGCTCGGCGCCTTCACCTACGGCTGGTTCGCCGGCATCAACGCGGCCGACTACGTGGCCGGGCGTGACTTCGCCGCCGTCGACCCGGCCCAGGTGGAGCGCGAGCGCGAGCGGGTCTACGCGCCGCTGCACCGCGAGCACGGGCTGCCGCCGGCCCAGGTGGAGTACAAGCTGCGGCGCATGGTCAACGACTACCTGCAGCCGCCCAAGGTGACCAGGAAGATGGAGATCGGCCTGACCCGCTTCGCCGAGATCGAGCGCGACCTCGGGCATATGAAGGCCAACAACCCCCATGAGCTGATGCGCGCCATGGAAGTGGCGGTGATCCGCGACTGCGCCGAGATGGCCGCCCGCGCCTCGCTGTTCCGCGAGGAAAGCCGCTGGGGCCTGTACCACCATCGTGTCGACCACCCCGAGCGCAACGACGCCGAGTGGTTCTGCCACTGCCACCTGAAGAAGGGCGATGACGGCGCCATGACCAGCTTCAAGAAGCCGGTGGAGCCCTACCTGATCGCCCTGGATGCGGAAGAACAGAGCGCCTACGACCGCCTGCGGGTGAAGACCGAGGCCGCCTGACCCGGCACTGAACCGTAGGGTGGGCTTCAGCCCACCAATGGCGCCATGCAGGGCTTTCCCGGTGGGCTGAAGCCCACCCTACATCCAAGAACACAGAGAGCCCCAAGGCTCCAAGGACCCGTGACATGGCCTTTCAACCCCAGGAAATCTTCTTCCGCAGCAGCGCGCCGGTGACGATCGACGAGGACAAGTGCATCGCCCACAAGGGCTGCACCGTGTGCGTCGAGGTCTGCCCGATGGACCTGCTGGCCATCAACCCGGCGACCCAGAAGGCCTACATGGCCTTCGACGAATGCTGGTACTGCATGCCCTGCGAGAAGGATTGCCCGACCGGCGCGGTGAAGGTGGAGATTCCCTACCTGCTGCGTTGACCGGTTCCACCATCGAAGAACAACGACCGCCATCCGGCCCGCCGCCGGACGCCTTGCCTGCAAGACCCCTCGTTTCCCACCACCGACGATGTGGCGGAGACGACGACCCGACCAATGATTCGAGGGGAACCATGAGCCTACGTGCAACCATCGCCGGCCTCGCGCTGGCCGTCACCACCGCGTCCGCCTCCGCCGAGACCATCCGCATCGCCATCGGCACCCAGGACACCACCATCAACTGCGCCACCGGCGGCCTGCTGATCCGCGAGCTGGGCCTGCTGGAGAAGTACCTGCCCCATGACGGCAAGTACCAGGACGCCCACTACGAGGTGGAGTGGAAGAACTTCACCAGCGGCGCGCCGCTGACCAACGAGATGGTCGCCGGCAAGCTGGATTTCGGCGCCATGGCCGATTTCCCCGGCTCCTTCAACGGCGTCGCCCACCTCGATGCCGGCAAGCGCAGCCTGTTCATCAGCGTGCTCTCGGGCAGCACCCGGGGCAGCGGCAACGGCATCGTGGTGCCGGCTGCCTCGAGCGTGCAGTCCATCGCCGAACTCAAGGGCAGGACCATCTCCGTGCCCTTCGCCTCCACCGCCCACGGCATGCTGCTGCGCGCCATCGCCGCCCAGGGCTGGGACCCGGAGAAGGACGTGCGCATCATCGCCCAGCCGCCGGAGATCGCCGGTTCCGCCCTGCGCAGCAACCGCATCGAGGCCCACGCCGATTTCGTGCCCTTCGCCGAGCTGTTCCCCAACCGTGGCTTCGCACGGAAGATCTACGACGGCTCCCAGGCCGGGGCACCGACCTTCCACGGCGCGCTGGTGGACGCCGCCTATGCCGAGAAGTACCCGGAAGTGGTCACCGCCTACCTGCGCGCCAGCCTGGAGGCCGACCGCCTGCTGGCCGCCGAGCCGGAGAAGTACAGCGAGCTGATCGAGAAGGTCGCCGGCATCGAGGCCGAGGTGAACTACCTGTTCCACGGCCCCCTCGGCCTGCAGACCCGCGACCTGACCTGGAAGCCGGAGTACCGCCAGGCGGTGGCCACCTCCATCGACACCCTCAAGCTGCTGAAGAAGACCGACCGCGGCCTGGACACCGGCACCTTCATCGACGACCGCTTCATCCGCGCAGCCTTCCAGGCGGCCGGGCAGGACTACGACAAGGCGCTGAAGAACTACGCCCCGCTGCCGCTGGTGGCCAAGGACGCCGCCACCGGCCAGCCGATCACCGACTTCAGGCGCCTGGCGCAGATCTGGGTGCGCGGCGAAGACAAGGTGCGCCACTACGCCTCGCCGGAAGCGGCGCTGGCGGCCCTGGCCCAGCTGGAACAGGAGGGCAAGGACATCCGCGCCATCTACGCCCAGGCCGCCGACAGCGGCATCAAGCTGCTGGCCAACCAGGCCTGGTTCGTGCGCAACGACAAGGGTGAGCTGAGTGCCTTCCTGCTCAAGGACCAGGCCGAGCGCTACGCCCGGGAGAACGGCGGCACGGCGCTGGACTTCAGCAGCGCCAACCAGAAGCAGGCCGTCGCCAGCCGTTGAATACGTAGGTGGGTGCCGGGCAGGGCCATGTTGGGCCGCGCTCCGCTTGGCGCCAACCTACAGGAGGACCTCATGACTCACTTCTACCGCTGGCCCCTGCGCCTCGCCTCCCTGGCCGCCTGCCTGCTGTGCTGGCAGCTGGCGGCCACGGCGCGGCTCGACCTGGGGCTGATCACCTTCAGCTACGTGCCCACGCCGGGCGCGGTGCTGGAGGCCGCCTGGCAGCTGGTGCATTCCAGCAAGCTGCTGGCGCATCTCTCCAGCAGCCTGGCGCGGGTGTTCGCCGGCTACCTGACCGCCGCCGTCCTGGGTGTGTTGCTGGGCCTGGCCATCGGCCGTTCGCGCTGGGCCGAGTACAGCCTGCTGCCGCCCCTGGAAGTGCTGCGGCCGATCCCGGCGGTGGCCTGGATCCCCCTGGCGATCCTGATGTTCCCGTCCGCGGAGCTGTCGATGGTGTTCATCACCTTCACCGGCGCGCTGTTCCCCATCCTGCTCAACACCGTGCATGGCGTCGAAGGCGTCGACCCGCGCCTGGTGGCCTCGGCGCGCAGCCTCGGGGCCGGGCGCCTGGCCATCCTGCGCGAGGTGGTGCTGCCCGGCGCGGCGCCGAGCATCGTCACCGGCCTCGCCATCGGCATGGGCACCTCGTGGTTCTGTCTGGTCACCGCCGAGATGATTTCCGGGCAGTTCGGCATCGGCTACTACACCTGGGAGTCCTACACCCTGCAGAACTACCCGGACATCGTCGTCGGCATGCTGCTGATCGGCCTGCTGGGCATGGGCAGCAGCGGCCTGGTGAAGCGCCTCGGCGGCCTGGTCACGCCCTGGTACCGCACGGGGAGGAACGCCTGATGAGCGCATTCGAGCAGGCCGTCGAACCCGGCCGCATCGAGGGGCGGCAACTGTCCATCCGCCTCGGCGAGGGGGCCCAGGCCTTCGATGCCGTGCAGGCCCTGGACTTTTCCATCGCCCCCGGCGAGTTCGTCTGCATCCTCGGCCCGTCGGGCTGCGGCAAGTCCACCCTGCTCGGCGCCCTGGCCGGCCACCTGCGGCCGCGCACCGGCACCCTGGAGGTGGATGGCCGCGCCGTGGGCGGGCCCTCGCCGGAGCGCGGCATGGTGTTCCAGCACCACACCCTGCTGCCCTGGCGCAGCGTGCTGGACAACGTCGCCTTCGGCCTGAAGATGCAGGGCATCGGCAAGGACGAGCGGCGCCGCCAGGCCGCCGAATTCCTGCGCCTGGTCGGCCTCGCCGATTTCGCCGGGCGCTGGCCGGGGCAGCTCTCCGGCGGCATGCAGCAGCGTGCCGAGATCGCCCGGGTGCTGATCAACCGCCCGCGCCTGCTGCTGATGGACGAGCCCTTCGGCGCCCTCGACGCGCAGACCCGCTCGCGCATGCAGGAGCTGCTGCTGGATATCTGGACGCGCATCCGCACCACCGTGGTCTTCGTCACCCACGACATCGACGAAGCGCTGTTCCTCGCCGACCGCATCCTGGTGATGAGCCCGCGCCCCGGCCGCTTCATCGAGGACCTGCGCCTCGACTTCCCGCGCCCGCGCCGCGCCAGCCTGCTGACCAGCCCGGGCTTCACCCACCTCAAGCGCCACTGCCTGGAACTGCTGCGCCACGAGGAAGGCCGCGAACTGCCGCGCCTGACCCCGCTCGGCCTGCCTACCGACCACCCGCCCTTGCGAATCGCCCTATGACCGACCGTGAAACCACCCACCCCGACATTCTCGACCTGCTGCCGCGTCTCGCCGCCGACGATGCCGGCGTGCGGCGCATCGCCCTGATCGAACTGGCCGACCTGGAAGACCCCGAAGGCCTGCCCTGGCTCACCGACGCGCTGGTGGCCGACGCGGCCGCCGAGGTGCGCGCCGAGGCCGCGCGCCTGCTGGAAGCCTGGGAGGAACCCGATGTGGTGCAGGCGCTTTGCGCCGCCCTGGCGGACCCCGCCGAGCCGGTGCGCCTGGCCGCCGCGCAGAGCCTGAGCGAGCTGAAGAGCCTGGATGCGGGCGAGCTGATCCTGCCCTGGGTGCGCCATGCCGACGCTTTCGTCCGCACCAGTGCCTTGCGCGCCCTGCGCGAGCTGCGCCTGGACGCCGCCGCCACGCCGGCATTGCAGGCCCTGGAGGACGGTGATGCTGGCGTACGCCGCGAGGCGGTGGGCATCCTCGGCTGGCTCAAGCGCAGCGATGCGCTGCCGGCCCTGGCGCGCCTGGCCAGCGATGACCCGGACACCGAAGTGCGCCGCGCCGCCACCGGCGCCCTGGGCCTGGCCAGCGACGCCAGCGTGCTGCCGGCCCTGCGCGCGGCCCTGGCCGACGAGGCCTGGCAGGTGCGCGAAGAGGCTGCCACCACCCTCGGCAAGGTGGGCCTGGACGAGGCCGGCCCGGCCCTGCTCGCCGCCCTGGACGACAGCTACTGGCAGGTGCGCCTGCGCGCCGCCCGTGCCCTCGGCCGCCTGCGCCACCGCCCGGCCGCACCGGGGCTCGCCGGGCTGCTGGTGCACGGCATCGCCAACCTGCGCAAGGAAGCTGCGCTGGCCCTGGGCGAGCTGGGTGACGCGTGGGCCGTGCCGGCCCTGCGTGCGGCAGAAGCCGATGGCGATCCGGAGGTGCGCAAGGCCGTGCGCATCGCCTTGGTCCAGCTGCAGGGGGCGGCCTGATGGACGCCCCGTCCGGCCTGCGCAATTCCCGCAGCGAAGGGCGGCTGACCCTGGAATGGCACGATGGCGCGCACCAGGCCATCAGCCACGCCCGCCTGCGCGGCGCCTGCCCCTGCTCGCAGTGCAAGGCTGCGCGCATCCGTGGCGCCATACCGCTGGTGGACGAGGCGGTGCGCCTCACCGCCATCCACCCGCAGGGCTACGGCGTGCAGCTGGTGTTCAGCGATGGGCACGAGCGCGGGATCTATCCCTGGGACTACTTGCGGGAACTGGGCGCATCCCCGGGCTGAAGCCCGGGCTACGGAGCCGAAAGGTGCGGGAATCGGTGTAGGGGCGAATTCATTCGTCCAGCAGGCCGCAGGTCTGCCCTCCCGGGCATGGGGCCGCTGCGCCGTCCTTGGCGACTGAAGTCGCCCCTACAGTTCGCCGTGCAGTTCGTAGGATGGGTCGGGCGGCGTTCCGCGAGCGAAGCGAAACCCATGCTGTTGCCGGACACGGCCGCCCCTCCTGCGGGACCGTTCTGTGCGATAGGGCGATGCGCAGGATCGCGAATGAATTCGCTCCCACAGAAAGGCGCCGGGCCTGGCACCTGTGCCGTGGGAGCGAGCTCTGCTCGCGAAGCTTTTGGCGACTGAAGTCGCCCCTACAGGCCGCCCACGGAAGCGGGGCGGGGCTCAGAAATCCACGGCGAAGTGCCAGCGGATTTCCTGTTCGGCGAGGGCGTTGAGCACCCACTCGTACTCCTGGAGGTCTTCGAGGAAGTCGGTGGAGTTGGACAGCGCGCGGGGCTCGGTGACCAGGTGGCCCTGCAGGGCGCGCACGGTCTTGAGGCCGTCCTCGGCGTTGAACCACTGCTCGTCGGGCAGGCTGTCGCCGAGGTCCGGCACGTCGCCTTCTTCTAGCAGGTCGGCGAAGTCGCCCGGGTCCTGGCTGACGAAGGCCCAGAGGGACTTCACCTTGAGCCGTTTGCACAGCTCGTCGAGCTCGACCTCGTCCACGCTGGCCACGGCTTTGCCGTTGACGAAGTCATCGATGCCCGCGAGGGGCTTTTCAGGAACGATGTAGATGGCTGCACTCATGGCTGACGGGCCCTGTCTGTGTTGACTCTCACTCCAGTTAGGCAGCCAGCATAGCGACAGTTCCCCCCGGAAAAGGGGGGAACGAACAGGTTTGCCAAGGGGTTCACACGCGTTTCAGGAACTGCGTTGCGACCCCAGTACATGACGGCAGAAGCCTACGCACACCAGGGCGAAGACCAGCAGGCCGAGCCACTGCGCGGTGCCCGAGAAGCCCGCCTCGACCAGTGCCAGCGGGGCGTCCTCGCCGGTCCCGCCGATCAGCCCGGCGAGCAGGATGCCCATCAGGCTCTCGCCGACGATCAGGCCCGAGGCGAGCAGTACCCCACGGCGGCGCGGCACCTCGGCGTAGCGTTCCGGGTCTTCCCCGGCGGCCTGGGCGCGGGCCTGCAGGCGGCCCTCGATCACCCGGCTGAGCACGGCGCCGACCACCAGGGTCATGCCGATGGTGGGCGGCAGGTAGATGCCCAGGCCCACCGCGAGCACCGGCAGGCTGGCCTTGCTGGTACGCCGCAGGATGATGTCGATGAGGATCAGCGCGACGCCGAGCACCACGCCGATGAGGATCATGTTCCAGTTCAGCGCGTTCTTGAAAATGCCGCTGGCGATGGCCGTGAGCAGGGTGGCCTGGGGCGCGGCCAGGGCCTGTTGCGGGTCCATCCCTTCGCGGGGAAGGGCGCCGGCGAAGCCGTAGGCGTTGTAGAGCAGGTCGAGCACCGGCGGGATCACCAGGGCGCCCGCCAGGCAGCCGACGATCAGCGCCACCTGCTGGCGCCAGGGCGTGGCGCCGACCAGGTAGCCGGTCTTGAGGTCCTGCAGGTTGTCGTTGGAGATGGCGGCGATGGCCAGCACCACGGCGGTGGTGAACAGCGCCAGGGCGATGGCCACCTTGCCGCCGGCCAGTTGCAGCAGGCCGGTCTCCAGGCTGCCCATGCCGAGGATCAGCAGCGAGACGAGGATCACCGCGATGATGCCGATGCCGGAGATCGGGCTGCTGGAGGAGCCCACCAGGCCGGCCATGTAGCCGCAGGCGGCGGCGATCAGGAAGCCGAAGAAGAAGGCGAACAGCACGCAGCCGGCGACCATGCCCCAGAAGCCCGGGCCGGTGAGTTCCGGCGCCGCCTCGTGGAGGAAGAAGCCGAACACGGTGAACAGCGCCAGCAGCAGGACGCCCGCCAGCGACAGGATGGCCCGCGCCGAGAGGTCGCGCTCGGTGCGCGCGGTGCTGGCCTCGGCCTTGCCGCGCACGGCCTGCAGCGAGGTCCACACGCCCTTGGCCATGGGCTTGAACAGGGTGGCCAGGGTCCAGAGCGCGGCGATGCCGATGGTGCCGGCGCCGAGGAAGCGCACCTGGGAACTCCACATCTGGGTGGCCAGGTCGCTGATGGCCTGGCCCTCGGCGGGCGTGGCGTTGATGGTGAGCAGCGGCACCGCGACCCCCCAGCAGATGAGCACGCCGATGAGGATGGCGATGCCGGCGGTGATGCCCATCAGGTACCCGGCGCCGACCAGGGCGAAGGAGAACCCGGTGGTGAAGCGGAAGGCGGCCTGCCCGGCGGTGGCCCAGACGCTGATGCCTTCGCCGAGCACCTTGAAGCCGCTGCTGCACAGGCTGAAGGCCGCGGCCACCAGGCCGCCGCCGAGGATGTCGCGCAGGCCGGGCTCGTTCTTGTCACGGGCGGTGGGCTGGCCGTCGACGCCCTCGTCATCGCCGCTGCCGACACGGAGGATCTCCGCCGCCGCCACGCCTTCGGGGTAGGGCAGCTCGCTCTGCACCACCATCACCCGGCGCAGGGGGATGGTGTAGAGCACGCCGAGGATGCCGCCGATGGCGCAGATGGCAGCCGTCTGCCAGAAGGGGAAGCCGGCCCAGTAGCCGATCATCAGCAGGCCGGGGAGGATGAAGATGATCGAGCTCAGGGTGCCGGCCGCCGAGGCCTGGGTCTGCACCATGTTGTTCTCGAGGATGTTCGAGCCCTTGAAGTAGCGCAGCACCGCCATGGAGATCACGGCGGCGGGGATCGACGAGGCGAAGGTCAGCCCGACCTTGAGGCCGAGGTAGACGTTGGACGCGGTGAACACCAGGGTGATCAGCGCGCCGAGGACCAGCCCGCGCAGGGTCAGTTCGGGCAGGTCGAGGTGGTCGGGGATGCGGTCCGTCATGGGGCTCTCCAGGGGTATGCCGGCGCGCATTCTGCCGACAGGGGAAAGCCTAGACCAGCGGGTGCGGCCTTTGGTTGCAGGGAACGGACGTGAACGTGCAGGGATCGGCCATGGTGCGGCTGGGTGCCGAAACATGCAGGGGCGACTCGTAGGAGCGAATTCATTCGCGAAAGGAGCGCGAAGCGCTCCCCGGTGTTGCCAAGGGCAGCCTTGCAGGCTGCTTCGCGAATGAATTCGCTCCCACAGACGGTGGGCGGGAGCCCCTTAGAACGGCTTGTCGCCGAGGATGGTGGCGCGATGCATCACGCGGCGGGCGGGGCGGTAGTCGTCGACGGCGAAGTGCTGGGTGATGCGGTTGTCCCAGAAGGCCACGTCGTTCTCCTGCCAGCGCCAGCGCAGGGTGAACTCCGGGCGGGTGGCGTGGGCGAAGAGGAAGCGCAGCAGGGCGTCGCTTTCCGCCGCCGACAGCTCGTTTATGCGGGTGGTGAAGCCTTCGCTGACGAACAGCCCCTTGCGCCCGGTGACCGGGTGGGTGCGCACCACCGGGTGGCTCACCGGCGGGTGCTTGCGCTTGGCCGCTTCCAGCTTCTCGCGTTCCTCCGCCGTCAGGCTGAAGCGCTCCTCGGGGAAGGAGCGGGCCAGGTCGTGGGTGGCGGTGAGGCCTTCGAGCATCCGCTGCAGCGGCGCCGACAGCGCTTCGAAGGCGGCGCTGCTGCTGGCCCAGAGGGTGTCGCCCCCCACCGGCGGCAGCAGCTTGGCGCTGAGCACGGCGCCCAGGGCCGGGGTTTCCATGAAGGTTACGTCGGTGTGCCAGAGGGCGTTGTCGCGCACGTCGGTGACGGCGGTGTCGAGCACCAGCACTTCCGGCTGCTCGGGGATGTTGGGGTAGATGGGGTGGATGTGCAGGTCGCCGAACTGGGCGGCGAAGCGTGCCTGCTGAGTGGGCTCCAGGGGCTGGGCGCGGAAGAACAGCACCTGGTGCTGGAGCAGGGCGGCCTCGATGCCATCGCGGTGTTCGGTGCTCAGCGGCTCGCGCAGGTCGACGCCGCCGACGAGGGCGCCGAGGGCGGGGCTGAGGGGGGTGATGTGCAGGGGCATGACGGGCCTCGATCAGTGGTTCTGCCCGTGCCAGGGCACGAGCTTGCGTTGCAGGGTGCGCAGGCCGAGTTCCAGGGCGAAGGCGACCAGGGCGATGACCAGGATGCCGAGCACCACGACGTCGGTGACCAGGAACTGCGCGGCCGACTGGACCATGAAGCCGAGGCCCTGGGTGGCGGCCACCAGTTCGGCGGCGACCAGGGTCGACCAGCCGACGCCGAGGCCGATGCGCACGCCGGTGAGGATGTCCGGCAGGGCGCTGGGCAGGACCACGTGGCGGATCAGTTGCGCCGGGGTGGCACCGAGGGACTGCGCCGCGCGCAGGCGCGCCGGGTTGACGTTGCGCACACCGGTGGCGGTGGCGATGGCGATGGGGGCGAAGATGGCGAGGAAGATCAGCAGCACCTTGGACAACTCGCCGATGCCGCACCAGATGACGATCAGCGGCAGGTAGGCCAGCGGCGGGATCGGCCGGTAGAACTCGATCAGCGGGTCGAAGATGCCATGGGCGATGCGGTTGCGGCCGATGGCGATGCCCAGCGGGATGGCGGTGAGCACGGCGGCCAGCAGGGCGGTGCCGATGCGCGCGAGGCTCGCCAGCAGGTGCGCCCAGAGGCTGGAATCCATATAGCCCTGGGTGGCCAGCTGCCAGCCCTTGCGCAGCACCGCCTGGGGGCTGGGCAGGAACAGCGGTTCGATCAGGCCGGCGGTGGTCACCGCCCACCAGGCCAGCAGCAGGCCGACGAGGGTCAGGCTGCTGATGGCGAAGGTGGAGAGGCGCCAGGTGCGGGGTGCGGGGGCCACTGCCTTGTTTTCCGGCAGGGGCAGGTCGAGGCTGCTCATGAGCTTCTCCTTTGCCGTTCGGCGAAGACCTGGGCGAGGACGTGTTCGCGGGTTTCGATGAAGGCCCGGTCGGACTTGATCGCCCGTGCACTCTCGCCGGCGGCGTAGCGGCGGCCGAAGTCGAGGGTCAGGCGCTCGCTGATGCGGCCGGGGTTGGGTGACAGGAGGATCAGGTCGGTGGCGAGGAACACCGCTTCCTCGATGTCGTGGGTGATCAGGAACACCGGCTTGGCGGCGCGCTGCCAGACCTGCAGCAGCAGTTCCTGCATCTGTTCGCGGGTGAAGGCGTCGAGGGCGCCGAAGGGTTCGTCCATCAGCAGCACGCGCGGGTCGGCGGCCAGGGCCCGGGCGATGCCGACGCGCTGGCGCTGGCCCCCGGAGAGTTCCCAGATCTGTCGCTTCTCGAAGCCGGCGAGGTCGACCAGGGCGAGCATCTCGCGGGCCTTGGCTTCGCGCCGCGCACGGGGCACGCCGGCCAGTTCGAGGCCGAAGGCGACGTTGCCGAGGACGTTCTGCCAGGGCAGCAGGGCGTCGTCCTGGAACACCACCCCACGCTCGGCGGAAGGGCCCTGCACGGGCTGGCCGTCGAGGCTGATGCGACCGTCGCTGGGGGGCACGAAGCCGGCGATGAGGTTGAGCAGCGTGGTCTTGCCGCTGCCGGAAGGCCCCAGGGCGACCAGCAACTGCTGTGGCCCGAGGGAGAGGGAAATGTCGGTCAGTACCGGCTCGGCCGTGCCGGGGTACTGTGCGCTGATGCGCTCCAGCTGGAGTAAGGCCATTTTCTTTTGCGCTCTTCTGAATGTGTCGGATCGAGCGAGTTGGAGCGGGGCCAGTCGCAAACGACCGGGGCTGCTGCGGGTGAGCAAGCCCAGGTCGTTTTCAACGACGCCCCGCCGACGCGCAGCCGATCAGTTGGTGACGTACTTGGCGCTCACGTAGGGGGCGTAGTCCGGCAGCACCGCATCGACCTTGCCCTGCTCCTTGAGGAAGGTGGCGGTCTGGTTGATGGCCTGGGTGGTCGGTGCGCCGAGGGCGGTGACCTGGTCGGCGGCCAGCGGGAAGACGTTGCCCTGCAGCAGCAGCGGGATGTCCTCGGCCTTGGCGCCGGAGAGCTTCACCACCTTGTCGATGTTGGCCTTGTCGGCCAGCCAGGCTTGCGGGTCCTTGCGGTAGTCGGCGTAGGCGTCGAGGGTCACCTTGGCGAAGGCGCGGACCGCCTCGGGGTGCTTCTCGGCGAAGTCCTTGCGCACGATCCAGGCGTCGAAGGTCGGGGCGCCGAGCTTGCCCAGCTCACCGGAGCTGATCAGCACCTTGCCGCTGGACTTGGCCACGCCGAGCGCCGGGTCCCAGACGTAGGTGGCGTCGATGTCGCCGCGCTGCCAGGCGGCGATGATGGCCGGCGGCGCGAGGTTGAGGATGGTCACCTTGCTGGGGTCGATCTTCCAGTGCTTGAGGGCGGCCAGCAGGCTGTAGTGGCCGGTGGAGACGAAGGGCACGGCGATCTTCTTGCCGACCAGGTCCTCGGGCTTGGCGATGCCGGCGCCGTTGCGGGCGACCAGGGCCTCGGCGTCGCCGATCTGGGTGGCGATGAGGAAGGTCTGGATCGGCAGCTGGCGGGTAGCCGCCGCCGCCAGGGGGCTGGAGCCGACGTAGCCGATCTGCACGTCACCGGAGGCGACGGCGGTGATGACTTCGGCGCCGCTGTCGAACTTGCGCCAGTCGATCTTGGAGGCGCTGGCCTTTTCATAGGCGCCGTCGGCCTGGGCGACTTTCGCCGGGTCGACGGTGGTCTGGTAGGCGACGGTGAAATCCGCGGCCTGCGCGCTGATGGCCAGGCCGCCGAGGGTCAATGCCGCCAGCAGGCGACGGGGGAACAGAGAGCTGATCATGGTGGTGCTCCTAAACGGGCGACGGGCCGGTTCGGAGGCCGGGCCACGGGACGGGAATCGGGGTTTTCTCAGGGTGTCCGGTGATCCGGTGGAGCGAATCTAAATGATCTAAAAAATTCAGAATAAATACTTTTTAGTCATTAGCTTATGAGTGCTGGCTACTTGCCCCGTCCAGGCGAAGGGCCCGGCTCGCGGGCCCTACGGGTGGGTCAGTGGGCTTCCGGAGTCCAGATGGGCAGCGCCAGGGCGTCCACCTTCTTCGGCAACAACCCTTCGGCGAAGAAGGCATCGGCGATCTTCTGCTGCTCCGCCAGGCTGCCTGGCTGCACGGCGCGTACCTGGTAGCTGCGGTGGGTGTTGGCCTGCTCGACGATCGCCGGTGCCAGGCCACCCCATTGCGGGCCGAGGATCTCGGCCGCCTGGCGAGGATTGGCGCGCAGCCAGTCGCCGGTCTTCACCAGTTCGTCGAACACCGTCTGCAGCACCTTGGGGTTGGCCTTGGCGAAGGCGCTGCCGGTCAGGTAGTAGCGCTGGTAGTCGGCCAGGTGCGCGCCATCGCTGAGGGTACGGGTCGGCAACTGCTCGCGTGCACTGGTGAGGAAGGGCTCCCAGGTGACCCAGGCGTCGACCTTGTGGTTTTCGAAGGCGGCGCGCCCGTCGGCTGGGGTGAGGTAGGCGGGCTTGATGTCGGAGAACTTCAGCCCGGCCTTGTTCAGGGCGGCGATCAGCAGGTAGTGGCTGCCGGCGGCCTTGGTCACCGCAACGGTGCGGCCCTTGAGGTCGGCGAGGCTTTTCAGCGGTGAATCCGCGTGCACCAGGATCCCCTGGGCGGAAGGTGATGGCGCTTCCTGCGCGAAATAGGTAAGTTGCGCGCCCGCCGCCTGGGCGAACACCGGCACGGTGTCGGCGACATCCGCGGAAAGGTCGACGTTACCCAGGTTGAGGGCTTCCAGCAGCGGCTGGCCGCTGGGGAATTCGTGCCAGCTGATGGCGATGTCCTGCTTGGCGAGCTCGCGCTCCAGGCCGCCCTGGGATTTGAGCAGGGTGATCAGGGTCGAGGATTTCTGGAAGCCGATGCGCAGCTGCTGGCTGGCGGCGTCCACGGGCAGGGCGGCCAGCAGGCCGATGCCCAGTGCGAGGGCGAGCAGTGCGGTACGGGTGAAGGGTTTGGCCTGGGCCATGACGAACCTCTCGAAGATGCGCTTTCCGGCGATCTCGGGAGGCCGGAACGGGACCCCGCTTTCATCGCGAAGCGGGAAGTTCGTCCGGTTGTCCGGTGGCGAGAAGCTAGGTGATCTAAAAAAGGCGGGACCAATAATTTTTAATCATTAGCTTATGCGGCGAGATGAGAACGGGTTCAAAGCTCGTCCGTGATGCTTTTTATGCGATTTAGTTACAATAAAGTGACAATAAATTCTTTTTAAGCCTTAAGCGCCTTGCCCTAGATTGCCAGCCATCCGGGGCGGGGTGCTTTCGCTTGAATCGCGCTGGAAATCCATGACCCTGTGGTCATACTGCCTCGCTGTATATTTTTATATACAGCGAGGCGTGAGCGCGCCTCACCTCTAAAACTAAAACACCAAGAAACAAGCACCATCTGGAGCACGAGCATGAACAGATCTTCCCTGGCCTTGGCCATCGCTGCCGGTGTACTGGCCCAACAGGCCGTCGCGGGCGGTTTCGTCGAGGACAGCAAGGCCACCCTCGGCCTGCGCAACTTCTATATCAACCAGGACAACCGCGAGCGCGCCGATAACCCCTCCAAGCAGGAAGAGTGGGGCCAGGGCTTCCTCTTCAACTACACCTCCGGCTACACCGAGGGCACCGTGGGCTTTGGCGTCGACGCGCTGGGCCTGCTGGGCGTACGCCTGGACTCCGGCAAGGGCACTCACTACAACAACGGCAGCGATAACTACGGCGGCATCGTGTTCCCGTCGGAAGGTGATGGCCGTGCCGTGGATGACTTCGGCAGCATCGGCGTGACCGGCAAGGTCCGCGTTTCCAAGACCGAAGGCCGTATCGGCACCCTGCAGCCCAAGCTGCCGGTCGTGACCTTCAACGACGGTCGCCTGCTGCCGCAGACCTTCGAAGGTGGCCAGGTCACCTCCAACGAGATCGACGGCCTGACCTTGGTCGGGGGCCAGCTCGAGCACGCCAAGGGCCGTAACTCCAGCGATGCCCGTGGCCTGTCCATCGGTGGCGCCAACAATGCGCAGACTGGCAAGTTCGAGAACAAGTTCTACTACGCCGGTGCCGACTACAAGGTCACCAAGGATCTGCTGGCCCAGTACTACTACGGCAACCTCGATGAGTTCTACAAACAGCATTTCCTGGGCCTGACCCATGTGCTGCCGGTTGGCCCGGGCTCCCTGAAGTCCGATCTGCGTTACTTCTACAGCACCTCCGATGGCCTGAACTCCAGCGCCGCCGGTCGTAGCCAGGGTTACCGCAGTGCCGGCAAGTGGGCCAGCAACGACCCGCTGCGCGGCGAAGTCGACAACCGCACCTGGAGCGGCTTCTTCACCTACACCCTGGGCAGCCATGCCGCCAGCCTGGGCTACCAGCAGGTGTCCGGCGACAGCGCCTTCCCCTTCCTGAACCAGGGTGACGGTGCCACCGCCTACCTGATCACCGACCGCCAGATCGGCAAGTTCCTCAGTGCCGGCGAGCGCACCTGGGTGGCCGAGTACGGCTACGACTTCGCCAAGGCCGGCGTACCGGGCCTGAAGGCCGTCGCCACCTACCTGAAGGGCAGCGGCATCGACAACGCCACTGGCGGCGACCTGGGCGAGTGGGAGCGTGACTTCCGCCTGGACTACACCCTGCAGGACGGCCCGCTGAAAGGCCTGGGCCTGTCCTGGCGTAACGCCGCCTTCCGCAGCGACGTGGGTGGCACCACCCGCGACCAGGACGAAAACCGCCTGATCGTGAGCTACACCCTGACCCTGCTGTAAGCAGCGTCACCGAGCCTCGCTTCCGCCCCTGGCGGAGGCGGGGCTTTTTTGTGGGCGCGATTCGGGGCAGGCGGCAAATCGGGCTTCGTAGGATGGGTAGAGCTGAGCGAAACCCATCATTGCGGAGTATCCGGTGACCGCATGGGTTTCGCTTCGCTCTACCCATCCTGCAAGGGCTGAAGGGGTGTTTTGAGGGGGTTGGAGATATAGCTCTTAAAGTTATAAATAAATTGTTATTTATTCTTTTTGATTTCCTTCGAGGCTGGGCATAGTGAGCGCACAGAACGACGAATCCAGTCTCAAGGAGCTGCACATGAGCATCAGACTCGGCGACATCGCCCCCGACTTCGAACAGGACTCCAGCGAAGGCCGCATCCGTTTCCACGAGTGGCTGGGCAACAGCTGGGGCGTGCTCTTCTCGCACCCCGCCGACTTCACGCCGGTGTGCACCACCGAACTGGGCCTGACCGCCAAGCTGAAGGACGAATTCGCCGCCCGTGGGGTCAAGGCCATCGCCCTGTCGGTGGACCCGGTGGATTCGCACCTGAAGTGGATCGACGACATCAACGAGACCCAGAACACCGTCGTCAACTTCCCCATCATCGCCGACGCCGACCGTGCCGTTTCCGGCCTCTACGACCTGATCCACCCGAATGCCAACGACACCCTCACCGTGCGTTCGCTGTTCATCATCGACCCCAACAAGAAGGTGCGCCTGATCATCACCTACCCGGCCAGCACCGGGCGCAACTTCAACGAGATCCTGCGGGTGATCGACTCCCTGCAGCTCACCGACAACCACAAGGTCGCCACCCCTGGTAACTGGCAGGACGGCGATGACGTGGTGATCGTGCCCTCGCTGAAAGACGAGGACGAGATCAAGCAGCGCTTCCCCCGTGGCTACAAGGCGATCCGGCCGTACCTGCGCCTGACGCCGCAGCCCAATCGCTGAGGCATTGAGCGGGCCCCGCCTGTGCGGGGCGACGGGGCGGCCCTCGGTCAGCCCCCCAATGAATGAAAGAGCAGGGTTCGGACCGGTGCGCCGGTCCGTTTTTTATCGAAGAGGAACAGTCCCGATGTTGGTGGTGACCCTTTCCGGCAGTCCCAGCCTGGAGTCGCGCTCGGCAGCCCTGCTGACCCGCGCCCGCCAGTGGCTGGAGCGGCATGGGGTGGAGCTGGCGGGCTTCGCGGTACGGGACTTCCCCGCCGAGGACCTGCTGCACGCACGCTTCGACAGCCCCCGCGTGCAGCACCTGATCGAGCAGGTCGGCCGCGCCGACGGGCTGCTGGTGGCGACGCCGGTGTACAAGGCGTCCTTCGCCGGTGCCCTCAAGACCCTGCTCGACCTGCTGCCCGAGCGGGCCCTGGAACACAAGGTCGTGCTGCCCATCGCCACCGGTGGCAGCAAGGCCCACATGCTGGCGGTGGATTACGCACTGCGGCCCGTTCTGACGGCCCTCAAGGCCGAGGAAGTGCTGCACGGCATCTTCGCCGACGACGGCCAGGTGGAGCACCAGAACGGCGGTGTGCAACTCGCCCCGTCCCTGGAGCAACGCCTGGACGAATCACTGGAGCAATTCCAGCGGGCCCTGGCCAGAAGGCCTCGCCCCCTGGAGCCGGATGCCCTGCGCAACGCGCGCTGGAGCATCTGAAGCACGGCAGGACACTCCCCCTGGGGGTGACAAGAACAAGGCCTTACTCGCCCGCCAACGGGCAAGCAGGCGCAACCACTACCCAAAGCAGAGTTCGAGGAGAGCGCCATGCGCACCATCACTTTGCGTCGGAGCCTGGTCGCCCTGTTTGCAGCGGCCATCACCTTCGGCGCCATCACCCAGGCACAGGCCGAGACCTTGCGGATCGGCTACCAGAAATACGGCACCCTGGTGCTGCTCAAGGCCAAGGGCTCCCTGGAGAAGCGCCTGGCCGACCAGGGCATCGAGGTGAAATGGACCGAGTTCCCCGGCGGCCCGCAACTGCTGGAAGGCCTCAACGTCGGCTCCATCGACTTCGGCGTCACCGGCGAGACCCCGCCGGTGTTCGCCCAGGCCGCCGGTGCCGACCTGCTCTACGTCGCCTACGAGCCGCCGGCGCCCACCAGCGAGGCGATCCTCGTGCCCAAGGGCTCGGCAATCCAGTCGGTCAAGGAACTGGCCGGCAAGAAGGTCGCCCTGAACAAGGGCTCCAACGTGCACTACCTGTTGGTCCGTGCCCTCGAAGAGGCGGGCCTGAAGTACAGCGACATCCAGCCCGTGTACCTGCCGCCGGCCGATGCCCGCGCCGCCTTCGAGCGTGGCAGCGTCGACGCCTGGGTGATCTGGGACCCCTTCCAGGCGGCCGCCGAGCAGCAGCTGCAGGCCCGCACCCTGCGCAACGGCACCCAGCTTGTGGATAACCACCAGTTCTACCTGGCCACCCGGCAGTACGCGACCCAGCACCCGCAGGTGATCAGCACCCTGGTGGAGGAAGTCCGCGCCGTGGGCGAGGACTCCAAGGCCGACCCGGACACTGTCACCGAACAGGTCGCGCCGCTGCTCGGCCTGCCCAGGGACATCACCTCCATCGCGGTGAAGCGCCAGGGCTACGGCGCCCAGTTCCTCACCCCGGAGGTGGTCACTGCGCAGCAGAAGATCGCCGACACCTTCACCGACCTGAAGCTGATCCCGAAAAAACTCAGCATCAAGGATGTGATCTGGACGCCGCCCGCCAAGGTCGCCCAGCAGCAGTGATTGGCGCCTCGCCCCGCGCCAGGACGGCGCGGGGGAGGTTTCGATACCCGTAAACGAACCATCATCGCGCGGCTACGCCACGCCGGCGCGCTCACCCTGGAGTTATTGCGATGAGTCTCAACCTCTTCTGGTTCCTGCCGACCCACGGCGACGGCCACTACCTCGGCACATCCGAAGGCGCCCGCGCTGTCGACCACGGCTACCTGCAGCAGATCGCCCAGGCGGCCGACCGCCTCGGTTTCGGCGGCGTGCTGATCCCCACCGGCCGTTCCTGCGAGGACTCCTGGCTGGTCGCCGCCTCGCTGATCCCGGTGACCCAGCGCCTGAAATTCCTCGTCGCCCTGCGCCCGGGGATCATTTCGCCCACCGTCGCCGCGCGCCAGGCCGCCACCCTCGACCGCCTCTCCGGCGGCCGGGCCCTGTTCAACCTGGTGACCGGGGGCGACCCGGACGAGTTGGCCGCCGACGGCCTGCACCTGAACCATGAAGAGCGTTACGAGGCTTCCGTCGAATTCACCCGTATCTGGCGCCGCGTGCTGGAGGGCGAGACCGTCGACTACGACGGCAAGCACATCCAGGTGAAGGGCGCCAAGCTGTTCTACCCGCCGCTGCAGCAACCGCGCCCGCCGCTGTACTTCGGCGGCTCCTCCGAAGCCGCCCAGGACCTGGCCGCCGAACAGGTGGAGCTGTACCTGACCTGGGGCGAGCCGCCGGCCGCCGTGAAGGAGAAGATCGAACAGGTGCGCGAGAAGGCCGCCAAGCTCGGCCGCAGCGTGCGCTTCGGCATCCGCCTGCACGTGATCGTGCGCGAGACCAACGAAGAAGCCTGGGCCGCCGCCGACCGCCTGATCGCCAACCTCGACGACGCCACCATCGCCAAGGCCCAGGCGGCCTTCGCCCGCTTCGACTCGGTCGGCCAGCAACGCATGGCCGCCCTGCACAATGGCAAGCGCGACCAGCTGGAAGTCAGCCCCAACCTCTGGGCCGGCGTCGGCCTGGTGCGTGGCGGTGCGGGCACTGCGCTGGTGGGCGATGGGCCCACCGTGGCCGCGCGGGTCAAGGAATACGCCGACCTCGGCATCGACACCTTCATCTTCTCCGGCTACCCGCACCTGGAAGAGTCCTACCGCGTGGCGGAACTGCTGTTCCCCCACCTGGACGTGGCACGCCCGCAGGCGAGCGATGGCCTGGCCTTCGTCAGCCCCTTCGGCGAGATGGTGGCCAACGAGGCGCTGCCCGAGCGTCGCCTCAAGGTCTCGCAGAGCTGAGGGCGCCGAGATGAATTTCCAGTCAATCCTCCAGCGCCTGGCGCCCTGGGCACTGCCCTTCGTGCTGCTGGCCACCTGGCAGCTCGCCGTCGAGACCGGCCTGCTCTCCACCCGCATCCTCCCGGCACCCAGCGCCGTGGTCACCGCCGGCTGGCAACTGGTGGCCAGCGGCGAGATCTGGACCCACCTGGCCATCAGCGGCTGGCGCGCCGGCATCGGCTTCGCCATCGGTGGCGGCCTCGGCCTGCTGCTGGGCTTCATCACCGGCCTGTCGAAATGGGGCGAACGCCTGCTCGACAGCTCGGTGCAGATGATCCGTAACGTGCCGCACCTGGCGCTGATCCCGCTGGTGATCCTGTGGTTCGGCATCGACGAGTCGGCGAAGATCTTCCTCGTCGCCCTCGGCACCCTGTTCCCCATCTACCTCAACACCTACCACGGCATCCGCAACGTCGACCCGGCGCTGGTGGAGATGGCGCGCAGCTACGGCCTCTCCGGCTTCGGCCTGTTCCGCCAGGTGATCCTGCCCGGCGCGCTGCCCTCGATCCTGGTGGGCGTGCGTTTCGCCCTCGGCTTCATGTGGCTGACCCTGATCGTCGCCGAGACCATCTCGGCCAGTTCCGGCATCGGCTACCTGGCGATGAACGCCCGCGAGTTCCTGCAGACCGACGTCGTGGTGCTGGCGATCCTGCTCTACGCGGTGCTCGGCAAGCTGGCCGACGTCGCCGCCCGTGGCCTCGAACGCCTGTGGCTGCGCTGGCACCCGGCCTACCAGGCCAAGGGAGGTGCGGCATGAATGCCCTGTCCACGCCCCAGCGCCTGAAGCGCGGCATCCCGCTGGCGATCCGCAGCATCGGCAAGTCCTTCGGCGAGCGCGAGGTGCTCAAGGACATCGACCTGCTGATTCCCGCCGGCCAGTTCGTTGCCGTGGTCGGTCGCAGCGGGTGCGGCAAGAGCACCCTGCTGCGCCTGCTGGCCGGGCTCGACCAGCCCAGCCGGGGCGAGCTGCTGGCCGGTTCGGCCCCCCTGGCCGAGGCCCGCGAGGACACCCGGCTGATGTTCCAGGACGCCCGCCTGCTGCCCTGGAAGCGGGTGATCGACAACGTCGGCCTCGGCCTCTCCGGCAACTGGCGGCCCAAGGCCCTGGAAGCGCTGGAGGCCGTGGGCCTGGCCGACCGTGCCCAGGAATGGCCGGCGGCGCTGTCCGGTGGCCAGAAGCAGCGCGTGGCCCTGGCCCGCGCCCTGATCCACGAACCGCGCCTGCTGCTGCTGGACGAACCGCTGGGCGCGCTGGATGCGCTGACCCGCATCGAGATGCAGCAACTGATCGAACGCCTCTGGCAGAAGCACGGCTTCACCGTGCTGCTGGTCACCCACGACGTCAGCGAGGCCGTGGCCATCGCCGACCGGGTGATCCTGATCGAAGACGGCGAGGTCGGCCTCGACCTGGCCGTGGAACTGCACCGCCCCCGCGCCCGTGGTTCGGCACGGCTGGCGGCACTGGAGGCCGAGGTGCTGGAGCGGGTGCTGTCGCAACCCGCCTCGCCACCGGAGCCGGAACCCTTTTCACCCCTGCCCACGCAGTTGCGTTGGGCGCTTTAACCCTCAGCGGCAAGCGCAAGCCACAAGCCGCAAGGAAGAGCAGGACGCTCCGACTTGCCGCTTGGAGCTTGCAACTTGAAGCTGCTTTTCGACCCCAGGAGAAAACGCCATGACCATCAAAGCCATCAACGTCCGCAACCAGTTCAAGGGCACCATCAAGGAAATCATCGAAGGCCCGGTGCTGTCGGAAATCGACGTGCAGACCGCCGCCGGCATCGTCACTTCGGTGATCACCACCCGTTCCGTGCGCGAGCTGGAGCTGGGCATCGGCTCGGAGGTGATCGCCTTCGTGAAGTCCACCGAGGTGTCCATCGCCAAGCTGTGAGGCAGCGGGGTGTGATCGTGGGGAGAAGCGGGGATCGCTGCGCGATCCTTCGCGGATGAATCCGCTCCCACGTGAACGTGCCTTGTACCGACATGAAGAGCCCCCGCGTTTGCGGGGGCTCGTTCGTTGGGGACCGCTGCGCGGTCCTTGGGCGAATGAATTCGCCCCTACAAACCGATCCGCGCCGGAGCGCATTCATTTGTGATGACGCGCGGCGCGCCCCGGGGCGTAGGGTGGACGTCGCTCTTCACGTCCACCAGCGGTGGTGCAGGTGACGCCGATGGTGGACCGATTAAGCGTGGTCCACTACAGCCGGGACGACCCCAGCCGCATCCATGAAAAAGCCCCGCTTTCGCGGGGCTTCGTTCATCCAGCGGTGGCTCAGCGCTTCTGCGGCGCCGGCTGCTGCTGGGTGATGCAGTGGATGTTGCCACCGCCGAGGAGGATCTCGCGGCCCGGCACCATCACCACCTCATGCTGCGGGAACAGGCGCTTGAGGATGGCTTCGGCCTCGGCGTCCTTCGGGTCGTCGAACTTGGGCGCGACGATGCCGCCGTTGACGATGAGGAAGTTGACGTAGGAGCCGGCCAGGCGGATCGACGGGTCGCGTTCCTGGGTGCCGGCCACCAGGTCGACGCCGGCGCACTCCTCGTCCGTGGCGTAGAGCGGGCCGGGGATCGGCATCTTGTGCACCACCAGTTGGCGGCCCTTGGCGTCGCGGGCCTGCTCCAGCACCTTCATCGCCGCCTGGCAGCGCGGGTAGTTGGGGTTGGCCGGGTCGTCGGTCCAGGCCAGCAGCACTTCGCCCGGGCGCACGTAGCAGCAGAAGTTGTCGACGTGGCCGTCGGTCTCGTCGTTGTAGAGGCCGTCCGGCAGCCAGATGATGCTGTCCACCGCCAGGTGGTCACGCAGCACTGCCTCGATCTCCTCGCGGTTCAGGTGCGGGTTGCGGTTGCGGTTGAGCAGGCATTCCTCGGTGGTGATCAGGGTGCCTTCGCCGTCCACGTGGATGGAGCCGCCCTCGAGCACGAAGCCTTCGGTGCGGTAGCCCTGGCAGCCTTCGATGCGGAGGATCTTCGAGGCCACCTGGTCATCGCGGTTCCAGGGCGAGTAGAGGCCGCCATCGAAGCCGCCCCAGGCGTTGAAGGCCCAGTCCACGCCGCGCACCTCGCCCGTGTCGTTGGTCACGAAGGTGGGGCCGGTGTCACGCACCCAGGCGTCATCGGTGGTGATTTCCACCACGCGGATGTTCGGCTCGTCCAGGCGCTGGCAGGCGTTTTCGTACTGGCCGGCGCTGACGCACACGGTCACCGGCTCGAAGCGGGCGATGGCGCGGGCCACGGCGGTGAAGGCCGCCTGCGCGGGCTTGCCGCCGAGGCGCCAGTTGTCCGGGCGCTCGGGCCAGACCATCCAGGTGCGGCTGTGGGGTTCCCACTCGGCCGGCATGCGGAAGCCATCGGCGCGGGGTGTGCTGTTCAGAGGTTTCATGCGGGTTCCCTAGGGTCGCCCGGTCAGGGGCGATGCGGTGGCTGTGGAGTGGGCCCCGCATGGGCGGGGGCCACTGTAAATGGGTGTCAGGACTCCAGGATGCCGTCCAGGGTCTTCAGCGGGCCGTACAGGTTCGGGCGACGGTCGCGGAAGCTGCCCCAGGCGCTGCGGGTGTGTTCCAGCTTGTCCAGGTCGAAGCTGTGCACCAGCACGCCTTCCTCGGTCTCGTTCAGTTCCTCGACCTTGGCGCCGAACTGATCGGCGATGAAGGAGGAGCCGTAGAAGGTGATGTCGTAGCCGTCCTGCTCCTCGCGACCGATGCGGTTCGACGCCACCAAGGGCATCAGGTTAGCGCCTGCGTGGCCCTGCTGCACGCGCTGCCAGTGGTCGCGCGAGGTGATGCTGGCGTCGTGGGGCTCGCTGCCGATGGCGGTGGGGTAGAAGAGTATCTCGGCGCCCAGCAGCGCCATGCTGCGGGCGCACTCGGGGAACCACTGGTCCCAGCAGATGCCGACGCCGATGCGCGCGTAGCGGGTGTTCCACGCCTTGAAGCCGGTGTCCCCCGGGTTGAAGTAGTACTTCTCGTGGTAGCCGGGACCGTCCGGGATGTGGCTCTTGCGGTACACGCCGAGGTTGCTGCCGTCGGCGTCGATGATGGCGATGCTGTTGAAGCGCGCCCGCCCGGCCAGCTCGAAGTAGCTGATGGGCAGCACCACCTGCAGTTCGGCGGCGACCTTCTGGAAGTGGGCGATGGCGGCGTTGGCCTCGGTGCGGGTGGCCAGTTGCAGGTAGTCGGGGTTGGGCTTCTGGCAGAAGTAGGGGGTCTCGAACAGCTCCTGGATGAGGATGATCTGCGCGCCCCTGGCGGCGGCCTGGCGCACCAGTTTCTCGGCGTTGGCGATGTTCGCGGCGCGATCCCAGGAGCAGGCCATCTGGGTGGCGGCGACGGTAACGATGCGGGGCATGGAGACACCTCGTCAGGACGATTGCTGTCGATGAGCGGGCGTGAGTCGCCCGGATGGCGACTTTATAATCGATAAAAATCCGCTTTAAAAGTGGCAATAAAGAATTTAAATAAAATATCGCCCAGTAATACCGATGTTTATCGGCTATTCATCGGATAAAAATCGAAGGCTTCAGAGGGCGTCCGCCAGCGCGGCGGCACGCTTGGGCAGGAAGGGCGGCAGGTAGAGGCCGAGGTAGGCGTCGAAGACGCGCATGCCTTCCTCGGCGAAGCGCGGGGTGATTTCGCCGTGCAGCTGCACCGAGCGGGCGTAGACGCGATCGCCCAGTTCCATGGCCAGGGCGAAGACGTCGAGGTCGCCCGGCAGCGCCGGCAGTTCGAAATGGCGCTCGAACAGGCGGTGCATCAGGCGGCCCAGCTCGATGTCGTGCTGGCGGTCGGCCTGGGTCACTTCGGTGAGGCCGTGCTGGGCGAGGATCAACTGGCGGGCGGCGGTGTCCTCGGCGTAGATCGCCAGCATGCGTACTTCCACCAGGCGCGAGAGGTCGCGCCAGTTGCCCAGGCGCTCGTGCTCCACCGGCTCCTGCAGGCAGGCGCGGAAAGCGGCATGGACTTCGGCGGTGAGGCCTTCGAGGATCGCCGGCACGCTGGCGAAGAAGTGGTAGACGGAGGAGGGCGGCATCTCCGCGCGCTCGGCCACGCTGTAGATCGACAGGTTGGCCACGCCTTCCTCGGCCAGCAGCGCGCGGGCGGCGTCGAGGATCCCGGCGATGCGCAGCTGGCTGCTGGCGCGGGGTTTGCGGGGGGTGGCGGGACGCGGCATGGACGGCTCCTTGGCATGAGGCGGCTATTGGACGTTAGCCATGAGCCCCATGCAATACCGACGCGTCCCGTTCGTTCAACCGGCGCTGACCGGTTCGACCTTGAGCAGCACGCCGTCCTGGCCGATGACACGCACCTGGGCGCCGGCGGGCAGGTCGGGCCCGACCACCAGCCACACCGAGTCGCCGGCCTTGATCTTGCCGCGCCCGCCTTCGATGGCCTGGTGCAGGGCGAACTGGCGGCCAATGAATTCCTGGCCCCGGCGGTTCAGCCCTGGCTGGTCGGAGGGCTTGGCGGCGCTGCGCTGGCGGCGCCACCAGTAGACGGCGGTGCACACCGAGAGCACGCCGAAGAGGAGGAACTGCACCTCCCAGGGGATGCCCGGCACGATGAAGGTGAGGGCGCCGACCGCGGCGGCGGCCAGGCCGATCCACAGCAGGTAGCCGCCGGCGCCGAAGACTTCGAGGATCAGCAGCAGGGTGCCCAGTGCCAGCCAGTCCCAGAAGGACAGGGTCTGCAGGTAGCCGAGCATGGTCAGGCCTTCTTGTCGCCGAAGGTGGCCTTGACGATCTCGCCGATGCCGCCCACCGAGCCGATCACCTGGCTGGCCTCCAGCGGCATGAGGATCACCTTGCTGTTGTTGGCGCTGGCCAGGCTGCCCAGGGCCTCGACGTATTTCTGCGCGACGAAGTAGTTGACCGCCTGCACGTTGCCGCTGGCGATGGCCTGGGACACCACGCGGGTCGCCTCGGCTTCGGCCTGGGCGGCGCGTTCGCGGGCCTCGGCTTCGAGGAAGGCGGCGGCACGCTCGCCCTCGGCGCGGAGGATCTCCGCCTGCTTGTGGCCCTCGGCGGTGAGGATGGCGGCGGAGCGGGAGCCTTCGGCCTCGAGGATCTGCGCGCGCTTCAGGCGCTCGGCCTTCATCTGGCTGGCCATGGCTTCGACCAGGTCGGCGGGCGGGCTGATGTCCTTGATCTCGATACGGGTGACCTTGATGCCCCAGGGCGCGGTGGCCTCGTCGACGGTGCGCAGCAGGCGCTCGTTGATGGCGTCGCGCTGGCTGAGCATGGCGTCCAGCTCCATGGAGCCGAGCACGGTGCGGATGTTGGTCATCACCAGGTTGCGGATGGCGTGCTCGAGGTTGTTCACCTCATAGGCCGCCTGGGCCGCGTTGATCACCTGGAAGAAGCACACGGCGTCGATCTCGACGATGGCGTTGTCGGCGCTGATGGCTTCCTGCGGGGGGATGTCCAGCACCGCCTCCATGACGTTGAGCTTGCGGCCGATGCGGTCCATCACCGGGACGATGATGTTCAGGCCCGGCTTGAGGGTGTTGGTGTAGCGCCCGAAGCGCTCCACCGTCCATTCGTAGCCCTGCGGCACGACCTTGAAGCCCATGAAGACGATGGCCACGGCGAGCGCGACGAAGAGGAGTACGACTGTGGTGATGCCCATGACTGTTCCCTGTAGGTGAGTGCCGGCAGCGGCCTTTCTCGGTGATCCGCCCGGATTCTGCGCCGGGCGGCGGTGGTTACTTCTGTTCGCTCTGCGGCGTGACCCGCAGCACTTCCTCGACCGTGGTGAGCCCGGCGGCGACCTTCTGCGCGCCGGACAGGCGCAGGCTGCGCATGCCTTCCTTGAAGGCGTTGCGACGCAGGCCGACGAGGTCGGTATCGGCGGTGATGTAGCTCTTCACCGAATCCGACAGCAGCATGATCTCGTAGACCCCGGCACGGCCCCGGTAGCCGGTGTCGCGGCATTCCAGGCAGCCCACGGCGCGATGCGCCCCGGTGGGCAGCGGTGCGCTCCAGGGGCGGGTGAGGTTCTGCCAGTCTTCCTCCTCCAGCTCGATGGGCGCCTTGCAGTGCGGGCACAGGGTGCGCACCAGGCGCTGGGCCATGACCCCGAGCAGGGTGGCGCGCAGCAGGTAGTAGGGCACGCCCAGTTCCAGCAGGCGGGTGATGGCGCTGGGGGCGTCGTTGGTGTGCAGGGTGGAGAGCACCAGGTGGCCGGTGAGGGCGGCCTGGATGGCCATCTCGGCGGTCTCCAGGTCGCGGATCTCGCCGACCATGATGATGTCCGGGTCCTGGCGCATCAGGGCGCGCACGCCGCTGGCGAAGGTCAGGTCGATGTTGTGCTGCACCTGCATCTGGTTGAAGGCGCCCTCGATCATCTCGATGGGGTCTTCGATGGTGCAGACGTTCACCTCGCTGGTGGCCAGCTGCTTGAGCGTGGTGTAGAGCGTGGTGGTCTTGCCCGAGCCGGTGGGGCCGGTGACCAGGATGATGCCGTTGGGCTGGTTGGTCATGCTCTGCCAGCGCTTGAGGTCGTCCTGGGAGAAGCCCAGCTGGTCGAAGCTTTTCAGCAGCACCTCGGGGTCGAAGATCCGCATCACCATTTTCTCGCCGAAGGCGGTGGGCAGGGTCGACAGGCGCAGTTCCACCTCGCCGCCCTCCGGGGTCTTGGTCTTGACCCGGCCGTCCTGGGGCTTGCGCTTCTCCGCCACGTTCATGCGGCCGAGGCTCTTCAGGCGGCTGACGATGGCCATCGTCACCTGGGGCGGGAACTGGTAGACGGTGTGCAGCACGCCGTCGATACGGAAGCGCACGGTGCCCTGCTCGCGGCGCGGCTCGATGTGGATGTCGCTGGCGCGCTGCTGGTAGGCGTACTGGAACAGCCAGTCGACGATGTTGACGATATGCGCGTCGTTGGCGTCGGGTTCCTGGTCGTTCGCCCCCAGTTTCAGCAGTTGTTCGAAGTTGCCGACGCCGCTGATCTTCTGGTCCACGGCGTTGGCGCCGCTGACCGACTTGGCCAGGCGGTAGAACTCGACGGTGAAGCGCTGGATGTCCGCCGGGTTGGCGACGATGCGCTTGATCGGGCGCTTGAGGACGTGGGTCAGGTTGCCTTCCCAGCTGTGCACGAAGGGCTGCGCGCTGGCGATGGTGACGCTCTCGCTGTCGGCGGCCACGGCGAGGATCTTGTGGCGCTGGGCGAAGGCGTAGGACATCAGCGGGGTGACCGCGGCGACGTCGATCTTCAGCGGGTCGATGCGCAGGTAGGGCTGGCCGGCGTACTCGGCGAGCCATACGGTCAGGGCTTCGAGGTCGAGCTTCTTGCCGGGGCGCTTGAGGTCGTCGACCTGCTGGCTGGCGAGGAATTCCAGCGGGTGCTGCTGGTTGTTCACCGCACTGCGGCGAATCGCCATGCACTGCTCGGCGGTGTCCTGGGCGATCCGGCCCTGGTTCACCAGCTCCCGCAGGAGGTCGTTGAGGTCCAGCCAGCGATCCTGGGCGGCTGAGGCAAAAGCGGACATGCAGGCTCCTTGGTCACGCGATCCCGGTCAGGGAAGAGTAGCCAACGCACTCTTCCGTGGAGGGTGCACAGGATGCCCGAATCGGCGCCCCGGAGCGAAGGGCAATGCGTGACCGGGTGCACCGAACGGCGCGGTCAGGATGCCGCAGGCTGCACGTCCACCGAAAACACGCTGACCAGGGAACGCATCTTCTGCGCGATCACCTCGGCGCGGTGCAGGGTCAGGCCGTCCTGGCGCAGTCGCAGCAGCAGCTCGTCGCCCTGGCGGCTCGACTCCAGCCACTGCGGCACCAACTGCAGCTGGGCGAAGTAGGCGAGCAGGCGGCTGAGGATGTCCGCGTCGGCCTCGGCGAGGATGGTGAAGCTCAGGGTGCGCGCCTGGCCGGGCAGGTGCGTCTTGCTCCATACATCCTCACGCGGCGCTAGGGCGGTGGGGAAGGGCAGTGGCGGGGTGACGCGGGGCGATTCGTCGAGATCGAGCATGGTGGCGTGGCTCCGGAGGCGATGGCCTATTTTCCGGGCGCCGGAGGGAGAATTTCTGCCTGTTTATTGGTCGTTCCGACTGATTGGGGAATAGAATTTCCCCTATATCCATTTATTGGGGTTTTTCATGCCTATCGAGCTCGATCCCTACGATCGCCGCATCCTCGAGCTGCTGCAGGAGGACGCCGGCATCGCCACCGCCGAGATCGCCGAGCGCATCGGCCTGTCCCAGTCGCCCTGCTGGCGGCGCATCCAGCGGCTCAAGGAGGAGGGGGTGATCCGCCGCCAGGTGACCCTGCTGGACCGGCGCAAGATCGGCCTCAACGCGCAGATCTTCGCCCAGGTGAAGCTCAACGCCCACGGCCGCTCCAACCTCACCGAGTTCGCCGAAGCCATGCAGGGCTTCCCCGAGGTGCTGGAGTGCCACGTGCTTATGGGCGCGGTGGATTTCATGCTGCGCATCGTCACGAAGGACATCGAGGCCTACGAGCGCTTCTTCTTCGAGAAGCTGTCCATGGTGCCGGGCATCCAGGAGGTCAACTCCATTGTCGCGCTGTCGGAGATCAAGTCGACCACCCGTTTGCCGGTGGGGGGGTAGTGCTGGGACCTTCATGGGCACCCTTGTAGGGGCGACTTCAGTCGCCAAGCGGGCCGTAGGTCCGCCCCTCGAGGTCACGACGGGACCGCTGCGCGGCCCTTTCGCGAATGAATTCGCTCCTACCGGTCATATGGGCTCAGGCCTGCTGGAAGTCCTTGGGCGAATGAATTCGCCCCTACAGGAGCATGCCGATGCGCTGGCTGCCGTAGGGCAGGTGAAACCCGCCGGCTTATCCCGCGGAAACGAAAAAGCCCCGCATCGGCGGGGCTTTTCCAGGGTGGTGCGGATCAGGCGTTGAGGCCGGTGGCCTCGTCGGCGCCGATGTGCACGTTCATGCACTGCACGGCGGCGCCGGCGGCGCCCTTGCCGAGGTTGTCCAGGCGCGCGACCAGGTTGAGGCGCTCGGCGGAGCCGAAGACGAAGAGGTCGACGCGGTTGGTGTCGTTGCAGCCCTGGACGTCGAAGAAGCCGCCGTCGAGGTTGCCTTCGTCACCGGCCGGCATCACCCGCACGAACTGCTCGCCGGCGTAGTGCTGGCGGTAGATCTCGGCGATCTCGGCGGCGCTGGCCTTGCGTGCCAGGCGCTCGGTGTAGAGCGGCACGGTCACGGCCAGGCCCTTGAGGAAGGGGCCGACGATGGGGTTGAACACCGGTGCCTGGGCCAGGCGGCCCTGCACGCGCATTTCCGGCAGGTGCTTGTGCTCCAGGCCCAGGGCGTAGGGACGCGGGCTCATCAGCCTGGCGTCGTTGCCGGCTTCGTACTCGGCGATCATGCCCTTGCCGCCGCCGCTGTAGCCGGTGAGGGAGAAGGCGGATAGCGGGTAGTCGGCGGGCAGCAGGCCGGCGTCGATCAGCGGGCGCACGGCGAGGATGAAGGCGCTGGCGTGGCAGCCGGGCACGGCGATGCGCTTGCTGGTGCGGATCTTCTCGCGCTGGCCGGCAGCCAGTTCCGGCAGGCCGTAGGCCCAGCTGTCGTCGGTGCGGAAGGCGGTGCTGGCGTCGATGATGCAGGTGTTCGGGTTGGTCACCAGGGACACCGCCTCGCGCGAGGCGACGTCGGGCAGGCAGAGGAAGGCGACGTCGGCGGCATTGAGGAAGCGTGCACGCTCTTGCGGGTCCTTGCGCTTGTCATCGGCGATGCGCAGCAGCTCCACGTCGGAACGGCCGGACAGGTAGTCGAGCAAACGGAGGCCGGTGGTGCCTTCCTGACCATCTACGAACACTTTGAAAACCATGGCGGACTCTCTCGGACAGACGAATGAAGAGCGGGGCGCGCATTGTAACCAGCGCGGCGGCGCCTTGGCCAAGCGCGTCGGCGGATCAGGTCCGCGAGGCGTCGGGCGGCGTGGTGGCGGGGGGTGGTGTCAGGCCCATGGAGACATAGATGCTGGTCAGCGCATCGACCCCCATGTCGGCCGGGCGCACCCAGTCCACCGGTACGTAGAGCAGGCCGCCCCCCACCGGGATGGGCGCGGTGGGCACCAGGATGGCGCAGTAGGGCCGGCCTTCCAGTTCGATGGGCGCGGAGCTCGGTTGCAGGGCGAGCACCGCCGCGCCGTCGCCACCGAAGAAGCACCAGACCGGCTGCATGGTGGTGATGTCGGCGTTCTTTTCCTTGTCGAGCATGCCGACGAAGCGGTCGGCGATGTTGTAGACGTTGCCGATCAGCGGGGTGCGCCGCAGGGTCTGGTCGAACAGCCAGGCCAGCGGCCGGCGCAGGCCCAGTTGCACGGCGAGGCCGAGGGGATAGAGGCTGGCCAGCAGCACCAGGGTGCCGACGAACCAGGCCAGGACCGGGCTGCTGGCGAACGGCTGGCCGAGGGCGGCGAGCAGTTGCCCGATCAGCGTCGAGGGGCCCACCAGGCGATTGAGCAGGCTGACGATCCAGGCCAGCAGCGCCAGGGTCAGCACCAGGGGCAAAAGGGCCAGCAGGCCGGTCAGCCAGGTGCCGAGCAGGGATCTGAAGCTTTGCTTGAACATCGCGGGGGTCCTCGTCGGCACCGCGCGGGCGCGCGGTGCCGGGTCGCATCACTTGAGCAACTGCTTCCAGCTCTTGAGCGTCAGCACCTGGTGGGCCTGGCTGACGCGGGCTTCGAGGGCCTCCTCGTCGATCGGCCGGCCGGCCAGTTCGGCCAGCTTGTTCAGCTCGCCGTAGCAGCGGTCGGTCTCGGGGATCTCCAGCAGCACGCTGCGGGCCAGGCGCAGCCAGACCAGCAGGCGCTCGATGCGCGGCAGCTGCTCGGCGAGGTCCTCGGGCTGGCGCTTGTAGCGGTCCAGCTGCAGGTCGCGGGCTTCGTCGCCCAGCAGGCGCGGCAGCCACTTGCCCAGCGCGGCCTTGCCCTGGCGGTTGCCACGGTCGTTGCGGCCGACGGCCCAGGAGCGGGCCAGCAGCCAGCTGGAGGCGTCGAGGGAGAACAGGCCCCAGCGGGTGCCGGCCAGTTCATCGGCGAATTGCTGCGGCGCCGCCTGGCGCGCGGCTTCGTCGTCCCGGCCGGCAGCCAGGCGCGGGCGCCAGTCACCGATCAGGGCGTCCAGGGCTTCGCGCAGGCCGTGGCTGCTGGCACGCGGCGCGGCTTGGCCGAGACTGCCGAGCAGGGCGCGCAGGTCGATCAGTTGTTGCAGCCATTCGCCGAGCAGCTTCCAGTGGCCGTTGAAACGGTATTGCTCGGCCAGGCGCTGGCTGCTGCCGAGCAGGTGCCAGGCGATGGCGGCGATGGCGTCGTCCAGGGGCATCTCGGCGTCCAGCGCCGGGGCCGGCAGGGCGACGCTGTAGCTGTTGGCGTCGAACAGGCGGTAGCCACGCTCGGCCTTGCTGATGTCGCAGGGCATCAGGGGCAGGTCGGTGGCCAGTTCGCGGGCCAGCTCCAGCAGCGCCTCGGGTTCGCCCTGGCGCAGTTCCAGCTCCAGCTCGCAGATTTCCTCCTCGGCCTTGCCGGCGATGACCTTGCCCAGGTCCAGCGCGGCTTCCACCACGACCTTGGCCTTGCCGCGGCCCCAGGCGATCTCGGCGCGCTCGCGGACGAAGTCGGTGGTGAAGATCGGCGCCAGCGTCTTCTTGTCCAGGTCGGCGAGGCTGGCCGGCCAGCAGTCGTCACCGAGCTTCTTCGGGTCGAGCTTGGCCTTGGGCAGGTACCAGTCCCATTCGTTGCGCTCGGACAGCCCGGCCACGCTCTGGCCACGGCTCTTGAGGGTCTGGATGAACTGGTCGCCGTCGCGACGCAGGCGCAGGGCGACCCTGGCCCGGGACAGATCCCGCTCGGGAGTGTCGTAGTACTGGTTGAAGAGTTCGCGTTTCTCCCAGCCGCTCTTGTTGCGCTTCTTCAGCAGCGGGTGGTCACGGAGGGCTTCGAGGGTCTCGCGGCTGGCGCGGAGCTTGATTTCGGTTTCTTTTTGCATGGCCGGAGTTTTATCAATCGCAGCACGGGATGGCTGCCGAGGCCGTGAAGTCTACAGGAGGCCGAGGCGCCCTGCCGGGCGGTTTCGCCGCCGGGGCGTTGTCCCTATGATGAGTCCTCGTCCGTGGAGAAAGCCGATGCCCGTTCCAGACCTGAAGAGCCAGTTCGCCGCGCTGATCGCCGCGCCTTCGGTGAGTTGCACCCAGCCCGGCTGGGACCAGTCCAACCAGGCGGTGATCGACCTGCTGGCGACCTGGCTGGGCGAGCTCGGCTTCCGATGCGAGGTGCAGCAGGTGGCGCCCGGCAAGGCCAACCTGCTGGCCACCCTGGGCAGCGGCCCCGGCGGCCTGGTGCTGGCGGGCCACAGCGACACCGTGCCCTTCGACGCCGCGCTGTGGAAGAGCGACCCGCTGAAGCTCGCCGAGGCCGATGACCGCTGGTACGGCCTGGGCAGCTGCGACATGAAGGGCTTCTTCCCCCTGGTGATCGAGGCGGTGCGCACCCTGCGCGACCAGCCGTTCCGCCGCCCGCTGATCGTCCTGGCCACCTGCGACGAGGAAAGCTCGATGTCCGGCGCCCGTGCCCTGGCCGCCGCCGGGCAGCCGCTGGGCCGCGCCGCGGTGATCGGCGAGCCCACCGGGCTGAAGCCGATCCGCCTGCACAAGGGCGTGATGATGGAGCGCATCGACATCCTCGGGCAGAGCGGCCACTCCTCCGACCCGAGCCTGGGCCGCAGCGCCCTGGAGGCGATGCACGAGAGCATCGCCGCGCTGGTGGCCCTGCGTGGCGAGTGGCAGCGCGAATTCCACAACCCGCTGTTCAACGTGCCGCAGCCGACCCTCAACCTCGGCTGCATCCATGGTGGCGACAACCCCAACCGGATCTGCGGGCAGTGCAGCCTGGAATTCGACCTGCGCCCACTGCCGGGCATGCAGCCGGAGACGCTGCGCGCGGCCATCCGCCAGCGCCTGGCGCCGCTCGCCGAGCGCCATGGCGTGGCCATCGACTACCAGCCGCTGTTCCCCGCCGTGCCCCCCTTCGAGGAGCCGGCCGGAAGTGATCTGGTGCGCCTGGCCGAACGTCTCACCGGGCATGCCGCAGAAGCGGTGGCCTTCGGCACCGAAGCCCCGTATCTTCAGCAGCTCGGTTGCGAGACCCTGGTGCTCGGGCCCGGCGACATCGCCTGCGCCCACCAGCCCGATGAACACCTCGAACTGTCACGCATCGAGCCTACCGTGGCGCTGCTGCGCCAGCTCATCCAGCACTACTGCCTGAACCCCGCCGACAAGGCCTGACGTGGAGGGAATCCGTTGATGCTCCTGCGACGACGATAAACGCGACGCCCCCAACTCCGTCTCCGGAGTAGCAACGCTCATTTCGCCAACGTCCACAGGCTCATGGATTCCATGCACGACTACGTCAACTGGCTTCGCCACGCATCGCCCTATATCAACGCCCACCGGGACTGCACCTTCGTGGTGATGCTGCCCGGCGAGGGTGTCGCCCACCCGAATTTCGGCAACATCGTCCACGACCTGGTGCTGCTGCACAGCCTGGGCGTGCGCCTGGTGCTGGTGCACGGCTCGCGTCCGCAGATCGAGGCACGCCTGGCTGCGCGCGGGCTGACCCCGCACTTCCACCGCGATCTGCGCATTACCGACGGCCCGACCCTGGAGTGCGTGATCGACGCCGTGGGCCAGCTGCGCATCGCCATCGAAGCGCGCCTGTCCATGGACATCGCCGCCTCGCCCATGCAGGGCTCGCGCCTGCGCGTGACAGGCGGCAACTTCGTCACCGCACGGCCCATAGGCGTCGTCGATGGCGTCGACTACCACCACACCGGCGAGGTGCGCCGCATCGACCGCAAGGGCATCGGCCGCCAGCTCGACGAGCGCTCCATCGTGCTGCTCTCGCCCCTGGGCTACTCGCCCACCGGGGAGATCTTCAACCTCGCCTGCGAGGACGTCGCCACCCGCGCCGCCATCGACCTGGGCGCGGACAAGCTGGTGCTGTTCGGCAGCGAGCGCGGGCTGATCGACGAATCCGGCAAGCTGGTGCGCGAACTGCGCCCGCAACAGGTGCCCGGCCACCTCGTGCGCCTGGGCAACAGCTACCAGGCCGAGCTGCTGGACGCCGCCGCCCAGGCCTGCCGCAGCGGGGTCAAGCGCAGCCACATGGTCAGCTACGCCGAGGACGGCTCGCTGCTCACCGAGCTGTTCACCCGCGACGGTGGCGGCACCCTGGTGGACCAGGAGCAGTTCGAGTCCCTGCGCGAAGCCACCATCGACGACGTCGGCGGGCTGATCGACCTGATCACTCCGCTGGAGGACCAGGGCATCCTCGTGCGCCGCTCCCGCGAGGTGCTGGAACGCGAGATCGGCCAGTTCACCATCGTCGAGCGCGACGGCCACATCATCGCCTGCGCGGCGCTCTATCCCATCGCCGACTCCGATGCGGGCGAGCTGGCGTGCCTGGCGGTGAACCCCGAGTACCGCCACGGCGGCCGTGGCGACGAGCTGCTGGAGCGCATCGAGGACCGCGCCCGTGCCCTGGGCCTGAAGACCCTCTTCGTGCTCACCACGCGCACCGCCCACTGGTTCCGCGAGCGCGGCTTCCAGCCCAGCGGCGTGGAAAGCCTGCCGGCGGCGCGCGCCTCGCTCTACAACTACCAGCGCAACTCGAAGATCTTCGAAAAGGTGCTGTGAGGCCGCTCCTACGGGGCTGAGGACTCGGCAGGATGGGCGTGTGCCGTAGGGTGTGAGCGACGGCTGCCTGCTTCGAGTTCAAAGGGCCCGGCGCCGAGCCGGGCCCATCGCGGCTGAAGCCGCTCCCACAGGGGGGAGTCCCGCTTACTCCATCACGGCAGGATGGCGAACACCCGCGCCGGGAAGCCGGTGCCCCGGGCGATCTTCGGGAAGCTCACGACCACCAGCGCGCCGGCTTCCGGCACCTGGTCCAGGTTGGCCAGCAGTTCGATCTGGTAGTGGTCCTTGCCGAGGATGTAGGACTCCAGCGAATAGTCGTCCTTGCTGGTGGCGATGCCCGGGTCGGTGTCCGTGGTCTCGTGGCCGGAGGCGGTGATCTTGCGCGTCTCGTAGAGGTAGACCAGCGCCTCCTTGCTCCACCCCGGGTAGTGGGCCACGCCCTGGGCGTCGGCGTTCTGGATCTTCTCCTGGCTCGGCCAGCGCTTGGACCAGTCGCTGCGCAGGGCCACGAAGGCGCCTTCGGGCACCGGGCCGTGCTTGGCTTCCCAGGCCTTCACGTCGGCCAGGGTCAGCACGTAGTCGGGGTTCTTCGCCGCCTGCTCGTGGATGTCCAGCACCACCAGCGGCAGCAGCTGTTCCTTCACGTCGATCTGGTCGATGCCGCGCAGGCCCTTGTGGAAATGCACCGGCGGGTCGACATGGGTGCCCCACTGGCCGACGTGGGTGTAGAGGTCCACCTGGAAGCCGTCCTTGTCGACGGTGTAGAGCGTCTTGCGCTGGGCGTTCTCGAAGCCCTTCCAGTGCGGCACCTGCTCGTCGTAGGCGTGGGTCAGGTCGACCCAGGTCTTGGCTTTCAGGGTGGCGTAGGTGTCCCAGAGGCCGGGTTGCGCGGCTTGGGCCAGCAACGGCAGGGACAGCGAGGCGGTGAGGGCCAGGCGGCCCAGGGTGCGTATCGACATGCGTGACCTTCTCCATGGTTGGGACCGGGCCGGTATGGGCGCTCTGCCTATACTGGCTGACTCATAACTTAGAAGGGGAAACGTGATGTCGTCTAAGCACTTGATCGAATATGAACATGCCAGTCCGGAAGTCCGTGCGGTCTATGACGACATCATGGCCACGCGCAAGGTCGACCAGGTCAACAATTTCTGGAAGGCCCTGGCCCAGCATCCTGAGAACCTGCGCCGCACCTGGGAGAGCCTGAAGCAGGTGATGGCCCCCGGCGCGCTGGACCCGCTGACCAAGGAACTGCTCTACGTCGCCGTCAGCGTGACCAACAACTGCGCCTACTGCATCGGCTCGCACACGGCGGCGGCACGCAAGGCGGGGATGACCGAGGCGATGTTCGGCGAGCTGCAGGCGGTGATCGGCATGGCCAACGAGACCAACCGGCTGGCGACGGGCTATCGGGTTCCGCTGGACGCGGCGTTTCGCGAGGACTGATTCAGGCGATCCGCGAGGGACGCTGCAGCTCGTACTGGTCGTGGCCGTCGTCCCAACCGGCTTCCCAGGCCGCGGCGAGGACTTCGGCGGGGTAGGGTTGCTGGTCGATCGTCTGGCCGGTGAGGCCCGCCATGTAGCCTTGCTGGTAGGCCTTGTTGAGGCTTTCCAGGCTCCATTGCTGGCTGTCTTCGGGGTGGGCGTCTGGGGGCGCCATGGGCAAAGCTCGCAGGCTCTGGATTTGTGCTCATGCTAGCTGTCGGTTTTCCGGCGCGGGTGGCCGCCTGTCCCGCTTCGAGCCCCAGCTTGTCGGTTTTGTGACGGGCCGCGCCTTTTTGGGGCGCGTGGGTTCACGGGTGGTTTCGGTGCCGCTGGGCGCAGTTGCAATCCGTAGGTTGGGCTGAGGTACGAAGCCCAACGAGCGGGGTTGCGGCTAGCACCGTTGGGCCTCGCTGCGCTCGGCGCCAACCTACGTTGACGTAGCCCGGGTTTCAGCCCGGGAACGGCAGGGACCGCGTCAGTTGCTCAGCAAGCCGAGGATGCTGGCCTGGTAGGCGGCGACGAAGGTGTCGAAGTCGACGTCGGGCTCGGCTTCCAGGCGCGCCTGTTCCTCCAGGGATTCGCGGGCCATGGCTTCGAGGCGTGCCTGGTCGTCCGGGGCCAGGGCCTCGGCGCGGAAATACTCGGCGTGCAGGCGGCTCTGGCGCAGGGAGAACTCGCTGAAGCTCTCGCCGCGTTCGCGCAGCTCGGCCAGCACCTGTGCCGACGGCGTGAGGCGGGTGTCCTCGACCTTGAGGCGCTGGGCCTGGAGGGCTTCGGCATGGGCCTGGCCGCCCTGGGCGCGGTCCAGCAGGTCGGCGGTGCGGGCGATCTGCCCGAGCAACTCGAAGGCCCATTCCTTGAGGCCGATCTCCTGGCCGTTGCGCTGCAGGTGCAGGCCGGGGCGACGGCCTTCCTTGACCACGCGCTGGAAGTTGTCGGTGCAGTCGCGGCACTCGCCGCCGGCCAGGGGCGGGCTGTCCTGCAGGGCGCAGAACAGCAGGAAGGCGTCGAGGAAACGCGATTCGGCCAGGTCGATGCCTAGCGGCAGGAAGGGGTTGATGTCCAGGCAGCGCACTTCGACGTACTGCACGCCACGGGCCATCAGCGCCTGGATCGGGCGCTCGCCGGTGTAGGTGACGCGCTTCGGACGGATCGAGGAGTAGTACTCGTTCTCGATCTGGATGACGTTGGTGTTCAGCTGGATCCATTCGCCATCGCGCTTGGTGCCGATCTCGGCATAGGGCGGATAGGGCGTGGAAACGGCCTGGCGCAGGCTCGACAGGTAGCTGTCGAGGCTGTTGTAACAGGGCGTCAGGCCGGACTGGGCGTTGTTCTGGTAGCCCAGGTCGCTCATGCGCAGGCTGGTGGCCCAGGGCAGGAACAGGGTGTCGGCGTCGAGGCGGTCGAGGTCGTGGGGGCGGCCGCGGAGGAAGTTCTGGTCCAGCGCCGGTGCCGCGCCGAACAGGTACATCAGCAGCCAGCTGTAGCGCCGGAAGTTGCGGATCATCGCGATGTAGCGCGCGGACTGGAAGTCGCGGTCGCTCTGCGGATCGCCTTCGGCCTCCTTGAGCAGCGGCCACAGGGCTTCCGGCAGGGAGAAGTTGTAGTGGATGCCGGCGATGCACTGCATGGTCTTGCCATAGCGCACGGCCAGGCCGCGCCGGTAGACGTACTTGAGGCGGCCGATGGGCGAGGTGCCGTAGCGGGCGATCGGGATCGCCTCTTCGCTGGGCAGCCGGCCGGGCATCGAGGCGCTCCACAGCAGCTCGCCGTCGAGCTTCTGGTAGGTGAAGCGATGGATCTTCTCCAGGTCCGCCAGGGTCGCCGCCGGGTCGTGCTCGGTGGGGGTGATGAATTCCAGCAGCGACTCGGAGTAGTCGGTGGTGATCTGCGGGTTGGTCAACGCGGAACCGACGGCCACCGGATGCGGGGTCAGGGCCAACTGGCCGTTGTCGTCGACGCGCAGGCATTCGCGCTCGATGCCGTGCAGGCACTGGGTCAGCAGGGACAGGTGGGCACGCTCGCCCAGCAATGCCAGGCGGCGGGAGAGAAGGTCGCTCAATTTGGAATCCTGTGGGTCCCAGGGACAGTCGCCCCAATATGAGGGTGGACTGGTCGGTCTACAAGGGGCGGACATGACTGCGTTGTCGCTTTGTCCAGAATAGAGCGTCGCCGTCCTGGCGCTTACAGCTGGGCGAAGGTGCCTTGCCCTTTGGCGACCAGCTTGTCGCCCTGCAGCACATCGGCCTCGACCACCAGGGTCCGCGAGCCGGCGTGCACCACCCGCGCGCGGCAGAGGATGTCACCCTCGGCCACGGGGCGGATGTAGTTGATCTTGCATTCGATCGTGGCGCTGCGCCGCTCGAAGCCATGGACGCTGGTGCAGGCCAGGCCCATGGCGATGTCGAGCAGCGAGAAGATGGCTCCGCCGTGCATCACCTGGCCGCGATTGCGCAGGTGCTCGGCCATGGACAGGCGCGCCTCGGCGACGCCGTCGCCCAGGCTGACCGGTTCGATGCCCAGCAGCTTGCTGTAGGCGCTGGCGGTGTGCAGGTCGGAGACTTCCATCAGCTCACTTCTTCTTGATCTGCTTGGCGTTGGCGAACAGCGAGGCCATGGCGTTGTTCGCCGGGGCCGCCTGCTGCTGGCGCGGAGCACCACGCTCGGGACGCTGGCCGCCCTGCGGGCGACCGCCGCCGCGCGGGCCCTCGACCTTCTCGCCGGGGGTGTCGCTCATGCGCATGGACAGGCCGACGCGGTTGCGCGGGATGTCCACCTCCATGACCTTGACCTTGACGATGTCACCGGCCTTGACCACCTCGTACGGGTCCTTGACGAACTTCTCCGACAGCGCGGAGATGTGCACCAGGCCGTCCTGGTGGACGCCGATGTCGACGAAGGCGCCGAAGTTGGTGACGTTGGTCACCACGCCTTCCAGCACCATGCCGGGCTTGAGGTCCTTGAGGCTCTCGACGCCTTCCTGGAACTCGGCGGTCTTGAACTCCGGGCGCGGGTCGCGGCCGGGCTTGTCGAGCTCCTTGAGGATGTCGGTGACGGTCGGCAGGCCGAAGGTCTCGTCGGTGAACTTGGCCGGGTCGAGGCGCTTGAGGAAGGCGGAATCGCCGATCAGCGAGCGCACGTCGCGGCCGGTCCCCTCGGCGATGCGTTGCACCAGCGGGTAGGTCTCCGGGTGCACCGCCGAGGCATCCAGCGGGTTGTCGCCGTTCATCACGCGGAGGAAGCCGGCGGCCAGCACGTAGGTCTTCTCGCCCAGGCGGCTGACGTTCTTCAGCTCCTCGCGGGTCTTGAAGGCACCGTTGGCGTCGCGGTGGGCGACGATGTTCTGCGCCAGGGTCGCGTTGAGGCCGGAGATGCGCGCCAGCAGGGCGGCGGAGGCGGTGTTCACGTCCACGCCGACGGCGTTCACGCAGTCCTCGACCACGGCGTCCAGGCTACGCGCCAGCTGCAGCTGGGAGACGTCGTGCTGGTACTGGCCGACGCCGATGGACTTCGGCTCGATCTTCACCAGTTCGGCCAGCGGGTCCTGCAGGCGGCGGGCGATGGACACCGCGCCACGCAGGGACACGTCCAGCTCGGGGAACTCCTTGGCGGCCAGTTCCGAGGCCGAGTACACCGATGCGCCGGCCTCGCTGACCATGATCTTGGTCATCTTCAGGCCCGGTAGCTTGCTGATCAGCTCGCCAGCCAGCTTGTCGGTCTCGCGGCTGGCGGTGCCGTTGCCGATGGCGATCAGGTCGACGCCGTGCTTGGCGCAGAGCTTGCCGAGGGTGGCCAGGGTGTCGTCCCACTTGTTGTGCGGGACGTGCGGGTAGACGGTGGCGGTCTCCAGCAGCTTGCCGGTGGCGTCGACCACGGCGACCTTGCAGCCGGTGCGCAGGCCCGGGTCCAGGCCCAGGGTGGCGCGCGGGCCGGCCGGGGCGGCCAGCAGCAGGTCATGCAGGTTGCGGGCGAAGACGTTGATCGCCTCGGTCTCGGCGCCTTCGCGCAGCTCACCCAGCAGGTCGGTCTCCAGGTGGGTGTAGAGCTTGACCTTCCAGGTCCAGCGCACCACCTCGCCCAGCCATTTGTCGGCGGCGCGGCCCTGGTCCTTCACGCCGAAGCGCTCGCCGATCATCACCTCGCAGGGGTGCATGGTGCCGGGCAGCTCCTCGCCGACCTTCAGGGCGACGCTGAGCACGCCCTCGTTGCGGCCGCGGAAGATCGCCAGCGCGCGGTGCGAGGGCGCGCCCTTGAGGGGCTCGTCGTGCTCGAAGTAGTCGCTGAACTTGGCGCCTTCCTGCTCCTTGCCGGGAACCAGGCGGGCGGTCAGGGTGGCGTTGTCCTTGAGGAAGCCGCGCAGGCTGGCAAGCAGCGTGGCGTCTTCGGCGAAGCGCTCCATGAGGATGTACTTGGCGCCTTCGAGCACGGCCTTGGTGTCGGCGAAGCCTTTCTCGGCATCGATGAAGCGCGCGGCTTCGGTCTCCGGGTTCAGGGTCGGGTCGGCGAAGAGGCCGTCGGCCAGCTCGCCGAGGCCGGCTTCCAGGGCGATCTGGCCCTTGGTGCGGCGCTTCTGCTTGTAGGGGAGGTAGAGGTCTTCGAGGCGGGTCTTGGTGTCGGCCAGCTTGATTTCGCGGGCCAGTTCCGGGGTCAGCTTGCCCTGCTCCTCGATGCTGGCGAGGATCGCGCCACGGCGGTCCTCCAGCTCGCGCAGGTAGCGCAGGCGCTCTTCCAGGGTACGCAGCTGGGTGTCGTCCAGGCTGCCGGTGACTTCCTTGCGGTAGCGGGCGATGAAGGGAACGGTGGAGCCTTCATCGAGCAGGGCGACGGCGGCGGCGACTTGTTGCGGGCGCACGCCCAGCTCTTCAGCGATACGGTTGTTGATGCTTTCCATATGAAAAAGACACACCTGATGACCAACGAAAGACCGGCCGGGCCTGGCCCTGGCCGGGAAACAAGCGGCGCATTATAAACACCCCGTTGCGCTGGCCAGGGAACCGTTCGGGGAAAAATCTGCTAACAATGGTCGAGCCGCGCGACACCGGTGCTGAGTAATAATGCCGCGCTTGAGAAACCAGGAGAGAACATGAGCAGCATCCCCAATGCCGAGGGCGAAAAGATCCTGATCGTCGACGACGACGCGCGCCTGCGTCGCTTGCTCGAGCGCTTTTTCGAAGAGCAGGGCTACCGCGTGCGGGCGGTGGAGAACGTCGAGCAGATGGACCGCCTGCTGGCCCGCGAACTGTTCAACCTCGTGGTCCTGGACCTGATGCTGCCTGGCGAGGACGGCCTTTCCGCCTGCCGCCGCCTGCGTGCCTCGAACAACCAGGTGCCGATCATCATGCTCACCGCCAAAGGTGACGAGTCCAGCCGTATCCAGGGGCTGGAACTGGGCGCCGACGACTACCTGGCCAAACCCTTCAACCCGCGCGAGCTGCTGGCGCGGATCAAGGCCGTGCTGCGCCGCCAGGCGCCCCAGGTGCCCGGCGCCCCGGCCGCCGCCGACGAGAGCGTCACCTTCGGCGAGTACGAGCTGTCCCTGGCCACCCGCGAGCTGAAGCGGGGCGAGGACGTGCACATGCTCACCACCGGTGAGTTCGCCGTGCTCAAGGCCCTGGTCCAGCATGCCCGCGAGCCGCTGACCCGCGACAAACTGATGAACCTCGCCCGTGGCCGCGAGTGGGACGCCCTGGAGCGCTCCATCGACGTGCAGATCTCCCGCCTGCGCCGGCTGATCGAGCCCGACCCGTCCAAGCCCCGCTACATCCAGACCGTCTGGGGCGTCGGCTACGTGTTCGTGCCCGACGGCAACAAGTGACCTCCCCCCGCCGCGCCCGCATCCCGGGCGCGGCACTGCCTCGCAAGGCACCTGAGCCTCCTGCCCGGAAAACCCGATGAAAGCGCCGTACTGGTTCCCGCAGAGTTTCTTCTCCCGCACCCTCTGGCTGGTGCTCATCGTCGTGCTGTTTTCCAAGGCGCTGACCCTGGTCTACCTGATGATGAACGAGGACGTCCTCGTGGACCGCCAGTACAGCCACGGCGCGGCGCTGACCCTGCGTGCCTACTGGGCGGCCAGCGAATCCGAGCGCGACGACCTGGCGCGCGCCGCCGGCCTCAAGCGGGTGACCAGCGACGCCGTGCCGCCCAGCGAGCAGCACTGGCCCTACAGCGAGATCTTCGAGCGGCAGATGCAGACCGAGCTCGGCCCCGAGACCGAGGTGCGCCTGCGCGCCAAGAGCCCGCCGGCGCTCTGGGTGCGGGCACCGGCACTGGGCCCCGACTGGGTGCGCATCCCGCTTTATCCACACCCCTTGCGCGGGCAACGCATCTGGAGCGTGCTCGGCTGGTTCCTCGGCATCGGCCTGCTGTCCACCGCCGCCGCGTGGATCTTCGTGCGCCAGCTCAACGCCCCGCTCAAGCGCCTGGTGTTCGCCGCCCGCCAGCTCGGCCAGGGCCGCAGCGTGCGCCTGCCGGTGAGCGACACGCCCAGCGAGATGACCGAGGTCTACCGCGCCTTCAACCAGATGGCCGAGGACGTCGAGCAGGCCGCCCGCGAGCGCGAGCTGATGCTGGCCGGCGTCTCCCACGACCTGCGCACCCCGCTGACGCGGCTGCGCCTGTCCCTGGAGCTGATGAGCAGCGACAGCGAGTTCACCGAGGACATGGTTCGCGACATCGAGGACATGGACGCCATCCTCGACCAGTTCCTCGCCTTCATCCGCGACGGCCGCGACGAGCGCCAGGAAGAGCTCGACCTGGGCGAGCTGGTGCGCGAGGTGGTGGCCCCCTACAACCAGCACGAGGAGCGCGTGCGCCTGTGCCTGGAGCCGGTGCCGCCGTTCCCCCTGCGGCGCGTGTCGATCAAGCGCCTCCTGGCCAACCTGATCGAGAACGCGCTGCGCTATGGCGGCAACGGCGTCGAAGTGGCCGCCTTCGTGGCGGGCGATCACACCGCACCCTATGTCGTCCTCAGCGTGCTCGACCGTGGCCAGGGCATCGACCCGGCCGAGCTGGGCGACATCTTCAACCCCTTCATCCGTGGCGACCGCGCCCGTGGCGGCAAGGGCACCGGGCTGGGTCTGGCCATCGTCAAGCGCATCGCCGCGCTGCACGGCGGCAGCGTCGAGCTGCGCAACCGTTCCGGCGGTGGGCTGGAAGCCCGCGTGTGCCTTCCCCTGGGCCTGCTGCTGCCCCGCGACGCCGCCTGACAGGCCCCGCGCGGCGGGGCCCGCGTCCAACCGCGACGCCTTCCGTCAGGCTGCGACGCGGGCTCGTTGTTGCATAGTGTCACTTTGCCCTGACCCACGTACTCTAGGCGCCCTGGACAATCCTCCTGCGCGCGTAGACTTGAGGTCAGAATGCCCGCCGCTAAAGCCCGCTTGCCCAACTGGACCTGGTGGTCGTCACTGCCGTTGCTGCACCTCGCCACCTGGCTCTCCCTGGGCACCCAGGTTTCCGGCGGCGTCGCGCTTTGGTACCTGCCCTTTTCCCTGGGGCTTGTGGCGTGCCTCTGGTGGGGCCCACGGGTACTGCTCGCGGTCTTTCTCAATGCCGTTCTGAGTGCACCGCTCTGGGGACTGGACTGGCATCTCGCGCCCTTCTACGCCCTGCCCGAGACCCTCAGCATCGGCGTCGGCTGGCTGCTCCTGCGGCCGCCGCGCTTCGATGTCGCCCTGCCGGATTTCGCCAGCCTGCTGCGTTTCATGCTGCTCGGCGTGCTGGTGCCCGTGACCCTGGTGGCCGTCGGCGTGCAGGGCAGTCTGTTGCTCACCGGTGTGATCCGCCCTGAAGCCTGGGGCACCGCCAGCCTGCTGATGTGGCTGGGCGACAGCCTGACCACCCTGGTGATCTGCCTGCCGCTGCTCACCTACCTAACCCCCTGGCTGCGTCGTCGTCGCTGGGCGCTGGGGACCCCCGCGCCGCTGGCAGAATCCATGCTGCGCCTGCCGCCCTGGCCGCTGCTGCTGCTGCTGGCCATCGCCTTGCCGCTGGCGATCGCGGTGATGCCGCTGCTGCTGACCCTCCCCCTGATCGGCCTGGTGATGCTCAGCCTGGCCCTCGCCCGGGGGTTCCCCGGAGCCCTCTGCGGCGCCGGCCTGGCCACCGCCACCGTGCTCTCGCTGCCGCTCCTGCGTGAGCTGGGCGAAGCTCCGCAGTGGCTGGAGCCGCAGCGCATCGAACTGCACCTGAGCGTGCTGCTGCTGATGGTTTCGACTCTGCTGGTGGGGCGGACCCTCAGCGACCTGCGCCTGGAGCTGCGCCGTCGTGCCGAGATGCAGCAGGCCCTGGCGATGAACAGCCTGGCACTGGAGGCCAGCCCGCTCGGCGTGATCATCGTCGACGCGCGCCAGCCCGACTTCCCGCTGACCTACTGCAACCCCGCCTTCCTGCGCATCACCGGCTACAGCCGCAAGGAAGTGCTGGGGCGCAACTGCCGCTTCCTGGTCGGCCACGACCGCAACCAGCCCGAACTGCCGCGCCTGCTGGCGGCCATCCGGCGCGGCGAGCCGTGCCAGGCGATCCTGCGCAACTACCGCAAGGACGGCAGCCTGTTCTGGAACGAAGTGACCCTGGCGCCGATGCACGACGACCATGGCATCAGCCATTTCGTCGCCCTGCAGCATGACGTCAGCCGCCGCGAACTGCTTGCCGAGGAGCTGGGCATGCGCCGCGAGGAACTGATGCGCCAGACCCACCTGCTGAGCCAGACCGAGGCCATCGCCGACATCGGCGGCTGGGTACTGGAATTGCCCAGCGAGCAGATGTTCTGGAGCGAGGGCACCTTCCGCATCTACGACCTGGAGCCGGTGGGTGGCGCACCCAACCTGGAGCAGGCGATGAACTACTTCGACGAGGACAGCCGCGCCCGCGCCCGCGCCACCCTCGATCATGTGCTGCGCAGCGCTGACCCCTTCGACATCGAGCTGCGTGTCGTCACCGCCAAGAGCAACTACCGCTGGGTGCGCCTCAAGGGGCTGGCCGAGCACGATGGCGAGCGGGTCATCCGCATCTACGGCGCGATCCAGGACCTTACCGAGCAGAAGCGCGCCGCGCGCCGCCAGCGCGAGCGCGAAGAGCACCTGCATCTGTTCTTCGAGGCCCCGCTGATCGGCATGGCCCTGTGCTCGCCCGAGCACTGCTGGGAAGAGGTCAACTTCAAGCTCTGCAGCATCCTCGGGCGCTCCCGCGAGATGCTCCAGGGCGCCGACTGGATGAGCATCACCCACACCGACGACCGGGGCGCCGAGCAGGCTTTGCTGCATCAGGTGCGCAGCGCCCAGCGCGACGGCTACGAACTGGACAAGCGCTTCCTGCGGCCCGACGGGAGCATCGTTTACACCCGCGTCAACGTCCGCGCGGTGCGTGATGGCGATGGTCGCATGTACGCCCTGCTGGCCCTGGTGGAAGACGTCAGCGCCCGTCGCGAGGCCGAGGCGCGCTACCGCATCCTGGTGGAGCACGCTCCCGAGGCGATCCTGGTATTCGACGTCGAGCGCGGCATCACCGAGGCCAACGAAAACGCCGCCCGCCTCTACGGGCTGCCCCGCGAACAGTTGATCGGGCGCATGCCCACCAGCTTCAGTCCGCCGCTGCAGGCCGACGGCCGCCCCTCGCGGGACGTCGGCCACGCCTACGCACAGGCCGCGCTGGCCGGCGAGGCACCGGTGTTCGAATGGCTGATGCGCGACGTCGCCGGCCGCGTGCGCCCCTGCGAAGTGCGCCTGGTGCGCCTGCCCGGCGGCGCCGCGCCGCTGATCCGCCTGAGCATCACCGACATCTCCGAGCGCCAGCGCTACCAGCGCGAGATCGAGCGCCTGGCCTACAGCGACGAACTCACCGGCCTGCCCAACCGCCGCTTGCTGCTCGACCGCCTGCAGCACGCGATGGCCCGGGAGGTGCGCGAGGGCCGTTTCGGCGCCCTGCTGTTCATCGACCTGGACCATTTCAAGACGGTCAACGACAGCCTCGGTCACCCGGTGGGCGATGCGCTGCTGCGCGAGGTCACCGCGCGCCTGGCCAGTTGCCTGCGTGCCGAGGACACCCTGGCGCGCCTGGGCGGCGACGAATTCGTGGTGCTGCTCGAGGCCCTGGGCGAACACCCCGAGGCGGCCGCCGAACATGCCGCCGAGGTGGGTACCAAGCTGCTCCACAGCCTGCATGGCAGCTATCGCATCGGCGAGCACGAGTTGTCGGTCAGCGCCAGCATCGGCATCGCCCTGCACCCCTTCGAGCGCCAGGGCGCGTCGGACGTCCTCAAGCAGGCCGACACCGCCATGTACCGGGCCAAGCAGGGCGGCCGCAATGCGCTGCACTTCTTCGCCCCGGCCATGCAGGCCGCCATCGACCAGCGCCTGCAGTTGCAGAGCGAGCTGCGCCAGGCCGTGGCGCGCGAGCAGCTGTTCCTCGAGTTCCAGCCGCAACTGGCCCTGGCCGACGAGCGCGTGGTCGGCGCCGAGGCGCTGCTGCGCTGGCGCAGCCCAACGCGCGGTGTGGTGCCGCCTGCCCAGTTCATCGCCCTGGCGGAGGAGACCGGGCTGATCCTGGAACTCAGCGACTGGGTGCTCGACCGCGCCTGCGCCGCCCTGGCCCAGTGGCTGCCGCGCTGGCCGGAGCTGGTCATGGCCATCAACATCAGCCCGCGCGACCTGCGCCAGGGTGATTTCGTCGCCCGGGTCAGCGACTGCCTGCAGCGCCATGGCGTACCGGCCCAGCGCCTGGAGCTGGAGATCACCGAAGGCAGCCTGCTGGAGGACGTCGAGCAGTGCATCGCCGCCATGCAGGCACTCAAGAGCCTGGGCGTGCGCTTCGCCATCGACGACTTCGGCACCGGCTATTCCTCGCTCACCTACCTCAAGCGCCTGCCGCTGGACCGCCTGAAGATCGACCGCAGCTTCGTCGAAGGCCTGGAGCAGGCCGGCAGCGACGCCGCGCTGGTGGACACCATCCTCGCCATCGGCCACAACCTCGGCCTGGAGTGCATCGCCGAAGGCATCGAGGCCAGCGGCCAGCACCAGAGCCTGCGCGCCCTGGGCTGCGCCCTCGGCCAGGGCTTCCACTTCAGCCCGCCGCTGGACGAGGCCGCCTTCGTCGACTGGATGGGGCAGCGCGCCCCGTGAGCCTGCTCCTGCATCCCGGGGTGCCGGGGCCGGCGCGGCAAAGCGTCGGTGCTGGTCTTAACTTCAACGGGGCTCGCCACCCGAACATCAGCCTGGTGGCGGCCCATACCCTCAAGGATGGGGTGCCCGACCAGGATGGTGGACAGGTCCTGGCGTAGATCGTCATCCGTCAACCCGCTCTTCCCAGGAGATCCCCGTAATGACCACGCTGCTGCTGTACAAGGACATCAAGGCGCTGAACCGCGAGGAGCACCGCTCGCTGAAGCTCGCCAGCCTCCACAACAGCGAATTCGCCGCCAGCACCCACCTGGTGCCGCTGGCCGGCCTGGAGTTCTTCCAGGCCTCCCGTCACTACCCGATCGTGTTCATCGGCGAGGGCGTCCAGGCCGTGCCCATCGCCCTGCTGGGCCTGAAGGCCGGCCACAACGGCTACGTCGACGCCAACAACCTGTGGCAGGAGAACTGCTACATCCCGGCCTTCGTGCGCCGTTACCCGTTCGTCCTGGCCCAGGACAGCGCGGAGAACTTCACCGTCTGCTTCGACGCCGCCTACTCGGGCTGGAACGAGGAAGAAGGCCGCGAGCTGTTCGACGAGCAAGGCCAGAACAGCCCCTTCCTCGAAGAGATGATCCACTTCCTGCAGAACTTCACCACGGAGATGGAGCGCACCCGCCGCTTCGTCGACAAGCTAAACGAGCTGGAACTGCTGTCCCCGCGCAGCCTCAAGCTGAGCCACAGCAACGGCGAGAGCTTCGTGCTCAGCGACTTCCTGGCGGTGGACGAGGAGCGCTTCCTGGCCCTTTCCGACGACAAGGTGCTGGACCTGCACAAGTCCGGCTTCCTCGGCTGGATCTACGCCCACCTGATCTCCCTGGGCAACGCCAACCAGCTGTTCGCGCATTACCTGGCGAAGAAGGCCGCCGGGGACACCACCCCCCATTGACGGGACGGCTCCGCCCCCCGGCCAGGGAGCGGAGCCTGCTTCAGCGCAATGCTTCCTTGATGCCGGGTGCAACCCGGCGCCTTGTGGACAGGGGAGGGCGGTTCAGCCCTTGCCCTTGGTGCGGGTCATGTTGGGGCCGGCGTGTTTTTCCAGGTGTTCGATGATGATCCCGGCGACATCCTTGCCGGTGGTCACTTCGATGCCTTCCAGGCCGGGGGAGGAGTTCACCTCCATCACCAGCGGGCCGTGGTTGGAACGCAGGATGTCGACGCCGGCCACCGACAGGCCCATGACCTTGGCGGCGCGAATGGCGGTCATGCGTTCTTCCGGGGTGATCTTGATCAGGCTGGCGCTGCCGCCACGGTGCAGGTTGGAGCGGAACTCGCCCGGCTTGGCCTGGCGCTTCATCGAGGCGATGACCTTGTCGCCCACCACGAAGCAGCGGATGTCGGCGCCGCCGGCCTCGCGGATGTACTCCTGCACCATGATGTTCTGCTTCAGCCCCATGAAGGCCTCGATCACCGATTCGGCCGCCTTCTCCGTTTCGCACAGCACCACGCCTATGCCCTGGGTGCCTTCCAGCACTTTGATCACCAGCGGGGCGCCGTTGACCATGCGGATCAGGTCGGGGATGTCGTCGGGGGAGTGGGCGAAGCCGGTCACCGGCAGGCCGATGCCCTTGCGCGAGAGCAGTTGCAGGGAGCGCAGCTTGTCCCGCGAGCGGCTGATGGCCACCGACTCGTTGAGGGGGAACACGCCCATCATCTCGAACTGGCGCAGCACGGCGCAGCCGTAGAAGGTCACCGAGGCGCCGATGCGCGGGATCACCGCGTCGAAGCCTTCCAGCGGCTGGCCGCGGTAGTGGATCTGCGGCTTGTGGCTGGCGATGTTCATGTACGCGCGCAGGGTGTCGATCACCTGGATCTCGTGCCCGCGCTGCTGGCCGGCCTCCACCAGGCGACGGGTCGAATACAGACGCGGGTTGCGCGACAGCACGGCAATTTTCATTGGGCACCTGGAAGGGAGTCGAAGGCCGGTAGGGTCGGCTTGTCCTGTACGTAGCTAAGGGCCGGGTTGACCACCAGTTGGCCGTCCACCAGGGCTTTGGATCCGATCAGCACGCGGTAGCGCATGGTCTTGCGACAGGCCAGGGTGAACTCGATCGGCCAGGCGCGATCGCCCAGGGCGACCGTGGTGCTGATCACATAGCGGCTCTGGGCCTGGCCGTTGGAACTCTTGATGGTCTTCACCGAGACCACCTGCGCCTCGCAGCGATGGCGCCGCTGTACCAGGGTGCCGAGGTGCGCGGTGAAGCGCACCCAGCGCTGGCCATCGCGCTCGAAGGGCACGATGTCGCTGGCATGCAGGGTGGAGGTGCTGGCCCCGGTGTCGATCTTGGCGCGCAGGCCGACCATGCCGAGTTCGGGCAGGGCTATCCATTCACGCAGGCCGATCACGGAGAGTTGGTCGAAAGTCTTCAAAGCATGCTTTCCGGTAAAGTTGTCGGCATTCTAGTTGCCCCTTGTGACAACTGCATCCGGCCCGGCGTGCGCCCGGGAGGCAAATTTTCAGGTTGCGATCCCGTGCAGCCTGCCAGCATGGAAACCGAGGCATGAGCGACAAAGACGACGACAAGGTGCGCCTGGACAAGTGGCTGTGGGCTGCGCGGTTCTACAAGACCCGCGCGCTGGCCAAGGAGGCCATCGAGGGCGGCAAGGTCCACCACCGGGGTGAGCGCTGCAAGCCGGGCAAGGAGCCACGGATCGGTGACCAGTATGTGATCCGCACCGGCTTCGAGGAGCGCACCGTGGTGGTCCGTGCGCTGTCGGTGGTGCGCCGGGGCGCGCCCGAGGCGCAGACGCTCTACGAGGAGACCGCCGAGAGCATCGCCCGCCGCGAGGAGGCGGCGGCCCTGCGCAAGGCCGGCGCCCTGGGCGTGCAGACCGAGGGCCGGCCGACCAAGAAGCAGCGCCGGCAGATCCACTACCTGCGCGGCGGCTCCGGCGATTTCGAGGGCTAGCGCAGGCGCTTGTCGTCCAGCAGCGCCAGGCGGTTGAGCAAAGGCACGCGGCTGCCCAGGCGCATGGCCGGGCTGGCCAGCCAGGCCAGCACGCGGGCGAGGTGGTCGCCCGCCGGGGTGCACCAGCCCCAGGCCAGCACCAGCAGGGTGATGAACAGGCCGCCGACCAGGTCGTCCGCCAGCCAGTGGGCACCGGCCACCAGGCGCGGCAGCATCATCGCGGTGGCCAGGGCGATCACCGTCACGCGGTTCCAGCCACGGGCGAAGATCGCCATGAACAGGCCCCAGAGCATCAGCACCGAGGCGTGGTCGCCGGGGAAGCTGCGGCTGGAGCGGTCCTTCACCTCGAACACGCTTTCCAGCAGCGGGAAGTGATCGGACAGTTGCATGCCGCCCAGCACCATGGACGGGCTGGCGTGCTGCCAGCCATGGTGCACGGCGATGCGGGTGAAGAGGATGCGCACCGCCACGAGCACCAGCATCAGGGCGATGAAGGTGAACAGCGCGGGGCGCAACTGGTGGCGGCGGAACACCCAGTCCTGGCGGATCAGCAGCGCGAGCATCAGGCCGCCGGCGAGGATGTCGAACAGCCGCGTGCTGCAAAAGGCCCAGAAGCCCATCCACAGCGGGTGGCCTTCCAGGGAGCCGTTGAGGGCCAGGTAGACGGCCCGGTCGGCCTGGTCCCAGAGCGCCCGGGTGGCCGGCGACAGCCAACTGGCGAGCAGCAGCAGGGCGAAGGCGTGCAGGCCGATCAGGGCCGGCCATCGCCAGGAGGCTTGGACACGCATCGGTTTCTCCATAAAATTCCCATCCTCATCTATCGCAGGCCGTGGAAAGGCGCGCTTTATAGTCCGCCGTCATCGTTCTGTCATCTTTCCTTCCCGGGTTCCCTCCTCATGCCGACCTTCGACAATACCCAGCGCTTCCTTTTCGACGACACCGACGTGCGCGGTGAGATGGTCGCCCTGGGCGAGAGCTACGCCCACGTGCTGGCCAAGCACCCCTACCCGGAGCCGGTGGCCCAGCTGCTCGGTGAAATGCTCGCCGCCGCCTCGCTGCTGGTCGGCACCCTGAAGTTCGACGGCCTCCTGGTGCTCCAGGCGCGCTCCTCCGGCGCCGTGCCGCTGCTGATGGTCGAGTGCTCCAGCGATCGCGAGCTGCGCGGCATCGCCCGCTACCACGCCGAGCAGGTGGAGCCGGGTGCCGGCCTGCACGAACTGATGCCCGAGGGCGTGCTGACCCTGACCGTGGACCCCAGGCAGGGCCAGCGCTACCAGGGCATCGTCAGCCTGGAGGGCAGCAACCTGGCCGAGAGCCTGTCCGCCTACTTCGCCAACTCCGAACAGCTGCCGACCCGCTTCTGGCTCAACGCCGATGGCCGCAACGCCCGGGGCCTCCTGCTCCAAGCACTGCCGGCGGACCGCCTGAAGGACCCGGAAGCCCGTGCCGCCAGCTGGCAGCACCTGACCACCCTGGCCGACACCCTCACCGCCGAGGAACTGCTGGGCCTGGACAACGAAACCGTGCTGCACCGCCTCTACCACGAGGAGCAGGTGCGCCTGTTCGACCCGCGCCCCATCAGCTTCCGCTGCAGCTGCTCGCGCCAGCGCTCGGCCAACGCCCTGGTCAGCCTGGGCCGCACCGACGCCGAAGCCCTGCTGGACGAGAACGGCGGCACAGTGGTCATCGACTGCCAGTTCTGCAACCAGCGCTACAGCTTCGACGCCGCCGACGTGGCGCAACTGTTCGCCGGTGGCGGCAGCGCGGCGCCGTCCAGCACAAAACACTGACGGGCGAAGCTCGAAGCTCGAAGCCGGAAGTGGCACGACGCCTTCTTCAGGCTTCCAGCTATCTCGTCCAACTAATAAGTCTCCTACCTATTTGTAGTGTTTCGTAGCGCAGCCCGGGCCTGTGGATATCTCCGCAAGCGCCCGCCTGGCCTCGTTTTCTCGCGTGGCGTTCCGAGGGTGACCGGCATTGCCGACTCGGTCATTTCCAGCGACGAACCCGCTTGAAAAGCGCTCGCCAGAGTCGCGGCTCCCGGTGCCCGGTCTGACTGAAACCCCCGTATCGTCTGCCTTACGTCCAGTCATCTCGCCTAAGCCATAGTTCCTCTGGCATAATCCGGCGCACTTTTTTCGCTGTAGCGGGTCGCATGACCCACTACATATTTGATTGGAGGACTCGGCCTCTCGCCGACGGGGAACCACATGACGCAAGCCAATACCGCCGTGTACACCGATATCAGCGCCGCGCAACTGGTCGAAGAGGCCATCCGCCGTGGCGAGGGTGAGCTGGCCGCCAACGGTTCGCTGGTAGTTAGGACCGGTCACCGCACCGGCCGTTCTCCGGCCGACCGCTTCATCGTCCAGGAGCCGACCACCGAATCCAAGATCGCCTGGGGCGCCATCAACCGTCCCTTCCCGGCGGACAAGTTCGATGCCCTGTGGGACCGCGTCGAAGCCTATGTGACCGAGCGCGAGCGTTTCGTTTCCCACGTGCACGTCGGCTCCGACCCCGAGCATTACCTGGCGGTCAAGATGACCACCGAGACCGCCTGGCACAACCTGTTCGGCCGCTGCCTGTTCATCAACCCCGAGCAGTACAACCCGCAGGCCCGCCAGGAATGGCAGATCATCAACGCCCCGAACTTCGTCTGCGAGCCGGAGCGTGACGGCACCAACTCCGATGGCTGCGTGATCCTCAACTTCGCCGCCAGGAAAGTGCTGATCGCCGGCATGCGTTACGCCGGTGAAATGAAGAAGGCCATGTTCTCCGTGCAGAACTTCCTGCTGCCGGAAAAAGACGTGCTGCCGATGCACTGCGCCGCCAACGTCGGCGAAGACGGCGACACCACCCTGTTCTTCGGCCTGTCCGGCACCGGCAAGACCACCCTGTCCGCCGACGAAAGCCGTTACCTGATCGGTGACGACGAGCACGGCTGGGGCGTGGGCACCGTGTTCAACATCGAAGGCGGCTGCTACGCCAAGTGCATCGACCTGTCCGAGAAGAACGAGCCGGTGATCTGGAAAGCCATCCAGTTCGGCGCCGTCCTGGAAAACGTCGTGCTGAATCCGGAAACCCGCCTGCCCGACTACAGCGACGACAGCCTGACCCAGAACTCCCGTGCGGCCTACCCGCTGGAGCTGGTCGAGAAGCGCGTCGAGGCCAACCGTGCCGGCGAGCCGAACGCCGTGATCTTCCTGACCTGCGACCTGACCGGCGTACTGCCGCCCGTGTCGATCCTCAACAACGAGCAGGCTGCCTACCACTTCCTGTCCGGCTACACCGCCCTGGTGGGTTCCACCGAGATGGGTTCCGGCGGCGGCATCAAGTCGACCTTCTCCACCTGCTTCGGCGCGCCCTTCTTCCCACGCCCGGCCGGCGAGTACGCCGAGCTGCTGATCAAGCGCATCAAGGGCTTCGGCTCCAAGGTGTACCTGGTCAACACCGGCTGGACCGGTGGTGGCTACGGCGTCGGCAAGCGCTTCAACATCCCCACCACCCGTGGCGTGATCGCGGCCATCCAGAGCGGCGCTCTGATCGGTGCCGAGACCGAGCACCTGCCGCTGATCAACCTGGACGTGCCGAAGGCCGTTCCGGGCGTCGAGACCAACCTGCTCAACCCGCGCAACACCTGGGCTGACAAGGCTGCCTACGACGAAGCCGCCAAGGGCCTGGCCGAGAAGTTCATCGAGAATTTCAAGAAGTTCGACGTCTCCGACGCCATCCGCAACGCCGGCCCGCAGCTGTAAGCGAGCCCGTTGTAGAAGAAGCCGCCTCCGGGCGGCTTTTTCATTGCTCGCCGTGCGACGCCCGCGTTCGCGGTGCCTGAGCCGGGCGCTGATGCTGGGAACGGATCATGATGGGTTTCGCTGCGCTCTACGCCATCCTACGGACATACAGGGCGGCGCCTTGCCCTGTCGCGGCGCTGTTGCGTTGCGCTTCGGGCCATGATCGACGGCCCCTTTCGACGGAGTGAAGCCATGCCTCGCAACACCCTCGCCGCCACCTTCGGCTACGACGCCTTCCGCCCCGGCCAGGAGGCGGCGATCCGCTCGGTGCTGGCCGGCCGCTCGACGGCGGCGATCTTTCCCACCGGCTCCGGCAAGTCGCTGTGCTACCAGCTCCCGGCGCTGCACCTGCCGCACCTGACCCTGGTGGTCTCGCCGCTGCTGGCACTGATGCAGGACCAGCTGGCCTTTCTCCATCGCCACGGCATCGCCGCCGCCAGCATCGACTCCGCGCAGAGCCGCGAGGAGGCCGCCGAGGTCATGGCGCGGGCGCGCTCGGGCGAGCTGAAGATCCTCATGATCTCGGTGGAGCGCCTGAAGAACGAGCGCTTCCGGGGTTTCATCCAGCAGGTGCCGATCTCCCTGCTGGTGGTGGACGAGGCGCACTGCATCTCCGAGTGGGGCCACAACTTCCGTCCCGACTACCTCAAGCTGCCGGACTACCAGCGCCAGTTCGGCATTCCCCAGGTGCTGCTGCTGACCGCCACGGCGACACCGGCGGTGATTGCCGACATGCAGAAGAAGTTCGCCATCGCCCTAGAGGACGTGGTCACCACCGGCTTCTACCGCAGCAACCTCGACCTCGCCGTCGAGGCGGTGCCCGGGCCGGCCCGCATGGCGCGCCTGGTGGACTGGCTGACCCCGCGCAAGGGCCAGCCGGGCATCGTCTACGTCACCTTGCAGAAGACCGCCGAGCAGGTGGCCGAGGTGCTGGTGCGCAGCGGCCTGTCCGCCGCCGCCTACCACGCCGGTATGGGCCATGAGGCCCGTGAGGCGCTGCAGCGGCGGTTCATGGCCGGGCAGGTGGACATGATCGTCGCGACCATCGCCTTCGGCATGGGCATCGACAAGAGCGACGTGCGCAACCTGGTGCACTACGACCTGCCCAAGTCGGTGGAAAACTACAGCCAGGAGATCGGCCGCGCCGGGCGTGATGGCGCTCGCTCCGAGTGCCTGGTACTGGCCAATCGCGATGGGCTCAACGTGCTGGAGAACTTCGTCTACGGCGACACGCCGGAGCGCGACGGCATCCTCCGCGTGCTGCAGGAACTCAGGGGCGCGGTTGGGGAGGGCGGGCGCTGGGAGCTGACCCTCAACGCGCTGTCGGACCAGAGCAACATCCGCCAGCTGCCGCTGAAGACCCTGCTGGTGCAATTGGAGCTGCGCGGCATCATCGCCCCGCTGTTCGCCTACTTCGCCGAATACCGCTTCAAGTACCTCGTGGAGCCCGAGGCGCTGGTGGCCCGGTTCGAGGGCGAGCGGCGCCGGTTCGTCGAGGCGCTGGTGGCCACCTCGCAACGGGCACGGACCTGGAGCACGGTGGACTTCGACCGCTTGTGGAACGAACACCAGGCCGAGCGTGCGCGGGTGGTCAAGGCCCTGGATTTCTTCCAGGAGCGCGGCTGGATCGAACTGGAAAGCAAGCAGATGACCGAGGTCTACGCCTCGCTGCGCAGCGACTGGAACACCGACGCCCTGGCGGATGAACTGCACGGCTACTTCAAGCGCCAGGAGGCCAGCGAGATCGGCCGCATCAACGCGATGCTCGACCTGTTCGCCAGCGACACCTGCCTCAGCCAGCGCCTGGCCGGCTACTTCGGGGACCACCAGGCACCCGCACGGTGCGGTCACTGCTCGGTGTGCCGTGGCCAGGTGGCACGCCTGCCCGAGCCGGCGGCGCTACCCGCGCTGGAGGGGAAGGATTTCGCCGCGCTGTGCGAAGCATTCCGCCAGCGCCAGCACGAATACGACGGCCGCGATGCGGGGGCGGAGAGCCTCACCCGTTTCCTCTGCGGCATCGCCACGCCGGTCTTCACCCGCTTGAAGGCCCGCAACCTGCCGGGCTTCGCGGCGCTGGAGGACTACCCCTACGCCCAGGTGCGCGACTGGGTCAGCCGCCAGCTCGACCTGTAGCCCGGGATTCACCATGGCCTGCCTGCAGCCTCGTCAGGCCACCAGGGCCCGGTCACTGAAGCTGGGCTGTTGCACGGCCTGGTAGGTGGAGATGGCCTGGTTGGCCAGTCGCGGCGTCACCAGGCCCAGATCGGGCTGGGTGAAGGCCTGTTGGTTGCCATCCAGCTGCAGACGCTGACGAGCGATGAAGTCCCCGGAAAGCGGGTTGTCGGGGTTCAGGTCATCGGTCTGCTGAGCTTCGATGTAGTCGGCGATCCGCTGCTGCTGGAGCTGTTGCTGCTGCAGCCGGGCTGTCTCGGCGGCGTTCTCGCGGATCTGCTGGGCCTGTTCCTCCCGCAACGCCTGTGCCCGTTCCCGGGCCAGCTGCCGGTTCTCCTCGAACTGCTGCTGGGCTTCTTCCCGGGCGATACGCGCCCGCTCGTTCCGGGTGTCGATGGCGTTCTGGGTGGTGACGCCGGGCTGGGCGGTGATCGCCAGCGGGTCGTTGGTCCGCGGCAGCGGGGTATTGGTGAACAGGGTCGGTCCTGTCGGTGTGATTGCGATAGCCATTGGGTTCTCCCTGGTTTTTCGGCCTGGGAGCTTCAGTCTAAGGGCAGGAGAAGCCCTCTTTTAGGTCGATCGCGCATAAGGCTCGTGACTCGATCGTCTAGCACTTTTTCCGCCTCCTTCTGTCCCGCCGCTTCGCTGCGCGCGCTCCCGTCGCGCTTGCATCGCCCGAGCCATGGGCGTTGCGAGTGATCCGTGCTGGAGGCGGCCGCTGGCAGCTGGGTACGCACGTGCAGGAAACGCCTCTTCTACCGTTCGTCGGTCGAGGCTCAGCCGGGCTCGCCCAATTCGAGGATCTGCCCGATCAGCCACTGCAGCGCCGCGTCCCGTTCCCGTGCCTGCACGCTGACCACATCCAGGTGGAAGGGCCCCACGGCGAAGGGCAGCTCGTGCAGCTCCAGCGGTAGCAGGCGGGCGAAGTAGTGGGCCAGTTGCGTGGGCAGCACGGCCACCAGGTCGCTGCCGGCGACGATGTGGGCCGCCTGCAGGTAGTTGGGCGTGGTGTAGAGGATCTGCCGGCTCAGGCCACGCTCGGCGAGCCACAGGTCGACCATGCCTTTGGTCTGGCCGCCATGCACCCAGAGGTGGCGTAGCCTGAGGAAGCCCTCCAGGTCCGGCTGGCCTTGCAGCAGCGGGTGGTCGCGGCGTGCGGTCAGGCGCAGGGTCTCGCTCATCCAGCGGCGGCTGGCGAAGCGCGGCGCAATGCCCTGGAAGCGCCCCAGCACAAGGTCCAGCTCGCCCTTGTCCAACGCCTCGGCGGGCAGGCTGGGGCTGAGGTGGCTGATGGCGATCTGCACGCCGGGCGCCAGCACCGCGAGGCGCTCCAGCAGGCGGGTCATGCAGATCAGCTCCACGTAGTCGGTCACGGCGATGCTGAAGCGCTGGCGGCTGCGTGCCGGGTCGAAGGCCTCGCCGGCGACGAGGCTCTGCTCGATCTGCGCCAGGGCGGCACGGATCGGGCCCTCCAGCGCCAGCGCCCGGGGCGTCGGCTGCATGCTGCGGCCCACGCGCACCAGCAGCGGGTCGCCGAGCAGCTCGCGCAGGCGATTGAGCGCGTTGCTCACTGCCGGCTGGCTGAGGGACAGGCGCTCGGCGGCACGGGAGACATTGCGCTCGCGCAGCAGGGCGTCGAGCACACGCAACAGGTTGAGATCGAATGTGGAGATATTCACCGTGGGAATACGACCTATCACAAGACTAAATTTCAAAAATAGTACCGGCTTCCTTAAGGTGTCTGGCGATTTTCGTATCCCCGCGCGCAGGCCCGAGCCACCGCAGAACAACAAGAGGACGATCCGATGACCCAGAGCCCCCGCGATATTCGACAAGCCGCCGTGATCGGCGCCGGCACCATGGGCCGAGGCATCGTCATGAGCCTGGCCAATGCCGGCGTGCAGGTGCTGTGGCTGGACAACAACCCGCAGATGCTGGTGCAGGCCCTGGGCGTGGTCGCCGACACCTATGCCCACAACGTGCGCCAGGGGCGCATCGACGAGGCCCAGGCGGCCGCGCGTCGCGCCTGCATCACCCAGGTGAGCGACTATGACGCCCTGGCCGACGTCGACCTGGTGATCGAGGCGGTGTACGAGAACCTCGAGCTCAAGCAGCAGATCTTCCGTGAGCTGGACGCCCGGCTGAAGCCCTCGGCCATCCTCGCCAGCAACACCTCGGCGCTGGACATCGACGCCATCGCCGCCGTCACCGGGCGCCCCGAGCAGGTCCTCGGCCTGCACTTCTTCAGCCCGGCGCACATCATGAAGCTGCTGGAGATCGTGCGTGGCGCCAGGACCGCCAGGCCGGTGCTGGACGCGGCCCTGGAGCTGGGCAAGCGCATGGGCAAGGTCAGCGTCATCGCCGGCAACTGCGACGGCTTCATCGGCAATCGCATGCTCCATACCTATGTACGCGAGGCGCGGATGATGCTGCTCGAAGGCGCCTATCCGCATCAGGTCGACGCCGCCCTGCAAGGCTTCGGCTTCGCCATGGGCCCGTTCCGCATGTACGACGTGGTCGGCATCGACCTCGAATGGCGTGCCCGCGAACTGGCCGGCAAGGGCCAGGACGACCCGGCGGTGCAGGTGGACAACCGCCTCTGCGCCCTCGGCCGCTTCGGCCAGAAGTCGCGCATGGGCTACTACCGCTACGCCGAAGGCAGCCGCCAGGCCGAGCACGACCCGGAAGTGGATGCCCTGGTGCTGCAGGTATCCGAGCAGCTCGGCTTCGAGCGTCGCGGCATCGGCCAGGAGGAAATCCTCGAGCGCTGCCTGCTGGCGCTGGTCAACGAAGGCGCGAAGATCCTCGAAGAAGGCATCGCCGCCTCCAGTGCCGACATCGACACCGTCTACCTCAACGGCTACGGCTTCCCCGCCGACAAGGGCGGCCCCATGAGCTGGGCCGATGGCCAGGGCCTGGAGCTCATCCGCGAGCGCCTGGAATACCTCGCCGGCCGCCACGGCCTGCACTGGCAGCCCGCTGCCCTGATCCAGCGCCTGGCCGCCGAAGGCCGCCGCTTCGCCGATTTCCAAGAGGAAGCCTGAGATGAGCTACACCGCCCCCCTGCGCGACATGCGTTTCGTACTCCATGAAGTCTTCGACGTCGCCGGCCACTGCGAACTGCTGGGCAATGGCCTGGACCGCGAGCTGATCGACGGCGTGCTGGAAGAAGGCGCGCGCTACGCCGGCGAGGTCATCGCCCCGCTGAACCGCACCAGCGACGAAGAAGGCGTGACCCTCGAGGGCGGCGCCGTGACCACCCCCACGGGCTTCCGCGAGGCCTACAAGCAGTACTGCGACAACGGCTGGGCCAGCATGACCGGCCCGGTGGAGCATGGCGGCCAGGGTTTCCCGCAGATGGTCGCCGCCAGCTTCCACGAGATGCTGATGGCCGCCAGCCTGTCCTTCCGCGTCTATTCCGGCCTCACCGAAGGCGCCGTGCTGGCGCTCTACAAGCACGGCAGCGAGGCGCTCAAGCAGGCCTACCTGGACAAGATGGTCGGCGGCACCTGGACCGGCACCATGTGCCTCACCGAGCCCCAGGCCGGCACCGACCTGGCGCTGCTGCGTAGCCGCGCCGAGCCCCAGGCGGACGGCAGCTACAAGGTCAGCGGCAGCAAGATCTTCATCAGCGGTGGCGAGCAGGACTTCTCGGACAACATCGTCCACCTGGTCCTGGCGCGCCTGCCCGATGCCCCGGCCGGGGTGAAGGGCATCTCGCTGTTCCTGGTGCCCAAGTTCATCGCCAACGCCGATGGCACGCCGGGTGCGCGCAACGCCCTGTCCTGCGGCGCCATCGAGCACAAGATGGGCATCAAGGGCGCGGCCACCTGCGTGATGAACTTCGACGGGGCCACCGGCTGGCTGATCGGCGAGGCCAACCAGGGCCTGGCCTGCATGTTCACCATGATGAACGACGCGCGCTTCCAGGTCGGCCTGCAAGGCCTGGGCATCGCCGAGCGCGCCTTCCAGGGGGCGCTTTCCTATGCCCGCGAGCGCCTGCAATCCCGCGCGCTGACCGGGGCCGCCGAACCCGACAAGGCCGCCGACCCGATCATCCATCACCCCGACGTGCGGCGCATGCTGCTGACCCAGAAGACCCTGGTGGAAGGCAGCCGCATGCTCGCCGCCTATTGCGGGCGCCAGCTGGACCTGGAGCACGGCCACCCCGACGCGGCCGCGCGCAAGGCCGCCGGCAAGCGCGCGGCGTTGTTGATCCCCATCGTCAAATCCTTCTTCACCGACATGGGCCAGGAAGTGGCCAGCCTCGGCGTGCAGGTGTACGGCGGGCATGGCTACATCCGCGAATGGGGCATGGAGCAACTGATGCGCGACAGCCGCATCACGCAGATCTACGAAGGCACCAACGGCATCCAGGCGCTGGACCTGATCCGCCGCAAGCTGATGGGCGACGGCGGCGCCGAACTCCATGCGCTGCAGGACGAGCTGGCCGCCATGGCCGAAGCCCAGGCCGGCCGTAGCGAACTGGCGGAACTGGCCGGTGCCGTGCTGGCGCGCCTCAAGGAATGGCGCGACCTCACCGCCACCGTGCTCGACCGCGCGCGCCACGACCCCCAGGAAATCGGCGCCTGCTCGGTGGACTTCCTCCAGTACTCGTCCTATGTGTTGTTGGCCGGGCTCTGGCTGCAGGCCGCCGCCCGCGCCCAGGACGCCCTGGAGGGCGGCACCGGTGAGGCAGACTTCTACCAGGCCAAGCTGCACAGCGCGCGCTTCTACGTGCGCCGCCTGCTGCCCCGAGCCAGCGGCCACCGCGAGTCGCTGCTCGGCGGCGCGGATTGCCTGATGGCCCTGCCGGAAGCGCACTTCGCGTTCTGAGTGCAACCCCGCGTTCACGAGGTGACGGGAGCCTTCCTGCCACCTCGCGAGCGCAGGGCCCCGGCAAAGAGGCTTCACTCAACGGATCACGCCGCACCACAACAAGAGGCCACCCCATGCAGCCCTTCAGCTTTGCCACCACCGCGCAGATCCTCTGCGAATCCGGCTCGGCCCTGCGCCTGGCCGAGCTGTGCCGCGAGCGCGATGCCCACCGCGTGCTGATCGTCACCGACCCGGGCATCACCCGCCTGAACATGCTCGACCCGATCCTCCCGGGTTTCGCCGCCGCCGGTGTGGCGGTGGAGATCTTCGACCAGGTGCAGGCCGACCCGCCGGAAGCGGTGGTGCTGCAGGCGGTGGAACAGGCGAAGGCCTTGCGCGCCGAGCTGGTGATCGGCTTCGGCGGCGGCAGCTCCATGGACGTGGCCAAGCTGGTGGCGCTGCTGGCCCATCCCGAGTGCAGGCAGGGGCTCAAGGACCTCTACGGCGTCGGCAATGCCCGGGGCCGACGCCTGCCGCTGATCCAGGTGCCGACCACCGCCGGCACCGGCTCGGAAGTCACCCAGATCGCCATCATCACCACCGGCGAAACCACCAAGATGGGCGTGGTCTCCCCGCTGCTGCTGCCGGACCTGGCGGTACTCGACGCCGACCTCACCCTCGGCCTGCCCGCCGCGGTGACCGCCGCCACCGGCATCGACGCCATGGTCCATGCCATCGAGTCCTACACCAGCCGGCACAAGAAGAACCCCATGTCCGACCTGCTCGGCCGCGAGGCGCTGCGCCTGCTCTGCGCCAACCTCGACGAGGCGGTGCACAACGGCCGCAACCGCGAGGCGCGCCAGGCCATGCTGCTGGGCGCCTGCCTCGCCGGCCAGGCCTTCGCCAACGCCCCGGTGGCGGCGGTGCACGCCCTGGCCTATCCGCTAGGCGGGCACTACCACATCCCTCACGGCCTCTCCAACGCGCTGGTGCTCCCCCATGTACTGGGCTTCAACGCCGAGGTCGCCGCGCCGCTCTACGCCGAACTGGCGCCGCTGGTGCTGGGCCGCAAGCTGCAGCCGGGCAACGACCTGCACCTCACCGAGCAACTGATCTTCGAGCTGGCCGACTTCAGCGAGCGCAGCGGCCTGCCCACGCGCCTGCGCGATGCTGGCGTCGCCGAGGCGATGCTGCCGCAGCTGGCGAAGGACGCCATGTTGCAACAGCGCCTGCTGGTGAATAATCCGCGCGAAGTCAGCGAGCGCGACGCGCTGGCGATCTACCAAGCGGCGTACTGAGCCCATCCGAACCAGGGAACCCCATGAGCCAACCCCAGCACCTGCGCAGCGACTACCGCCACTTCCAGCCGATCACCACCCGCTGGCACGACAACGACGTCTATGGGCACGTGAACAACGTCGTCTACTACGGCTTCTTCGACAGCGCGGTGAACACCTACCTGATCGAAGTGGGCGGCCTGGACATCCACGACGGCGAGGTCGTCGGCTTCGTGGTCAGCTCCTCCTGCGACTACTTCGCCTCCATCGCCTTCCCCGATCGCATCGAGGTGGGCCTGCGCGTCGGCAAGCTGGGCAACAGCTCGGTGCAGTACGAACTGGCCATCTTCAAGGCCGGCGAAGACGAGGCCTGCGCCGCCGGCCGCTTCGTCCACGTCTTCGTCGACCGCGCCAGCAACCGCCCCGTGCCGATACCCGAGCGGCTGCGCGCGGCCCTGGCGGAACTCGTCGTCGCGGGTTGATCGCGGCGTCGGCAAGACCGCTCCCGGGCTGAAGCCCGGGCTACGGTTCATTCCCATGCGCGGTTCGCGGGCCGGTTTTTTCACCAGATCGACCCCGAACAGCCGGAATGGCGACATCGGCGGGGTGCGCTGACCGGTCGCTCTACCCTAAATGGGCTTCTGCCCGCAGAATGCGCGGCAAATCCGCTGCGCTTCCACTGACTGCAGGGCGACAGACCCTGCGGCCTGGCGAGTATTTCCGTTTCGGCCGGGCCGGGGTGGTGCAGCGGGGCATCTTGGGTATCGGCCGTGTCCACGGCCCCTGTTCAGTGAATCTGCCATGTCTTCGGAAAAACGCTCCACCCTCCAGCGCCTCAAGGGCACCAGCCTGGTGACGCGCATCCTCATCGGCCTCGTGGCCGGTGTGCTGCTGGCCATGCTCAAGCCCGAAGCGGCTGCGGCCGTGGGCCTGCTCGGCACCCTGTTCGTCACCGCCCTGAAGGCCGTGGCACCGGTGCTGGTGTTCGTCCTGGTGATCGCCGCCATCGGCAACCACAAGCCGGGCGAGCGCACGCACATCCGCCCGATCCTGCTGCTCTACCTGATCGGCACCTTCTCCGCCGCGGTGGTGGCGGTGCTGGCCTCCAGCCTGTTCCCGTCCACCCTGCACCTGAGCGCGGCGGCCACTGAGCTGGCGCCGCCCGGCAATATCTCCGAGGTGCTGCTGAGCCTGCTCTCCAGCGCCGTGGCCAACCCGGTCAAGGCGCTGATGGAGGCCAACTTCATCGGCATCCTGGTCTGGGCCGTGGGCCTGGGCATCGCCATCCGCCAGGGCAGCGAGACCACCCGCGCGGTGTTCAGCGACCTGTCCCACGGTGTGTCGCTGATCGTGCGCGTGGTGATCGCCTTCGCCCCGCTGGGCATCTTCGGCCTGGTGGCTTCGACCCTGGCGGAGAACGGCCTGAAGGTGCTGGCGGACTACGCCCACCTGCTGGCGGTGCTGATCGGCTGCATGCTGTTCGTGGCCTTCGTGGTGAACCCGCTGATCGTCTACTGGAAGATCCGCCGCAACCCTTATCCGCTGGTGCTGACCTGCCTGCGCGAGAGCGGCATCACCGCCTTCTTCACCCGCAGTTCGGCGGCCAACATCCCGGTGAACCTGCAGTTGTGCGAAAAGCTCGGCCTGCACGAGGACACCTACTCGGTGTCGATCCCCCTGGGCGCGACCATCAACATGGCCGGCGCGGCGATCACCATCACGGTGCTGACCCTGGCGGCGGTGAAGACCCTGGGCATTGCCGTGGACATCCCCACCGCCATCCTGCTCAGCGTGGTGGCGTCCATCTGCGCCTGTGGTGCCTCCGGTGTGGCCGGCGGCTCGCTGCTGCTGATCCCGCTGGCCTGCAGCCTGTTCGGCATTCCCAGCGAGGTGGCAATGCAGGTGGTTGCAGTGGGCTTCATCATCGGCATCCTCCAGGACGCCGCCGAGACCGCGCTGAACTCCTCCACCGACGTGCTGTTCACCGCCGCGGCCTGCATCGCCAGCGGGGATGTCGACGAGCCGGGCGAAGCGCACATCGGCTGATAGCCCGGGCGCACGCCTAGGGCGTGTCGCCCGTCCTGGCGGTGGCGGGTTCGGCGAACCCCTCGCCGCCGTCCGGTAGCCGGCCCGGCAGGTCGGAGTCCAGCTCGATGACCCGCCGCCCGGCCATCCCCGCCTGGTCGATCAGGTGGCCGTGATGGCGCAGGAACAGCGCCTGGAAGGTGCCGTCCGCGCGGATCATCTCGAAGCCTTCGGCAAAGCGCCGTTCCAGCACCCGGTTGTCGTGGGCGAAGGTGAAGTACACCGGCATCGGGTATTTCAGCGCCAGGTGCTGCTCCACCATCAGGTCCGGCAGCGCGAGGCGGTTGGCGTCCACCTCGGCCCAGGCTTCGCTGAGGCCACGGTGGAAGTAGTCGAAGCGGCGCTGTTCGAGCATCGGCAGCAGGTTGCCGGGGTTGGCCATGCCCAGCACCGGCAGGTGGTTGCGGGCGAACAGCGGGAAATCGCTCCATTGGCTGCCGAAGCCACCGGTCATGCGGCGCAGGCCGTCGAGGTCGTCGATGCGCGCGAAGTCGGCCTGGCGGTCCTTGCGGATGATCAGCACGCGGTAGCCGAGCAGGCCCTGGTGCATGTCGATGGGCAGCATGCGGAAGTCGGCCAGGCGTTCGCGGTTCGGTGGCACGTAGGCGAGGTCCACCTGGCCGGCCTTGAGCATCGCCAGGCAACGTTCCTGGGATGGGTCCGGTGCGTCGCTGGGGGCGATGTTGGCCGCGCCGTAGCGCTCGGCGGTGCGGGCGAGGATGAGGTTCGCCAGCTCTATGCGGTAGGCGTAGGTGACGGGGTTCTGCTGGCAGACACGCAGTTGCTGCCCGGCGAAGGCGGCCGGGAGCAGGGTGAAGAGGCAGAGCAAAGGTGCGGCGTATCGGATGAAGCCCATGGCGTTTCCACGGCGACCGGCGTGCATGCGCCAGCAGGGTAATGGCAGAAGATTACAGTCTTCTCAGACGCTTCGCCCGGTAGCTGTTGAGCTACTCGACACCCAGAGCTATTCTGGCGCGCGGTCGGCAGTTCACCCAGGCGTCACCGGTGCCCATTCGGGCAGCTAAACCTGCCACGAGCCCCAGGCTCACCCTCGACCGACACTCGTCCCGTGCCGCGTCGGAACCCGGCGACCCCCGACATCCTCGTCCGAGGACTTGGCACACACGAGGAACGAACTGTGTCCAAGACGCTTATCCCTTTCGCCACCCATGACATGTCCGCGCTCGCCCGCTCGCTGGTCCGCCAGCTGGAGGGACGCGAGCGGCCGCCGGGCCATGTGGAGATGCTCAACCTGCTTGCCCGTGCCCGGGGCTTTCGCAGCTTCCAGGCGCTGCGCGCGAGCCAGGTCGCCGAGCGCCAGCTGGCCGAGGTGCCCGCCGGCGATGCGGTGGACTACGTGCTGGTCCGCCGCCTGCTGCGCTACTTCGACGAGCAGGGCCGCCTGCATGCCTGGCCGGGCAAGCACAGCCACCGGCGCCCCTGCCTGTGGATGACCTGGATGGCGCTGCCGCCGCGCATCGCGATGAGCGAGCGCGAGGTCGACGGCCATATCCGCGCGGCTGCGAGCCTGGGTGACCACGTGTTGTTGCGGCGCGAGATGGTCGATGCCGGCTGGCTGGTGCGCACGCCCGACGGGCGCGAGTACCGTCGCGTGGAGCTGCGCCCGGAGCCGCTGGCGATGGCCCTGCGCGAGCAGTTGGGCAGGCGTTCGGCCTGATGCACCCGGCGCGCAGGGAGGCGCGCCCTTCAGGCGTCGTCGAAGTGGCTGCTATGCAGCAGGCAGCCCAGGGGCGCCGTGTCCACCTGCAGGCGCGGCCAGCGTTGCAGCCAGCCTTTTTCCCGCAGACGTTCGCTGAAAGCTTCCTGGCGTGGGTGCAGGGGGTTGGGGGTGACGCGCAGGTCGAGCAGGCCGGACTGGATGAAGGGCGTGATGATCTCGATGCCGCCGCCCGGGCGCAGGCGCACGCCGATGGCGGTCTGCACTTCGGGCCAGTGGCTCATGGCGTCGCGGCTGTCGCGGTAGGGGTCGTCGCCGTTGCGCAGGTGCATGCGCGCCTGGTTCTTCACCGACCAGGGCAGGTGCCCGGTCATGCCGCGCAGGGTGTGCTCGATGCGCAGGTCGGTCTCGGGGTCGAGGTCATCGGGGTCGAAGTGGATGAGGTCGAGATCGGCGAGCGGCGTGCTGTCGCGGTAGCCGTGCAGCCGGTCCCAGGCCAGGTTGCGCACGAAGCCGGCGGCCAGCCAGGCATCGCGCAGGCCCAGGCTGGCGACGCAACGCAGGGCCAGCAGGCGCTGGCCGTCGCCGCGCAGCCAGCGTTGCAGGTGGGGCAGGGGATTCTCGTAAGCCACCGGCAGCACCGGCCCCCGCAGCGTGCAACGCGGAGGCTGGGCGTGTGGCTCCATGATGCTCAATCGCGGTGCCTGTGCTTGCGGTGCTTCTTGCCACCGCTGTCCTTGTCCAGCTCGCTGGCGATGGCGCCACCGGCCGCGCCGCCCAGGCCCGCACCGATGGTCGAGCCGGTGCTGCCGCCGAGCTTGCCGCCTACCACCGAGCCGCCGGCGGCACCCAGGCCGCCGCCCAGCGCGGCGCCGGTCTTGTTGCCGTCACGCGCGGTGATCACGCCGCCGGCGGCACCGCCGAGGCCGGCACCGATGGCGGCGCCGGTGCTGCCACCGATGGATTGGCCGACCACGTTGCCCAGCGCACCGCCGATGCCGCCGCCGAGGGCGTTCTTGGTGGTTTCGCCGGCGACCACGGCTTGGGTCGCGAGCAGGCTCAGGGCCAGGGCGGGAAGAGTGAGGCGCATCGGGTGTTTCTCCAGGCAAGGTGACGAGGGCCGCTCGCCTGCGTGGCAAGTGGCCCTCGAACAGTAAGAGGCTGAGAGTGTTACGGGAGTTCTGTGAGGGGATGCGATCGGCCGGGATTGGCGACTAACGGTCGCGATCAGTCATCCCAGTCATGGTGGTGGCGGTGCTTGTGCTTGCGGTGACCCCAGCCATGGCCGCGGCCATGTTCGTGGCGATCGCCACGGCGGTCGTAGTAACGACGATCGTCACGGTCGTCGTCGCGGCTCTCGTTGCCCATGTAGTTGCCCAGCGCGCCACCGGCACCACCGCCGGCTGCGGCGCCGATCAGGCTGCCGGTGTCGCCGCCGACCTGGCGGCCGATGACGTTGCCGCCGGCTGCGCCCAGGGCGCCACCGAGGGCCGCTTCGGTGCGGCTGCGCCGGTCGGCGCCGACCGCGCTACCCGCTGCACCGCCGACGCCGGCACCGATGGCCGCGCCGGTGTTGCCACCGATGGATTGACCGACGGCCGCGCCCAGTACCCCGCCCAGCGCGCCACCCACCCCGGCTTCGGTGGTGCCGCCCGCGAAGGCGCCGCCACTGGCGAGGCAGAAAGACAGAAGGAGGATCGAGGAGTGCTTCATGGAGAGGAGAGCCTCTGTGGTTTGGACGAGGCGATAGTTGCGAGCGGAGCGGCGCCGTACAAGCGTCTCCCGACGAATTGCACAGGGTTTTTCACAATCTCTAAATAATTGTTTTTGCTGGAGAACTTTGGCTGTTTCGGCGGTGTCAGAGGCCTATTCCAGCACTGCGTTTCGGCCCTTTTCCAGGCCATTTCCTGATGGCATTGCGCCTTGTCTTTGCGCCCCCTGCAGTGGGGGTGATTCCGCTTTTCCCCAGACCTTCGATGCGCATGATCGATGCACCCTGTTTGTGTCGTTCGCACCGTTTCCATCGCGTGCCTGGACCTGTGCGCGGGCGCGGAGGGGGCAGGTACGCGCGGCACACCCTGCGGGAGGCTCCGTGCCCGCCGTAGGGTGTGATGCGTGCCGAACGGTCAGAGAATGCGCCCGCTTTCCTGCGCCGGCTGGAGGCGCACGGCGATGAACTTGGAGGTGGGTGTGTGGCTGCCGACGCCGAAGCTGTCCAGGGGCACCAGGGGGTTGGTTTCCGGGTAGTAGGCGGCGGCCTGGCCGGCGGGGATGTCGAAGGCGAGCAGGGTGAAGCCTTCGACCTTGCGCTCGATGCCGTCGTCCCAGAGCGAGACCATGTCCACCTTCTGCCCGCTCTGGTAGCCCAGGCGCTGGATGTCGGCCTCGTTGGCGAACACCACTTGGCGCTGGCCGCGCACGCCGCGGTAGCGGTCGTCGAGGCCGTAGATGGTGGTGTTGTACTGGTCGTGGGAGCGCAGGGTCTGGAGGATCAGGTCGGGCTTGAGACCGCTGGCGCGGATGCGTTCGTGGATCAGGGTTTCCGGCAGCGGGTTGGCCTTGAAGTTGGCGCGGCCGCTGGCGGTCTTCCAGGTGCGGGCGCCGGCCGAGTTGCCCAGGTAGAAGCCGCCCGGGTGCTGCACGCGCTGGTTGAAGTCGGCGAAGCCGGGGATGGTGTCGGCGATGAGCTCACGGATGCGGTCGTAGTTGGCGATCATCGCGTCCCAGTCCACCGGGTGGTTGCCCAGGGTGGCCTTGGCGATGCCGGCGACGATGGCCGGCTCCGAGCGCATTTCGCGGGACAGCGGCTCCAGCTGGCCGTTGGAGGCGTGGATCATGCTGAAGGAGTCTTCCACCGTCACCGCCTGCGGGCCGTGGGCCTGGTGGTCGATGTCGGTACGGCCGAGGCAGGGCAGGATCAGTGCGTCGCGGCCGACGGTGAGGTGGCTGCGATTGAGCTTGGTGCTGATCTGCACGGTGAGGTCGCAGTTCATCAGCGCCTGGTGGGTGCGCGGGCTGTCCGGGGTCGCCTGGGCGAAGTTGCCGCCCAGGCCGATGAAGACGCGGGCCTGGCCGTCGAGCATGGCGTTGATGGCTTCCACGGTGTTGTGGCCGTTCTCGCGGGGCACCTTGAACTGGAAGCGCTTCTCCAGCGCGTCGAGCAGGGCCGCCGGCGGGCGGTCGTTGATGCCCATGGTGCGGTCGCCCTGCACGTTGCTGTGGCCGCGCACCGGGCACAGGCCGGCGCCGGGGCGGCCGAGGTTGCCGCGCAGCAGTTGCAGGTTGACGATTTCCTGGATGGTCGGCACCGAATGGTGGTGCTGGGTGATGCCCATGGCCCAGCAGATGATGACCCGCTCGGCGCGGCGGTACATGCGCGCGGCCTGCTCGATCTCGGCGAGGGTGAGGCCGGACTGGCGCTCGATGTGGTCCCAGTCGGTGGCGTCCAGCTCGGCCAGGTAGGCGTCGACGCCGTCGGTGTGTTCGGCGATGAAGGTGTGGTCGAACACCGCCGGCTGGCCTGCGGCCTGGGCCTCGCGCTCCCACTGCAGGAGGAACTTGGCGATGCCGCGCATGGCGGCCATGTCGCCGCCCAGGGCCGGGCGGAAGAATGCGGTGTTCAGCGGGGCGGAGCCGTTGGTGAGCATCTCCAGGGCGTGCTGGGGATGCTGGAAGCGTTCCAGGCCGCGCTCCTTGAGCGGGTTGAAGGCGACCACCTGGGCGCCGCGCTTCACCGCCTCGCGCAGCGGTTCGAGCATGCGCGGGTGGTTGGTGCCGGGGTTCTGGCCGAGGACGAAGATGGCGTCGGCGTGCTCGAAGTCGGCGAAGGTCACGCTGCCCTTGCCGACGCCCACGCTCTGGCCGAGGGCGACGCCGCTGGCCTCGTGGCACATGTTCGAGCAGTCGGGGAAGTTGTTGGTGCCGTAGGCGCGGACGAACAACTGGTAGAGGTAGGCAGCTTCGTTGCTGGCGCGGCCGGAGGTGTAGAACTCGGCCTGGTTCGGGTCGGGCAGGCGCTTGAGGTGGCTGGCGACCAGGGCGAAGGCGTCGTCCCAGCTGACCGGCAGGTAGTGGTCGCTGGCGGCGTCGTAGCGCATCGGCTGGGTCAGGCGGCCCTGGTATTCGAGCCAGTAGTCGCTCTGCTCGCGGAGCTGGCTGACGCTGTAGCGGGCGAAGAAGGCGGCGTCGACGCGGCGCTTGGTGGCTTCCCAGTTGACCGCCTTGGCGCCGTTCTCGCAGAACTTGATGCGGCCGTCTTCGGGGGAGTCGCCCCAGGCGCAGCCGGGGCAGTCGAAGCCGCCGTTCTGGTTGGTCTTGAGCAGGGCGCGCAGGTTCTTGAACGGCTGCTTACTGTCGAGCCAGAAGTGAGCGACGCTCTTCAGCGCGCCCCAGCCGGCGGCGGCGCCGTTGTAGGGCTTGTAGCGGGGATGCACGGGTTGCAGGCTCATGGCTGTACTTCTTCTGTCCGGGGCGCCGGGCTGTAGACCCGGGGCGCGCTGTGATGGGGCAGGTGGATCAGGTTCAGGTTGTGCCGGCGCGCCCACTGCACGGTGAGTGCCGTGGGGGCCGAGAGGCTGACCAGGGTGCCGAGGCCGGCACGCACCGCCTTGTGGATGAGTTCCAGGCTGCAGCGGCTGGTGACCACGGCGAAACCGGCACGCGGGTCGAGCTTGTGCCGCAGGACGGCGCCGATGAGTTTGTCGAGGGCGTTGTGGCGGCCGATGTCTTCGCGGCACAGCGCCAGTGCGCCGCTGGCGTCGACGAAGAGCGCGGCGTGCAGGGCGCCGCTGCGGCGCGCGAGGTCCTGCTTGGCGGCGATGCGCTGGCGCAGGTCGGCCAGGTGCTCCGGCGGGGGCAGCGGCTGTGGCTGCAGCACGGCGAGGGTGGGCAGGGCCTGCTCCAGGGCCTCCACGCCGCAAAGGCCGCAGCCGGTGGTGCCGGCCAGTTGGCGGCGCTGGTCCTTCAGGGCCCAGAAGGCGCGGTTGGCGATTTCCACCTCGGCTTGGCGGGCGTCGTCGCAGCCCCCGAGGCGGGTGTCATAGATGTCATCGATCGAATCGACGATACCGGCGCTGAGGCTGAAGCCCGCGATGAAGTCTTCCAGATCGGCGGGCGAGACCATCATCACCGCGTGGCTGATGCCGTTGTAGGCGATGGCCAGGGCGCATTCCTCGGCCAGCAGGCCCTCGCCGGTCGTGGCTGCGCCGCCCAGTTCGGCATAGGCATAGCCCCGCGCCTGGGTCACGGGCTCGGTGTCGTTGAGAGGGGTGGTGGATAGCTGGCGTGGCACGGGTGGCGCCCCTGCGACGGATTGACACAGGCAGCCTAGGCGTTGGTGGCGGGGTCCGTCTAATCGCTATTGCCGATACTGTGATCGACAGTGTCTATCAGGCTGGGAAAAACAGCCGGCGGGCCTCTTCGAAGCAGGCATCCGCCAGTGCGGAGCGGGGTTGGCCGCGGCGCTGGATGAGCCCCAGCGGGGCCAGGGTGTGGGCGTGCTCGATGGGCAGCAGCGCGAGGTGTTCGGTGAGTTCGTCGAGGCCGCTGGCGAGCGGCATGATGGCGCAGCACAGGCCGACGTTGACCGCCTGCAGCAGCTGGTGCACGGCGTCGGTCTCCAGGCGCGGCTGCGGCGCCAGGCCCCGGCTGCGGAAGCCGTGGTCGATCGATTGGCGGAAGTGCATGCCGGCCGAGAGCAGGCCCAGGGGCAGGCCGGCGAGGGCCTCCCAGGTCAGTTGCGGGGCGTCGAAGGCGAAGTGGCGGCGGTCGTGCAGCAGGCCCATGCGGGTGTCGGCGACTTCCAGGCTGTCGAAGTGTTCGCGATCGAGGCGGTCCAGGTAGGAGAGGCCGAGGTCGAGCTGGTTGCGTGCCAGGCGCTCGAGGATCTGCTCGGAGCTGAGGGCGAACAACTGGAAGCGCAGGTCGGGATGCTGCCCGGCGAAGGCCTGGACCAGGCGCATGGGGTCGTAGCCGGCCAGGGGCACCACGCCCAGGCGCAGGGTGCCGACCAGGTGGCCGCGGCAGGCGGCCGCCTCGGCGTGCAGGCCGTCATGGGCGGCGAGCAGGGTGCGCGCCCAGGCGAGCACGCGCTGGCCGGCATCGGTGAAGCCTTCGAAGCGCTGGCCGCGCTGCACCAGTTCCAGGCCCAGCTCCTCTTCCAGGCTGCGCAGTCGCATGGACAGGGTGGGCTGGGTGACGTGGCAGCGCGCGGCGGCCTGGCCGAAGTGGCGGGTCTCGTCGAGGGCGACGAGGAACTTGAGCTGCTTGATGTCCATGGTCGCTCCCGCCGGGCTAGAGCCCGTCCACCAGTTCGCGGTAGCCGTCGACCGCGGCGAATTCCTCGGTGTCCTTGAGCGCGCCCCGGCTGTCGGGCTGCAGCACCGCCAGCAGGTGGGCGACGCCATGGGCGCGGGCGCTGCGCAGGATCGGCAGGCTGTCGTCGATGAACAGCGTGCGCGCCGGGTCGAAGGGCGAGTCCTGCTGCAGGGCGTGCCAGAACTGCTGGTCTTCCTTGGGGAAGCCGTAGTCGTGGGAGCTGATCAGGCGATCGAACCAGGGGGCCAGTTCGACCCGTTCCATCTTCAGCGACAGCGAGTCGCGGTGGGCGTTGGTGATCAGCACCACGCGCTTGCCGGCGCGGCGCAGGGCGGCGAGGAAGTGGTCGGCGTCGGGGCGCAGGGCGATCAGGTCGGCGACCTCGCGCTTGAGGTCGCGGATCGACAGCTTCAGCTCGCGGCTCCAGAAGTCCGTGCAATACCAGTTGAGCTGGCCGGCGTGGTGCTTGAACAGCGGCACCAGTTCGGCGTCGGCCGCCTCGCGGCTGATGCCGTGGTGTTCGGCGTAGCGCTGGGGCAGGTATTCCAGCCAGAAGTGGTTGTCGAAATGCAGGTCGAGGAGGGTGCCATCCATGTCCAGCAGGACGGTGTCGATGGCGGACCAGTTGAGCTGTGGCATGCGCGTCCGGGGCTGTAGGTGGGAGGGCTGTCGCGATTGCACCGTGGACGGTCGTCGGCGTGCAATCTCCTACGCAGATAATCGGAAAAGCCGGGGTATGATAACCCGCCGGTCATGCCAAGGAGTTCCGTTATGCGTCAGAAGCCCACCGTGCTCGCTCGCGAGATCGTCGCCAGCAGCCGCCTGTTCCGTGTCGAGGAGCTGCAGCTGCGCTTCTCCAACGGTGTCGAGCGCACCTACGAGCGTCTGGTGGGCAAGGGCTCCGGCTATGGCGCGGTGATGGTGGTGGCGATGGTGGATGCCGAGCACGTGCTGCTGGTGGAGGAGTACTGCGCCGGCACCGACGACTACCAGCTGTCGCTGCCCAAGGGGTTGATCGAGCCGGGCGAGGACGTGCTGGTGGCGGCCGACCGCGAACTCAAGGAAGAGGCGGGATACGGTGCACGCAAGCTGGAGCTGCTGACCGAGCTGTCGCTGTCGCCGGGCTACATGAGCCAGAAGATCCAGGTGGTGCTGGCCCGTGACCTTTATGAAGAGCGCCTGCCGGGCGACGAACCCGAGCCGCTGGGCGTGGAGAAGATCAGCCTGCGCGAGATCGCGAGCCTGGTGCAGCACCCGCAGTTCAGCGAGGGGCGCGCCCTGGCGGCGCTCTACCTGGCCCGTGACCTGCTGGGCCAGCGCGGGGAGTTCCCCGCATGAGCCACTCGCTGCTGCCTGCCGTCATCGAACTGGTCGGCCTCGCCGGCCAGGCCACCCTGCCGTTCTGGCGCGCGGACGTCGCCGTGGTGGAGAAGGCCGACGCGTCTCCCGTCACCGCCGCCGACCTGGCCGCCCACCGTATCCTCGCCGACGGCCTGGCAGCGCTGGATGCCGGCATCCCGGTGCTTTCCGAGGAAGCGGCGGACATCCCCCTCGCCGAGCGCGCCGCCTGGGAGCGCTGGTGGCTGGTCGACCCGCTGGATGGCACCAAGGAATTCATCTCCGGCTCCGATGAGTTCACCGTCAACGTCGCGCTGATCGAGCGTGGGCGGGTGGTCTTCGGCGTCGTCGGCGTGCCGGTCACCGGCCGCTGCTACCTGGGCGGCGCGGGCCTGGGGGCCTGGCGCATCGACGCGGGCGTGCGCGAGCCGATCGGGGTGCGCGTGGCGCCTGCACAGGCCTTCACCCTGGTGGCCAGCAAGCGCCATTCGAGCCCCGCGCAGGAACGCCTGCTGGCCGGGCTGGGGGAGCGCTTCGGGGAATTGCAGCTGGCCAATATCGGCAGCTCGCTGAAGTTCTGCCTGCTGGCCGAAGGGGCGGCGGATTGCTACCCGCGCCTGGCGCCCACCTCGCAGTGGGACACCGCCGCCGCGCAGGGCGTGCTGGAAGGCGCCGGTGGCGAGGTGCTCGACCTGGCCGGCGAACCGCTGGGCTACGCGGCCCGCGAATCCTTCCTCAACCCGTCCTTCCTGGCCCTGCCGGCGGCCGCCGCTTGGCGTGGCGAGCTGCTGGAGCTGGCGCGCGCCCTGGATTGATCAGAGCGGGGGCGAATGAATTGTGAGCTAGGTGTTGCTAGAAGGTTTTTGGCCACGCCGGTTGCCGAGCTTTGCTGATGCTTCTGGTTTCGCCCCGCCCCGGGCGAGTCCCTTTTAACAATCGTCGGAATGCCGAACCACTTAAAAGGAACCAAAAGCGCTCGCCCCTCCATACGGGTCTGGCTGACGCCAGACTTCCCTCGCTCCATCCTCGTTTCAGGGGCACGCCGCGAAGGGCCATCCCTGGCCCATCGCGGCTCTCGCGACATCCATGTCGCTCAACCCCTGAAACGACGATTGCGCTCGGCCTCCTGAAAGGAGCGTTTGGCTGCTGCTCCAACATTGATGCTCATGCTTCATATTGATGTGCGCATCGCCACTTTACCTGCGTTGCGGCCGGCGGCTTTTGTAGGATGGCGTAGAGCGAAGCGAAACCCATCGCTCAACCCGCTCTTCGGCTCCGGATCAGTCGAGCATGTCCTTGAAGCGTTCGTCCTTGCCGTAGAGCAGCGGCTGGGCGAAGCCCGGGACCTTGATGCCTTCGGCGGTGACTTCCAGGGCCTTGTCGTCGATCAGGTCGTTGCCGAAGTTGTAGATGATGTCCAGTTCGCCCTTGAGCGCGCGCTCGTCGTATTGGCGGGCGGCGGCGCGGGTGGCTTCGCGCTTCTCGCAGTAGTCGGCGAAGGCTTTCTCGCCATGGCGCTTGCGCAGCATGTTCTCGGTCAGGCGCGGCGAGATCACCACGCCGCTGGCGTTGTTGCCGCCAAAACCCTTCGAGTTGACGAAGCAGATGTCCAGGCTGCGCTGCTCCATGCGCTGGTCGCGGGTGGAGATAGACAGGTGCTGCTGGTGCACGTCGTCGGCGACCCGGTCGATGGTCTTGATGCCCGGCAGGATGCCGTAGCGGAAGGTGCCGAGGGCCGAGACCACCTGGTCGCCGCTGGCGGTGGCCAGGCTATGGCCGACGAAGGCCTTGACCGCGGTGATGGGCCAGGACTCGATGCCGAAGGCGGCGGCGACGCGGTCCAGCAGTTCGGACTCGGTGACGCGGTTGGCCGGGGTGCTGGAGCCGTGGGCGTGGACGAAGCTGTGCTGGCGCACGGTCTCGCTGCCGAACAGCTGGGTGGCGCTGGCCACGGCCTTGGCCAGGGTCAGGTAGTTGCCCGGGCCGGGGGCGGAGATGGATTTCTTGAAGCCGTCGGCGTTGATGAAGACGTCGGTCACCGCGCCATGGATATCGGCACCCAGCTCCAGGGCCAGGGCGTCGTCCATCAGCACCACGTACTGGCTGGACTCGGCCAGGGTGAAGCCGCAGTTCTCGCCGAAGGGGCGGCTGGCACGGCGGAAGTCCACGTCCTCGCGGCCGCCGACCTGGCGCAGGCCGTCCTCGGTGGCCAGGGCGCCCATGGCGCCGTAGCCGTCGATGCATTCCTGGTTGATCGGCGCCTCGGCGTTGCCCACCAGGGCGACCCGCGCGCGGCCGGAGCCGATCAGCTCGATGGCCTTCTGCAGGTTGTAGAGGAAGGTGGCGCAGGCGCCGGTGACGCTGCCGGTGGTGCCGACACTGCCCAGCACGTAGGCGTTGATGAAGTCGGCGGGCATGGTGTTCAGGCCCAGCGGCAGTTGCTTGGCGGTGACGCGGCCACCCTTGAGGCGCGACTGCATCAGGCCGCCGAAACCGTTCTCGTCGAGCTGGCTCATGATGCTGCCGGAGAACACCGCGACCTCGTCGGGTTGCACCCGGTCGACGATGTGCTGCCAGGGCAGGCCGATGGAGCGGATGGCGTCGGTGGCGGCGACCACGGACATCTGCAGGCCGCGCGGGTGGAAGCGCGAGTTGTACAGCTCGCCCGGCTCGAAGCCGGTGGGCAGCTGGCCGGCGGACTTGACCGGCAGGGCGCGGAAGCTCTCGACCTTGAACTCGGTGGCGTCATTGAGGGTGACGCGCACCTCGCCGGATTCCAGCGGCTCGACCGACCAGCTGGCCGGCAGCGGTTCGGGCAACTGCTTGCGCGAGGTGACGAAGCGGATGCTGGAGCCCGGTTCGGCGGAGACGCCGATGCTCTTCTGCCAGGGGGCGGCGTCGACGTCCAGGTGCTGCTTCTCGATGCGGCGCACCAGGGTCGAGGCGAGGAGGCGTTCACCGAAGCGCGACTCGATGTCGGCCAGGCTCAGCGGCGCGCCGTCGGCGTCCAGGTACTGGCCATCGACCACGGTCACCAGCTTGGTCATCACTGCCAGGCCGGCCAGGGTTTCCTGGCGCGCGGCGGCGTCGACGGACTCGATCACGGTACGGCGGAAGCCATGGTGGAACGAGCTTCGGCCCGCTGCGTTGTAACCGCCGAAACCAACGATGACCGGAAGTCGAGACATGACGCGGGAACTCCTCAAATAGACCATTTCGTGACCGGGGCCGGGCCGAGCGCGGTGAAGATGGGCCGTGAGGGCCGCAGGTGCGGCTGGCCAGGGAACGCGTCGGGGATGTCCGGCCACCGTGGACGAACCAGGTGGCAGCTCGAAAGATTCGAATGCCTAACCTGACGCGGCAGCTGACCGTCGAGTCACTTGAGGATTGATCGGTACTGCCCGTGTGCATCGACGGCGGGCATGGTCGTGCGGGGCGGCGGGAGGAGCCGGGGCCGCCTGCACGACCCCGTGGGTTGGAGGCTTCAGCGGTAGCTGATGCCCGGGTTGGCGGTGCTGACGCGGGTGCCGGCCTTGCCCTGGACGATGGCCTCGATATCGGCCAGGGAGCCGATCACCGCGACGCGCCCGGTGTTGCGGGCGAATTCGCTGGCGGCCTGGACCTTGGGTCCCATGGAGCCGGCGGCGAAGCCGAGGCGTTCGAGCTCATCCGGGTGGGCTTCGGCGATGGCCTTCTGGGTCGGCTTGCCCCAGTCGATGTAGGCGGCGTCGACGTCGGTGGCGATCACCAGCAGGTCGCTCTCCAACTGCTGGGCCAGCAGCGCGGAGCACAGGTCCTTGTCGATCACCGCCTCGACGCCCTTGAGCTTGCCGTTGTCGTCATAGAGCGTGGGGATGCCGCCGCCACCGGCGCAGATGACCACCGAGCCCTTCTCCAGCAGCCACTTCACCGGGCGGATCTCGAAGATCTGCTTGGGCCGGGGGCTGGCGACCACACGGCGGAACTTGTCGCCGTCGGGGGCGATGGCCCAGCCTTTCTCCGCGGCCAGGCGCTCGGCCTCTTCCCTGGAGTACACCGGGCCGATGGGCTTGGTGGGGTTCTGGAAGGCGGGGTCCTTGGCGTCCACTTCCACCTGGGTGAGCAGCGTGGCGAAGGGCACCTCGAAGGGCAGCAGGTTGCCCAGTTCCTGTTCGATCATGTAGCCGATCATGCCCTCGGTCTCGGCGCCGAGGACGTCCAGCGGGTAGGTGCTGACCGCCGTGTAGGCGGCGCCCTGGAGGGCCAGGAGGCCAACCTGGGGACCGTTGCCATGGGCGACCACCAGTTCGTTGCCGGGCTGGATCTTGGCGATCTGCTCGGCGGCGATGCGCACGTTGATGCGCTGATTCTCCGCGGTCATGGGCTCGCCACGGCGCAGCAGGGCGTTGCCGCCCAATGCGACGACTATTCGCATGATTGTTCTCCTGTTGCGGTGGAGAGGGAGCGGCTCTGCCACTCCCTCCCCGGATCACGGATATCCCAGGAAGCCATAGAGATGGAGGCGCGAAGGCGAGCGAGCAGCGACGACCCCGTGAGGCGCCGCAGTGCCGCCGACAACGCCAGCGCCCCTGTGGCGGACTGGAATCAGACGTCGGCGAGGGTCGATACCAGGATCGCCTTGATGGTGTGCATGCGGTTCTCCGCCTGCTCGAAGGCGATGCAGGCCGGGGACTCGAACACGTCGTCGGTCACCTCGATGCCGTTGGCCAGGTGCGGGTACTGCTCGGCGATCTGCTTGCCGACCTTGGTATCGCTGTTGTGGAAGGCCGGCAGGCAGTGCATGAACTTGGTCCGCGCGGTGCCGGAGGCCTTCATCATCTCGGCGTTGACCTGGTAGGGCAGCAGCTGCTTGATGCGTTCGCCCCAGGCCTCCACCGGCTCGCCCATGGAGACCCAGACGTCGGTGTGGATGAAGTCGACGCCCTTGACCGCCGCCTTGGGGTCTTCGGTGATGGTGATGCGCGCGCCGCTTTCCTCGGCGAATTCCTTGCACTGGGCGATGAAGTCGTCCTCCGGCCACAGCGCCTTGGGTGCGGCGATGCGCACGTCCATGCCCAGCTTGGCGCCGATCAGCAGCAGGGAGTTGCCCATGTTGTTGCGGGCATCGCCCAGGTAGGCGTAGCTGATGTCGTGCAGCGGCTTGTCGCTATGCTCGCGCATGGTCAGCACGTCGGCGAGCATCTGGGTGGGGTGGTACTCGTCGGTCAGGCCGTTGAACACCGGGACGCCGGCGAACTTGGCCAGTTCTTCGACGATTTCCTGCTTGAAGCCGCGGTACTCGATGGCGTCGTACATGCGCCCGAGCACGCGGGCGGTGTCCTTCATGGTCTCCTTGTGGCCGATCTGCGAGGAGTTGGGGTCGATGTAGGTGACGTTGGCGCCCTGGTCATAGGCGGCGACCTCGAAGGCGCAGCGGGTGCGAGTGGAGGTCTTCTCGAAGATCAGCGCGATGTTCTTGCGTTTCAGGTGCTGCTGCTCGGTGCCGGTGTACTTGGCGCGCTTCAGGTCGCGGGAGAGGTCCAGCAGGTAGCGCAGCTCGCGGGTGCTGTGGTGCATCAGGCTGAGCAGGTTGCGGTTGTGCATGTTGAAAGCCATGGTCTTTCTCCTTTTGGGCAGGTCGGAATCCAGGCCCCGTCAGAACAGCTCGTGGCTGGCGGGGCGGGCGGCCGCGGGTGGCGGCCGCCGGGGTTCGGCTTCTTGGATCAATAGTCGATCGGGTCGCGCAGGATCGGGCAGGTCATGCAGTGGCCACCGCCACGGCCGCGGCCGAGTTCGCTGGCGCTGATGGTCACCACCTCGACACCGGCCTTGCGCAGCTGGGTGTTGGTGTAGGTGTTGCGGTCATAGCCGACCACCACGCCGGGCTCCAGGCAGACGACGTTGTTGCCGTCGTCCCACTGCTCACGCTCGGCCTCGAAGCTGTCGCCGCCGGTCTGCACCACGCGCAGCTGCTTGAGCCCGAGGGACTCGGCGACCACGTCGATGAAGCTCTTCTCCTCGCGGCGGATGTCGATGCCGTAGGGGCGGCTTTCGTCCGGGCGCAGGATGAAGGGGACGATCTCCTTGACCACTTCCGGGAAGACCGTGACCAGGTCGCGGTCGCAGAAGGTGAAGACGGTGTCCAGGTGCATGGCCGCGCGGGACTTCGGCAGGCCGGCGACCACCACCTTCTGTGCCGCGCCCTTGGCGAACAGCGACTGGGCCAGTTGGCCGATGGCCTGGCGCGAGGTGCGCTCGCCCATGCCGATGAGCACCACGCCGTTGCCGATGGGCATCACGTCGCCGCCTTCGAGGGTGGCGCTGCCGTGGTCCTGGTCGGGGTCGCCGTACCAGACTTCGAACTCGGCGTTGGTGAACTCGGGGTGGAACTTGTAGATGGCGGTGGTGAGCAGGGTTTCCTGGCGTCGCGCCGGCCAGTACATCGGGTTGAGCGTCACGCCGCCGTAGATCCAGCAGGTGGTGTCGCGGGTGAACTGGGTGTTGGGCAGCGGCGGCAGGATGAAGCTGGAATGGCCCAGGTAGTCGCGGTACATCTTGACCGCGCTGACGCCCTCGCTGTCCGGCAGGTCGGAGCCGGCGACCCCGCCGATGAGGAACTCGGCGAGTTTGCGTGGCTCAAGGCCCTCGAGCCAGGAGCGCACTTCGTTGGTCAGGCCGATGCCGACCTGGTTGGCGGTGATCTTGCGGTCGAGGATCCATTTCAGGGCCTCGGGGTTCTGCACGGTGTCGGTGAGCAGGTTGTGCATCTCCATCACCTCGACGCCGCGCTCGCGCATCTTGGTGACGAAGTCGAAGTGGTCGCGCTTGGCCTGGTTGACCCAGATGACGTCATCGAACAGCAGCTCGTCGCAGTTGTTGGGGGTCAGGCGCATATGGGCCAGACCGGGCGAGCAGACCATCACCTTATGCAGTTTGCCGGCTTCGGAATGAACGCCGAGTTTGACTTTGGACATGGCAGGTCTCCTTACGAGTTACAGAGTCAGGAAGCCGTCGTAGAGGCCGTAGGCCGCCACGAGCGCGCCGATTACCACGGCGGCGAAGATCAGCTTCTCAACGTTGGTGAAGATGGGTTGGCCGAGCTCGTGCTTGGCCTTGGCGAAGAGGATCGCGCCAGGGGCGTAGAGCAGGGCCGAGAGCAGCAGGTACTTCACGCCGCCGGCGTAGAGCAGCCACACGGCGTAGACCAGGGCGACGGCGGCGATGGCCAGGTCCTTGTTGCGGTCGCGGCCGTCCGTCTCGTAGGTCTCGCCACGGATCGGCAGCAGCAGGGCGTAGGCGGCGGACCAGAAGTAGGGCACCAGGATCATCGAGGTCGCCAGGTAGATCAGCGACAGGTAGGTGCTGGCGCTGAACAGCGTGACGATGAGGAACAGCTGGACCATGGCGTTGGTCAGCCACAGGGCGTTGGCCGGCACATGGTTGGCGTTCTCGCGACGGAGGAACTCCGGCATCGTGTGGTCCTTCGCGGCGGCGAAGAGGATCTCCGCGCACAGCAGCACCCAGGACAGCAGGGCACCGACCAGGGAGATGATCAGGCCGACGCTGATCAGCACCGCGCCCCAGTGGCCGACCACGTGCTCCAGCACCGCCGCCATGGACGGGTTCTGCAGCTTGGCCAGTTCAGGCTGGGTCATGATGCCGAGCGACAGCACGTTCACCAGTACCAGCAACAGCAGCACGGTGACGAAGCCGATGATGGTGGCCTTGCCGACATCGCTGCGCTTCTCGGCGCGGGCGGAGAAGATGCTCGCGCCCTCGATGCCGATGAACACCCAGACGGTGACCAGCATCATGTTGCGCACCTGGTTCATCACGCTGCCCAGCTCGGGGTTCATCGAGCCCCAGATGTCGGCGGTGAAGATGTCCAGCTTGAAGGCGAACAGGCAGATGAGGATGAACAGGAACAGCGGCACGATCTTGGCGACCGTGGTCACCAGGTTGATGAACGCTGCCTCCTTGATCCCGCGCAGCACCAGGAAATGCACGGCCCAGAGCACCACCGAGGCCCCGATGATGGCCGCCGGGGTGTTGCCCTCGCCGAAGATCGGGAAGAAGTAGCCGAGGGTGCTGAACAGCAGGACGAAGTAGCCGACGTTGCCCAGCCAGGCGCTGATCCAGTAGCCCCAGGCCGAGGAGAAACCCATGTAGTCGCCGAAGCCGGCCTTGGCGTAGGCGTACACGCCGCCGTCGAGATCGGGCTTGCGGTTGGCCAGGGTCTGGAAGACGAAGGCCAGGGTCAGCATGCCGATGGCGGTGATACCCCAGCCGATGAGAATGGCGCCGACATCGGCGCTGGCCGCCATGTTCTGCGGCAGCGAGAAGATACCGCCGCCGACCATGGAGCCAACGACCAGCGCCACCAAGGCGCCTAGTCGGAGTTTTTGGGTGGAGTCTGACATCTTGCACCTCCAGTAGGAGTAGGAACTGTGCTTAGTTGGCTCTTCCTTTCGGGGAAGAGTTATGACGTAGGTCAATAGCTAGCTAACAATTCGCGCGGGACTATTTCCTTACAGACTTCGGAGGGGACATGGCAGCATCGGAGGCAGGCTCGGAGCGAGCAAAATAGGGGGTCGGCAAGCCATCCCAGGCGGCGCCCAGTTCAAGCTAGTTGGTTTTTGTGACAGTTCAAGTTGTAAGGATTTGCTGTAAGAAACATGGCCAAATGCCATTTGCTTATATCGGATTTATTCAAGTTTCACTTGATTTCGAATGGATATAAGCAAACTCGCCTGGACGTTTCTTACATCAACTTTCCATAAGGGGGATCGAGCATGTTTCGACCAGGGCACCTGGTCGTCAGACGTGATGGGGCGGGGCCTTGCCCTGGCTATTTCATCGACATGGATTACCAGCTCCGGCAGCGTGATCGCGAAACCTACGTGCACTTCGATCTGCGGGGGTAGGTGGCCGGGCACGGCTTCCATGACACCTTCGAGCTGCATCGCGATGTCGCCTACAACTTCCTGCAGAGCACCTGCCGGCGCCTGCGACGGCATGGATTCCCCCCGCACCTGCGGATCACGGCGGGCATGCGTGGGGATTACGAGCGGGTGTTCGCCGACCTGCGCAGGCAATTGCACGCCGCGCCGGGGACGCCGGTGGACCTGGCGCGCTTTCTTCTCGACAGGTCGCTTTGACGGGGTGGATACGACGAACCCGGCACGAGGGCCGGGTTCGACGTGGAAGGCGACGGGCTGATGGACCGTCGCCTGCCGCCAGGGCCGGGGAGGGCCGAGGCTGCGCTGGGGAAAGAAACCCGGTGGCGGCTTGTGGCCGCTGCGGGCGGGCATCCCGGGGAGGCGGGATGCCCTGGTTCAATGCCTTGGCATTGAGATGCGGTGCATGGAGCAAGGCCTGTGCCAGTGCCCGTGAATGCCGGGATTGCTGGCATCGGCCCGAGGGAGCGGCTCCGGTCTGAGCGGAAGTCCGCCTATCAGTCCTGCTCGTCGGCGGGATTTCCGCCACCGAAGCTGAGGTTGTGCTTGCGCAGCTTGTCCGACAGCGTCTTGCGCGGCAGGCCCAGGGCCTCGGCGAGACTGCGCATGGAGTTGTGCGGGTTGCCCAGCTCCGCGAGGATCAGCGCCCGCTCGAAGGCTTCCACCTGCTCGCTCAGGCCGCCGCTGCTGCTGGGCAGCTCCGGCGCACCGTTGTCCAGGGCCAGGTCGAGGCCGAGGGCGAAGCGCTCGCCAGCGTTCTGCAGTTCGCGCACGTTGCCGGGCCAGTCGTGGGTCAGCAGCAGGGCGCGCTGCGAGCTGTCCAGCGTGCGCGGCTGGCTGCCGTGGCGCGCGGCGGCGGCTTCGGCGAAGTGCTGGAACAGCAGGAGGATGTCCTCGCCGCGTTCACGCAGCGGTGGGATGCGCAGGCTGGCGACGTTGAGGCGGTAGTAGAGGTCGGCACGGAAGCGGCCCTGGTCGGCGGCCTGGCGCAGGTCTTCCTTGGTGGCGGCGATGACACGGATGTCGAGCGGGATCAACTGGTTGGCGCCGAGCCGTTCGACAACGCGCTCCTGCAGCAGGCGCAGCAGCTTGACCTGCACGTCGGGGCTCATGCTCTCGATCTCGTCGAGGAACACGGTGCCGCCGTTGGCGTACTCGAACTTGCCGATGCGGCGCTTCTGCGCGCCGGTGAAGGCGCCCTGTTCGTGGCCGAAGAGTTCGCTCTCCACCACGGACTCCGCCAGGGCGCCGGCGTTGATGGCGACGAAGGGGCCGTCGCGGCGTGCGGACAGGTCGTGCAGCGCGCGGGCCACCACCTCCTTGCCGGCACCGGTCTCGCCGAGGATCAGTACGTCGGCGCTGGTGCCGGCGAGCGCGCCGATCTGCTCGCGCAGGCGCTGGGCGGCGGCGGACTGGCCCACCAGGCGGGCGCTGAGCTGCTGGCGGTCGGAGAGGGCCAGGCGCAGGCTGCGGTTCTCCAGCACCAGGCGGCGCAGGTCGAGGGCGCGGCGCACGCTGTCGAGCAGGTCTTCGCTGGCGAAGGGCTTCTCCAGGAAATCATAGGCACCGGCGCGCATGGCCTGCACGGCCAGGGGCACGTCGCCGTGGCCGGTGATCAGCAGCACGGGCAGCTGGGGGTCGCGTTCGTGAAGCTGGCGCAGCAGTTCGAGGCCGTCGACACCGGGCATGCGGATGTCGCTGACCACCACGCCCGGCCAGTCGGCGGGCAGGTTCGCGGCCAGGCCCTTGGCGTCGCCCAGGGTGGCGACCTTGAGGCCGGCGAGGTCGAGTGTCTGGCTCAGGGCCTGGCGCAGGTGCGGGTCGTCGTCGACCAGCAGGACCTGGGTTCCGGCTTCGAGTGGCTGGGTCATGCGGAATGGTCCTCGGGTGAGAGGGGGTTGGCGCCGGGGATGGCCGAGCGCAGGTGCAGGGTCAGCAAGGCGCCGCCTTCGGGGTGGTTGGCCAGCAGCAGTTCGCCGCCGAGGGCACGGATCAGGCTGTCGCAGATGGCCAGGCCGAGGCCCAGGCCCTGGGCGCTGGTCTTGGTGGTGAAGAAGGGCTCGCGCGCGCGCTGCAGGGCTTCGCGGGTGAAGCCGGGGCCATTGTCGCGCAGGGTCAGGGTCACCCCGTCGGCATGGGCTTCGGCGCTGAGCCAGATGCGCCGGGGCTGCGGCTTCTCGCCCAGGGCGTCGAGGGCGTTGGCGAGCAGGTTGCCGAGCACCTGGCGCAGTCGGGTTTCGCCGGCCTGTACCCAGAGCTGGGCCTCGGGCATGTCGCGGATCAGTTCGACCTCCATCGCCCGGCGCCGCTTGGCCAGCAGCGCCAGGGCGTCGTCGAGCGCAGGTTGCAGGGCGACGTTCTCCGGCGCATGGCGGTCGCGCCGGGCGAAGGCGCGCAGGTGGGCGATGATCGAGGCCATGCGTCCGGTCAGCTCGCTGATCTGCCGCAGGTTGCCGCGGGCATCGTCGTAGCGTTCGTGGTCCAGCAGCACGCCGGCGTTGTCGGCATAGCTGCGGATGGCGGCCAGCGGCTGGTTGAGCTCGTGGCTGATGCTGGCGGACATGGTGCCGAGGGCGGAGAGCTTGCCGGCCTGCACCACTTCGTCCTGGGCGCGCACCAGCTCCTGCTGGGCCTGTTCGCGCTCCAGCACCTCGACCTTGAGCCGGCTGTTGAGGGCTTCGAGGTCCTGGGTGCGCTCCTGCACGCGCTGCTCCAGTTCGCGGCGGGCTCGGGTGTCCAGGGCGATGCGGTCGAGGTAGTGGCGGCGGCGCTGCATCATCAGGCCGAGCAGCAGCAGCAGGGCGAGCAGGGTGGCGGCGGCGATGGCGTCGGTGGTGCGCACCTGGCGGTCGACCAGGACCTGCGGCGCGAGGATGCTCACCGTCCAGCCGGTTTCACGGAGCTCGCGGCTCTGGGTGATCCACTCGCCGGGGCGCAGGCGGATCGGCTCGGGTGACTGGGTCGGGTAGGGCTGGTTGGCGGCGATGGCGGCGCGTTCGGCGTTGTCCAGCTCACGGGTGGCATGGAAGCGCCATTGCGGGCGCGAGGTGATGATCGCGACGCCGTTGGAGTCCGTCACCAGCAGCTGTTCCGGGGTGTTGCCCCAGAGCGATTCGGCGTCGTCCAGGTCGACCTTGACGACCAGGATGCCGATCACCGCCTGGCCCTCGCGCACGGGACTTGCGTAGAAGTAACCGCGCTTGCCGGAGGTGGTGCCGAGGCCGAAGAAGCGCCCCTGGCGGCCCTGCAGCGCCTCGCGGTAGTACGGGCGGAAGGCGAAGTCGCGGCCGATGAAGCTGTCCGCCTTGTCCCAGTTGGAGGAACTGAGGGTAATGCCCTGGGGGTTCATCAGGTAGATGACGTCGGCGCCGGTCTCGTCGCGTACCTCGCTCAGCAACCGGTTGGCGGCTTCCAGGCGCGCCGGGTCGTGCGGCTCGGCCAGCTGGCTGCGCAGGGCGGGCAGGTCGGCGAGGATCGGCGGCAGGACTTCGAAGCGACGCAGGGTGCCCAGCAGGTTGGCGACGTAGAGGTCGAGGGTCTGCCGGTTCTGCTCGGCAAGGGCCTGGTTGTAGTAGCGCTCGGCCAGGTGATGGGCCGGCCACAGCAGGGGCGCCAGGACCAGGGCCAGCAGGACGAGGCTGCGCCAGCGGGGGCGATAGGGGAGGGCGTTGGCGGTCATGGGTGTCGGAATGCGCCGGGGATGCGGCGCATTATGACACCGGCGGGCTCAGCGAGGGTGACGCAGGCACTCGTCCAGGCCCTGGCGCCAGTCGGGCAGGGCGACGTCCCAGTCCCGCAGCAGCTTGCTGCCGTCCATCCGCGAGTTGAGTGGCCGCTGTGCCGGCGTCGGGTAGGCGCTGCTGGGGATGGGCTCCAGGCGGGCGCAGGGCTTGCCCTCGGCCTTGAGCGTATCGGCGATGGCGCTGGCGAAGCCGAACCAGGAGGTCTCGCCGCCTGCGCTGAAGTGATAGGTGCCCCAGGCCTGGCGGCCGTCCTGCCAGCGCTGGATCAGCGTGGCGGTGGCGGCGGCGATGTGGCCGGCCCAGGTGGGCGCGCCGACCTGGTCGTCCACCACGCGCAGGTGTTCGCGCTCCTGCAGCAGGCGCTGCATGGTGAGCAGGAAGTTGCGGCCGTGCAGGGAGTAGACCCAACTGGTGCGCAGGATCAGGTGCGCACCGCCCACCGCGCGGATTGCCTCTTCCCCGGCCAGCTTGCTGCGGCCGTAGACGCCCAGCGGGCTGGGCTGGTCGTCTTCGGTGTAGGGCGCGTTCTTGCTGCCGTCGAAGACGTAGTCGGTGGAGTAGTGGATCAGCGGCGCACCCAGGGCGGCGGCCTCTTCGGCCAGCACGCCGGGGGCGCTGGCGTTGAGGGCGAAGGCGGCCTGGGGCTCGCTTTCGGCCTGGTCCACGGCGGTGTGGGCGGCGGCGTTGATGATCAGGTCGGGGCGCTCGGTGCGTACCAGGCGGCGGATGGCGTCACTGTCGGCCAAGTCCAGGCGGTCGCGGCCGAGGACGAGCAGCTCGGCCCGGTCGGCGAGGGCCAGTCGCAGTTCACGGGCGACCTGGCCGTTGTGGCCGGTGATGAGGATCTTCATGGGAATACGTCGGCCTCGGCGAGGCTGAGACCGGCCTGATCCTTGGCGGAGAGCTGGGGCGCTTCGCTCAGTTGCCAGTCGATGGCGAGGGTCGGGTCGTCCCAGCGGATGCAGCGCTCGTGGGCAGGGGCGTAGTAGTCGGTGGTCTTGTAGAGGAACTCCGCGAACTCGCTGAGGACCACGAAGCCGTGGGCGAAGCCTTCCGGGACCCAGAGCTGGCGCTTGTTCTCGGCAGAGAGGAGTACGGAGACCCAGCGGCCGAAGGTCGGCGAGCTGCGGCGCACGTCGACGGCGACGTCGAGCACCTCGCCGGCGGTGACCCGCACCAGCTTGCCCTGCGCTTGCTGCAGCTGATAGTGCAGGCCGCGCAGCACGCCTTTCTGCGAGCGCGAGTGGTTGTCCTGGACGAAGTCCCGCTTGAGGCCGGTGGCCTCTTCGAAGGTGCGGGCGTTGAAGCTCTCGAAGAAGAAGCCGCGTTCGTCGCCGAAGACGCGGGGTTCGAGGATCAGCACGTCCGGCAGGTTGGTGGCGATGGCCTTCATGCCTGCTCCCCCGCCAGCTTGTAGAGGTACTGGCCGTAGCCGGTCTTGCCGAACGCCTTGGCGCGCTCCAGTAGCCGCGTCTTGTCGATCCAGCCGTTCTGGAAGGCGATCTCTTCCAGGCAGGCGACCTTGAGGCCCTGGCGGTGTTCGATGGTCTGAACGTACTGGGAGGCTTCCAGCAGGCTGTCATGGGTGCCGGTGTCGAGCCAGGCGAAGCCGCGTCCGAGTTTCTCGACCCGCAGGTCGCCGCGCTGCAGGTAGGCGTTGTTGACGTCGGTGATCTCCAGCTCGCCGCGGGGTGAGGGCTTCACCGCCTTGGCGATGTCGATGACGTCGTTGTCGTAGAAGTACAAGCCGGTGACGGCGTAGCTGGACTTGGGCTTGGCGGGCTTTTCCTCGATCGAGATGGCCTGGCCCTGGGCATCGAACTCGATGACGCCGAAGCGCTCCGGGTCGTTGACCCAGTAGCCGAATACGGTCGCGCCCATTTTGCCTTCGGCCGCGCGCTTGAGCTTCTCGGTGAAGTGCTGGCCGTGGAAGATGTTGTCGCCGAGGATCAGGCAGACCGAGTCTCCCCCGATGAATTCCTCGCCGATCAGGAAGGCCTGGGCCAGGCCGTCCGGCGAGGGTTGCTCGGCGTAGGCGAAGCGCACGCCGAACTGGCTGCCGTCACCCAGCAGGTTGCGGTACTGGGGCAGGTCCTGGGGGGTGGAGATGATCAGGATCTCGCGGATGCCGGCGAGCATCAGCACGGAGATGGGGTAGTAGATCATCGGCTTGTCGTAGATCGGCAGCAACTGCTTGGACACGCCGAGGGTGATGGGGTGCAGGCGGGTGCCGGAGCCCCCGGCGAGGATGATGCCTTTCATGCTTGGGCTCCCAGGCGTTCGCGTTGGTAGCTGCCGTCCTGTACGCGGCGGCACCACTCCAGGTTGTCGAGATACCACTGCACCGTCTTGCGCAGGCCGGTCTCGAAGGTTTCTTGTGGCCTCCAGCCCAGCTCGCGTTCGATCTTGCCGGCGTCGATGGCGTAGCGCAGGTCGTGGCCCGGGCGATCCTTGACGTGGGTGATCAGCTCCTCGAAGCGGGAGACGCCCTGGGGCCTGGCGGGTGCGAGCTCTTCCAGCAGCGCGCAGATGCCGCGCACCACGTCGATGTTCTTCTGCTCGTTATGGCCGCCGATGTTGTAGGTCTCGCCGACCACACCACGGGTGACGACCTCGACCAGGGCGCGGGCGTGATCCTCGACGAACAGCCAGTCGCGCACCTGCAGGCCATTGCCATAGACCGGCAGCGGCTTGCCTTCGAGGGCATTGAGGATCATCAGCGGGATCAGCTTCTCGGGGAAGTGATAGGGGCCGTAGTTGTTGGAGCAATTGGTCAGCAGCACCGGCAGGCCATAGGTGCGGTTCCAGGCGCGGACCAGGTGATCGGATGCCGCCTTGCTCGCCGAATAGGGGGAGCTGGGGGCATAGGGCGTGGTCTCGGTGAACAGGTCGTCCACGCCATGCAGGTCGCCATACACCTCGTCGGTGGAGATGTGATGGAAGCGGAAGGCGGCCTTGCGCTCGGCGTCCAGTCCGGACCAGTAAGCACGGGTGCTTTCCAGCAGCGCATAGGTGCCGACGATGTTGGTCTGGATGAACTCGGCCGGGCCGTCGATGGAGCGGTCGACATGGGACTCGGCCGCCAGGTGCATGATGGCGTCGGGCTGGAAGCGCTGCAGGGCGGCGCCTACGGCGGCGCTGTCGGCGATATCGGCCTTGAGGAACTGGTAGCGGGGGTTGTCCGCGACGCTGGCCAGGGACTCGAGGTTGCCGGCGTAGGTCAGCTTGTCGAGGTTGAGAACTTCGTGATCGCTGTGGACCAGCAGATGCCGGACGAGTGCGGAGCCAATGAAGCCGGCTCCGCCGGTGATGAGGATGCGCATGACTGAGCCCGGAAAAAAAACAGATTATATCTACCGTTCCGACGGTATCTCCAGGCCGCCATTTTTAGCGTCTCAGGCACAAAAAAGCCCCGCATCGCTGCGGGGCTTTTTCATGTCTTGGTGCCGGCACCAGGAATCGAACCCGGGACCTACTGATTACAAGTCAGTTGCTCTACCAGCTGAGCTATACCGGCAAGGGGCGGCCATTATAGCGATTGGCTGGGCTGAGTAAACCACCTGATGGTGCTGCTCAGAATCAGAAGGCGTGGGCTTATGCACAAGTGTGAGGTTTTTGGCACGGGAGTACTCGCGATCTGTGATCCGGATCGCGGAATGGCGTAACTGGCTGTTTTTCTGATGATTTATTTTTTGCTCAAAAAGCGATCAATTCTCAGCAGGCCTTGCCCGGATGGGCATTCGGGCAGTTGCTCATAAATCATCAACAAAGTTATCCACAGGTTCTGTGGGCAAGTCGCTGCGCTCCGCGAGCAGCAAGAGGTTGCGGGGTGTGAGGCGGTGTTCGCAGAAGCGGCCGGCCTGCACCCGGTAGCCGCGCTCCTGGAGGAACAGGGCGCGGTCGAGCAGCAGCCAGATCTCCAGTGGGCGGCGGAAGAGGGCGCGCAGCAGTTCGAGGTTGCGCACCTGGGCCAGGCGTTCCCGGCCCTGGGCTTCCAGCCGATCCCAATCGCGTGAAGCGGGGGTGGCCAAGCCCTTTAATTCGGCGAGGTCGTGGCAGTAGCGCTCGAAGGGTTTCTCCAGCCAGCTCACCGGTAGCGAGGGCGTGGGCAGGTAGAGGTCGATGCCGCGCTGCTCCCGCTGCAGCAGGTCGAAGGCCAGGCGCCTGGCCATGGACTGGTCGCGCTGGCGACGGACGCGGGCGCCGGCGGTGACGGTTTCGCTCTGCACCAGGCGCAGGTCCCGCCGGTCCGGGCGCAGGCTGGAGCGTTGCGCGGCGGTGGACAGGGGCTGGTAGTGCTGTTCGCTGATGCGGTTGTAGCAGCAGGGCGCCACGGCCAGTTGTCCACAGCCCTGGTCGCTGGCCAGGTGCAGCAGGCGTACGTGCAGGTCGCCGCAGGCATGCAGGGCGATGGCGGTGTGTTCGGGGCGCAGCTGGGCGGCGGTGTTGCAGGCCATCACGTCCTGCAGCCGGTGCGATGCGTCGATCCCGAGCCGGTCGCTGAGGCGCTGGCCGTCTTCCACCAGCAGGGGGTCGAATTCCAGGCAGGTGAGCGCCGCATCAGGGTGGGCCAGGCTGCGCCCCAGGTGGCCCTTGCCGGCACACCAGTCGAGCCAGTGACGGGGCGCCCGGCTGAACCGCAGGCTACCGGCGAAGGCCTGGATCTGCTGCCATTTGCGCCCGGGTACGTCGAGGCATAAGGCGGACGGCCACTCGCCCGCTGGGGCCGGGTCGAAGGCGCCGATCTCGGCCAGCTCGCGCGAGCGGCCGGCCAGCCCGGGGAAGGGCGCAGGCGCATCGGGCAGCTGCAACAGGCCATGGCTGGCTTCCGCCTGCTCCAGGCTGCGACTGCGAAGCCAGCGGGCGAGATCGGGCAATTCGTCTTCCCAGCCCAGGCGCAGCTCGGTGAAAGGCTCCGGGTGCCACAACGGGTAGCCGTGGCTGAGGAACTCATCCAGCGCGGCGAAGCGTTCGAGCAGCAGGGGGCCCTGAAGGGGCGCGGGGCTTGGCATGGCGAGGGGGACGACGGCGATCGGGTGCGCAGTATAGCGCCGCCCCTCGTGGCGAGGGGCGGCGCCTGGTCAGCGGCCCTGGCAGGCGTCGACGCGCAGCCAGCGTTCCAGCAGGCGGAAGCCGCGCACCAGAAGGAAGGCGATCACCAGATAGAACATCCCGGCGGCGAAGAAGATCTCCACCGGCAGGTAGGTGCGGGCGATGATGGTGCGGGCCATGCCGGTGAGTTCCAGCAGGGTCACGGTGCTGGCCAGGGCGCTGGCCTTGAGCATAAGGATCACCTCGTTGCTGTACGCCGGCAGGCCGATGCGCGCAGCGCGCGGCAGGACAATGTGCACCAGGGTCTTGAACTGCGACATGCCCAGCGCCCGCGCGGCCTCGATCTCGCCCGGCGGGATGGCCTGGATGGCGCCGCGGATGATCTCGGCGATATAGGCCGCCGTGTGCAGGGTCATGGTGATGACCGCACACCAGAACGGGTCACGCAGGTAGGGCCAGAGCGGGCCCTTGCGCACCAGGTCGAACTGGGCGAGGCCGTAGTAGACCAGGAACAGCTGGACCAGCAGCGGCGTGCCACGGAAGAAGAAGATGTAGCCGTAGGGCAGGGCGCGCACGTACCAGTGGCGCGAGGAGCGGGCGATGCCCATGGGCAGGGCGAGGATCAGCCCGGCGACCACGGCGATGGCCACCAGCTCCAGGGTCAGCAGCGCCCCGTCGAACAGGCGCGGCAGGTATTTGACGATCACGTCCCAGTTCATGCCGCGCTCCTCTTGAAGCCGCGTCCGGCGCGTTTTTCGAGCCAGTGCATGCCGATCATCGCGAGGATGGTCAGGCCCAGGTAGATGAAGGCCGCCACCATGTAGAAGGTGAAGGGCTCCTTACTGGCGGTCACGGCGATCTGCGAGCGACGCATGATTTCCTCGAGGCCGATCACCGAGACCAGCGCGGTGTCCTTCATCAGGATCATGAACAGGTTGCCCAGGCCCGGCAGGGCGATGCGCCACATCTGCGGCAGGATCAGGCGCCAGAGGATGCGCCCGTTGGACATCCCGAGCGCCAGGCCCGCCTCACGATGCCCCTTGGGGATGGCCAGGATGGCGCCGCGGAACACCTCGGTGGCGTAGGCGCCGAAGCACAGGCCCAGGGCGATGGTGCCGGCGGCGAAGGCCGACAGCTCCAGGCCGGGCACGCCGATCTTCTCGCCGATGGCGCGCATGAGGTTCACGGTGCCGAAATAGATCAGCAGGACCCAGAGCAGCTCGGGCACACCGCGTACCAGGGTGGAATAGGTTCCGCCAAGCCACTGCAGCGGCTTTTTGGGGGAAGTCTTGGCCAGGGCGCCGAGCAGGCCCAGCACCAGACCGAGCGACAGCGCGCAGAGCGCCAGCTTGATGGTCATGAGGGTGCCGGCCGCCAGGGCGGGGCCGAATCCGTAGAGGTCGAGGTTCATCTGCAAGGCTACTGCTGGGGACCGGCGCCGCGTGGGCGGCGCCGGTCAGGCGGGCATCAATAGATGCTGAAGGGGAAGTACTTGTCGTTGATCTTCTTGTAGGTGCCGTCAGCGACGATTTCCTTCAGGGCCGCGTTCAGCTTCTCGCGCAGCGGGTCGCCCTTGCGCACGGCGATGGCGATCTTGTCGTTGTCGAACACCGGTTCGCCCTTGAATTCGAAGCCTTTGCCGGCATCGCTCTTGAGCCATTCCCAGTTGACGAACTTGTCGGCCAGGACGCCGTCGAGACGGCCGGAGGACAGGTCCAGGTAGGCGTTCTCCTGGGTGTCGTAGAGCTTGATGTCGACGACGTCGGCCATGTTGTCTTCGAGCCAGGTGCCGGCGATGGTGGCGCGCTGGGCACCGATGACCTTGCCTTTCAGGCTGGCCTTGTCGGTCTTGAAGTCAGCGTCCTTGGGGGCGATGAACTGCAGCTTGTTGGTGTAGTAGGCGTCGGTGAAGTCGACGGCCTGCTTGCGCTCCTCGGTGATCGACATGGAGGCGGCGAGGAAGTCGAATTTCTTGGCGTTCAGGGCCGGGATGATGCCGTCCCAGTCGGAGGTGACCACTTCGCACTCGGCCTTCATCTTGGCGCAGAGGGCCTGGGCGATCTCGACGTCGAAGCCGCCGACCTGGCCGCTGGCGTCGATCAGGTTGAAGGGTGGGTAGGCGCCTTCGGTACCGATCTTGAGTTTGTCGGCGGCGACGGCGCTGGTCCCGAAGGCCAGGGTGGCGGCAGCGGCCAGCAGGATCTTCTTGTAGTTCTTCATGCGATGTTGCTCCGTGTTTAGCGATTGCTGGACATGAATTGTTTACAGCGCGCCGAGTTCGGGTTTTCGAACACCTGTTGTGGCGTCCCCTGTTCTTCGACCAGGCCCTGGTGGAGGAAGACCACCTCGCTGGACACCTGGCGGGCGAAGTTCATCTCGTGGGTCACCAGCAGCATGGTCCGGCCCTCTTCGGCGAGCGCGCGGATCACGTTAAGCACTTCTTGTACCATCTCGGGGTCGAGCGCCGAGGTGGGTTCGTCGAACAGGATCACTTTAGGCTGCATTGCCAGGGTGCGCGCGATCGCCGCGCGCTGCTGCTGGCCGCCGGAGAGCTGGGCGGGGTAGACGTGGCGCTTGTCGGCGATGCCGACCTTTGCCAGCAGGGCCTCGGCTATTTCGGTGGCCTCCGCCTTGCTCTGGCCGAGCACGCGGCGCGGTGCCTCGATGATGTTGTCGAGGACGGTCATGTGTGGCCACAGGTTGAAGTTCTGGAATACGAAGCCGATCTCGCTGCGCAGGCGGTTGATCTGCCTGCTGTCGGCGGCGACCAGCTCGCCCGTGCGGGCGGCTTTGAGCTTGAGTTCTTCACCGGCGACGATGATCTGGCCCTTGTGAGGGTTTTCCAGCAGGTTGATGCAGCGCAGGAAGGTGGACTTTCCGGAGCCGGAAGAGCCGAGGATGGAGATGACGTCGCCATCGCGGGCGGTAAGGGAGATGCCCTTGAGCACTTCAAGATCGCCGTAGCGTTTGTGCAGGTTGCGGATTTCTAGCGCGGGCGTGGCCTCGGCCATGGGGGTTCCTCTTATTGTTCGGATGCGCTCCGGCTGCGATCGGCCTTCCTGGCGAAGGAGGCCAACCTAGCATAGGCCCCAGGGGGCGCCAAGGGCGGTACTGGTACCGCGCCGGCTCGCTTGTGGGGCTTGTCGCATGGATGCAGACGATTGTCGCGCAAACGCAAGAAAAGACGGTTTTTGCCTGGGTTCGACGCAAAGGCGGCGCACCCTACGCGCAAACCGCTCGCAATTCCAGTGCCAGGCGGAAGTGGGGCAGGGCGTCTCAGCGGGTCTTGCCGCGGCCATCCAGCAGGCTGGCGACCTTGTCGCGCAGTTCGTCGATGGAGAAGGGCTTGGCGATCATGTCCATCTGGGTGGCCAGCTCGCTGCCGTCGATGCTGACGATCTCGGCGTAGCCGGTGGCGAACAGCACCCGCAGGCCCGGTCGCAGCTCACGGGCCACGGCGGCCAGTTCCTGGCCGTTCATGCCGGGTAGGCCGATGTCGGTGAGCAGCAGGTCGATCTCGGTGTCGCTGCGCAGGATCGCCAAGGCCTGCTGGCCATCGCAGGCTTCCAGCACCTGGTAGCCGAGCTCGTCCAGCACCTCGACCGTCAGCATGCGCACGACATCGGCGTCTTCCACCACCAGTACGGTTTCACGGCTGGCGGCCGTCGTCGGTTGCTCGATTGGGTTCTCTGGTTGTTCCGACAAAACGGGACCTCGCGGTAATAGAAGGCTGACACAGGTGCCTTGACCGGCAATGCTCTGCAGGCGGATCTGGCCTCCGGTCTGTTTGATGAAGCCATATACCATGGACAGCCCCAGCCCGCTTCCCTGACCCAGCGGTTTCGTCGTGAAGAAGGGCTCGAAGGCGTGGCTCAGCACCCGTTCGTCCATGGCATGCCCGGTGTCGCGGACCTCCAGCAGCAGATGGCCCATGGGGGCACCCTCGGATTCTTCCGGTGCGGCTTCCGGAGCGCTGGCGCGGATCAGCAGCCGGCCGCCGTCGGGCATCGCCTCACGGGCGTTTTCCACCAGGTGTTCCAGCGCCTTGCGCAACTGCTCGGCGTCGCACAGCACGCTGGCGGGCAGCTCCTCCACCTGCAGCTCCAGCTCGACCGCCGGACCTGCCCGTTCTGCCAGGCGCTGGCGGTGTGCCGCGAGCAGGGTCTCCAGGCGTACCGGCTGGATGTCCAGGGCCTGCCGGCGGGCGAAGGAAAGCAGGTTGTGGGTCAGCGCGGCGCCCCGCTCCGCCGAATCGGTGGCAGCGTCGATGAAGCGCTCCAGGTCCCGGCGCGCCTCGTCGGGCAGGCGCCGGCGGATCAGGTCGAGGCCGACACGGATGCCCGCCAGCAGGTTGTTGAAGTCGTGGGCGATGCCACCGGTCAGTTGCCCGACCGCCTCCATGCGCTGGGCGTTGCGCAGCGCTTCTTCGGTGCGCTGGAGCACCTCGGCGGTGCGTTTTTCCTCGGTGATGTCGTGGCCGTTGCCGTACTGGATGTCGTTTTCCGGGGTGGCGCTCCAGGACAGCCAGCGGTAGCTGCCGTCGCGGTGGCGCAGGCGGTTCTCGAAGCGCCAGATGCGCTGCCCTTCGGCCAGCGCCTGGCGGGTCTTGTCGGTGCCGGGGATGTCGTCCGGGTGCTCCAGCCAATGTGTCGTACGGCCCAGCAGCTCCTCCTCGCTCCAGCCCAGGGTGGCGGTCCAGGCCGGGTTGATGCTGAGCAGGCGCCCCTGCTGGTCGGCGACGCAGAGCAGGTCCTGGCTCAGGTTCCAGATGCGGTCGCGCTCCAGGGTGCGCAGGTGCAGGCGCTGGGCCTCTTCGGCGTGGCGCGCGCTGCGTTGCAGGTCGTTCGCCAGGCTGCCGGCGAGTTCGTCGAGGAAGGCGCTGTAGCGCTCATCCAGCTGCCGGCGGGGGCTGATGCCGCAGACCAGGAAGCCCAGCGTCCGGGCTTCACCCTGTGGCTCCAGCAACGGCAGGATGCGTGCACGGGTCACCGCCTCCGGCCAGGGGGCGAGCGGCAGCGCCGTGGCGAGCGTGCAATCCTGCGCAGGCATGCCGATCGACAGGTCCCAGGGCCCGTCGGCATCGCCCGGGTCGATCGTCGCGGGGGCCAGTGGGCTGTCCGCTTCGAGCCCGCAGCGCACTGCAAGCCGGGCGCTGCGGCCGTCCCCGTCGAGGCGGTAGAGCAGGCAGAAGGGCAGGTCGGCGCCGGCCATGGCCAGCATCGTCTGGGCGACCTGGCAGGTTTCGTCGGGATTGGTGGCGTTGCGGGTACTGCTGCGCAGATCGCTGAGCAGGCGTACGCGGCGGTTCTCCAGCACCTGCGCGGTGGTTTCGATCACCGTGTTGAACAGCCCCACCGGGCGGCCGTCGGGGCCGAAGATCGGGCTGACGTTGTAGTTGAAGTAGCACTCCTCGACATAGCCGAAGCGCTGCATCGGCAGCAGTCCGTCCTCGGTGTGCACGGCGATGCCGGTCTGCATGATGCCGTCGAACATCGGCTCGAGCGTGTCCCAGATGTCCGACCAGGCCTCCCGCGCCGGCCGGCCCAGGGCGGCGGGATGCTTGTCGCCGGGAATCGCGCTGTAGGCGTCGTTGTAGAGCAGGTGGTAGTCCCGGCCCCAATAGATGCAGACGGGAAAGCGCGCGTTGAGGCCGACGCCGAGGATCGACTTCAGGGGCCCCGACCAGCCCTCCAGGGGGCCCAGCGGCGTGGCGCTCCAGTCGTGGGCGCGTATCAGTGGAGCCATGGCCCCGCTGCTGGTGAGGAAGTCACCCGCTGCCGCAGGCCCGACGCAAAGGTCCGGCGGCGTCGCCTGCATGGGCTGGAGGTGTCCGTTTTGGCTGGATTCCATCGCTTTCATTCGAGGCGCATGCGCGCAATCCGGAGCGGGATAACTTTGAAATGGGCGGCCGGAAAAAATTCCCTTTTTCTTGATGAACCTTTTTCCCGCTCCCCGTGTTCCAAGCGGAACCCTGGCACTTGGTGTCGATTTGCCATGTGACGGGGGTGATTGGTTAAAGGGAACGGGCGCATTACCATGCGAAACCCTTCGATATCCCCAATAGATCGGTGATTTTAGGCACCAGGCCAGGGAACCCCCAGATGACTCACGAAAATTCCACCGACGAGAAGAGTTTCCGGCGCATTCTCGCCCGCAACGTCGCCCTGCCGCTGGGTGTCGGCGTGCTCGGGGCCATGCTCTTCGTGGCGCTGATCTCCTACCTGCTCTACGTGCTGAGCTGGGTCGAACACACCGATATCGTCATCAGCAACGCCAACGACGGCCTGCGCCTGTCCGTGGACCAGGAGTCGGGCCTGCGCGGTTACCTGATCTCCGGCAACGCCGCCTTCTTGCAGCCCTACGAGCAGGCGCGCCCGCGCATCAGGGCGGCCATGGCCGGCCTGCGCGAGATGGTCAAGGACAACCCGCCCCAGGTGGAGCGCGTGCGCACCATCGAAGCGCTGCAGGAGGAGTGGGATCGCTTCGCCAAGGAGATGATCGAGCGCAAGCGCAACGGCCTGGACGTGGTGGACACCGTCAGCGAAGGGCGCGGCAAGCAACTGGTCGACGGCATCCGCGAGCAGTACCGCATCTTCATCAACCTGGAGCGCCAGCTGCGCCACGAGCGCAACGAGAAGGCCAGCGATACGGCGATCCTCACCATCGTCCTCTACCTGCTCTTCAGCCTCAGCTTGAGTGGCCTGCTGGCCTACTTCGGGCGCCGCGAACTGCTCTCGCTGTCTTCGACCTACAGCGCCTCCCTGGAGCAACAGAGGGCCCACAGCGAGCACCTGCAGCGCCAGGCCTGGCTGCGTGACGGCCAGGCGCGGCTCTCCGAGCGCATCATCGGCCAGCAGACCCCGCCGGTGCTGGGGCGCAACATGCTGGAGTTCCTGGCCGGCTACCTCGACATGGCCGTGGGGGCGCTCTATGGGCGCGACGAGCATGGCGGCCTGCAGCGCGTCGCCTCCTACGGCTTCTCCCGCGAGCAGGAAGCGCGCGAGCAGAACTTCGGCAGCGCCGAGAGCCTGGTGGGCCAGGTGGCCATCGAGAAGCGCGCGCGCGTGCTCGATGCTCTGCCGGCAGGCTATATCAAGGTCAATTCCGGGCTGGGTGACGTAGAACCGCAATCCGTGCTGCTGGTTCCGACCTTCAGCGATGGCGAGGTCAATGGCGTCATCGAACTGGGTTTCCTCAGGCGCCTGGAGCCCCGCGACAGTGCGCTGCTGGAAATGATCGCCAGCAACCTCGGTACCGCCCTCGAGGCGTCCCGCTACCGCCAGCGCCTGCAGGCGGTGCTGGAGGAGACCCAGCAGCTCAACGAAGAGCTGCAGGTGCAGCAGGAGGAGCTCAAGACCGCCAACGAGGAGCTGGAGGAACAGTCCCGCGTGCTGCGCGAGTCCCAGGCCCATCTGGAGACCCAGCAGGCCGAACTGGAGCAGACCAACGAGCGGCTCGGCGAGCAGGCCCAGGAAATGGCCGCCCAGCGCGACGACCTGGACGAGAAGAACAACGCACTCAACCAGGCGCGCCTGGAGCTGGAGGCCCGCGCCGAGGAGCTGCAGCGCGCCAGCCGCTACAAGTCCGAATTCCTCGCCAACATGTCCCATGAGCTGCGCACGCCGCTCAACAGCTCGCTGATCCTGGCCAGGCTGCTGGCGGACAACCAGGCGGGCAACCTCAACGAGGAGCAGATCAAGTTCGCCGAGTCCATCTACTCCGCCGGTAACGACCTGCTGAACCTGATCAACGACATCCTCGACATCTCCAAGGTCGAAGCCGGCAAGCTCGACGTGCGCGCCGAGAACTCCAACGTCCAGCGCCTGGTCGAGGGGCTCAAGGGGGTGTTCCAGCCGCTGGCCGACGAGAAGCACCTGGCTTTCCACCTGGACATCGACGCCGACGCGCCGACCGTGCTCTACACCGACCGCCAGCGCGTCGAGCAGATCCTCAAGAACCTGCTCTCCAACGCCTTCAAGTTCACCGACCACGGCGCCGTCGGCCTGCGTGTCAGCCGCGCCCAGGGCGGCATCGCCTTCGCCGTCAGCGACAGCGGCATCGGTATCCGCAGTGACCAGCTCGAGCCGATCTTCGAGGCCTTCCACCAGGCCGACGGCACCACCAACCGGCGTTTCGGCGGCACCGGCCTGGGGCTGTCCATTTCCCGCGACCTCGCCGAGCTGCTCGGTGGCTCCATCCTGGTGTCCAGCGAGCCGGGCAAGGGCAGCCTGTTCACCCTGCTGCTGCCGGAAACCTACCAGAGCCGTGGCGAGGCCGAGGCCGGGCCCCTGGCGCTGGTCGAGCGCCCGCCGGTGGAACGCCAGGCTCCGCGCCTCGCCCCGCCGCCGGCCCAGGAGGCGCCCCGCGCCGAACCCATCCCCAGTTTTCCCGATGATCGCGGCCTGGCCGAGCTGGGCGGGCGCTGCGTGCTGGTTATCGAGGACGAGCCCAAGTTCGCGCAGATCCTCTACGACCTGGCCCATGAACTCGGCTACCGCTGCCTGGTGGCCCATGGTGCCGACGAGGGCTACCAGCTGGCCGACGGTCATTCGCCGGACGCCATCCTCCTCGACATGCGCCTGCCGGACGAGTCCGGGCTCTCGGTGCTGCAGCGCCTGAAAGGCAATCCGCGTACCCGCCACATCCCCGTGCACGTCATTTCGGTGGAAGACCTGAGCGAGGCGGCCCTGCACCTGGGCGCCATCGGCTATGCGGTCAAGCCCACCACCCGTGAGCAGCTCAAGGATGTGTTCGGCAAGCTGGAGGCCAAGCTCACGCAGAAGGTCAAGCGCGTGCTGCTGGTGGAGGACGACGCCCTCCAGCGCGACAGCATCGCCCGCCTGATCGGCGACGAGGACATCGAGATCACCGCCGTCGAGTTCGGCGAGCAGGCCCTCGAGCTGCTGCGCAACACGCTGTTCGACTGCATGATCATCGACCTCAAGCTGCCGGACATGCAGGGCAACGACCTGCTCAAGCGCATGGGCAGCGAGGACATCTGCTCCTTCCCGCCGGTCATCGTCTACACCGGGCGCAACCTCACCCGCGACGAAGAAGCCGAGCTGATGAAGTACTCGCGCTCTATCATCATCAAGGGCGCGCGCTCGCCCGAGCGGCTGCTGGACGAGGTCACGCTGTTCCTGCACAAGGTCGAGTCGGAACTCTCCAGCGAGCGGCAGAAGATGCTCAAGACCGCGCGCAGCCGCGACAAGGTATTCGAGGAGCGGCGCATCCTCCTGGTGGACGACGACGTGCGCAACATCTTCGCCCTCACCAGCGCACTGGAGCAGAAGGGCGCGCGGGTGGAGATCGCCCGCAACGGCCGCGAGGCCATCGACAAGCTCGACGAGGTGGCCGACATCGACCTGGTGCTGATGGACGTGATGATGCCGGAGATGGACGGCTACGAAGCCACGCGCCTGATCCGCCAGGACGCACGCTGGGCCAAGCTGCCGATCATCGCCGTCACCGCCAAGGCGATGAAGGACGACCAGGACCTGTGCATGAAGGCCGGTGCCAACGACTACCTGGCCAAGCCCATCGACCTGGACCGGCTGTTCTCGCTGATCCGCGTGTGGCTGCCGAAGCTGGAGCGCATCTGAGATGTCCGAACGCACCCAGGAAATCGAGCTGCGCCTGCTGATCGAGGCGATCTACCTGAAGTACAGCTACGACTTCCGCGACTATTCGGGCGCGTCCCTCAAGCGTCGCGTGCTCTACGCCCTGCGCCAGTTCGACTGCGCCACCATCTCGGCGCTGCAGGAACGCATCATCCACGACGCCCAGGCATTCCACGAGCTGCTGCAGTACCTGACGATCCCGGTCAGCGAGATGTTCCGCGACCCGTCCTACTTCCTCGCCCTGCGCCAGGAAGTGGTGCCCATCCTGCGCACCTACCCCTCCATCAAGGTGTGGATCGCCGGCTGCAGCACGGGCGAGGAAGTGCACTCCCTGGCCATCCTGCTGCACGAGGAGGGGCTGCTGGAACGCACCCTGATCTATGCCACCGACATCAACCCGCAGTCGCTGGAGAAGGCCCGCCGCGGCATCTACTCCCTTGACGACATGCGCCAGTACAGCGAGAACTATCGCAAGGCGGGCGGGCGCGGGTCGCTGTCGGATTACTACACTGCGGCGTACGACGGCGCGCTGTTCGACAAGTCGCTGCGGGAGAACGTCACCTTCGCCGACCACAGCCTGGCGACCGACGCGGTGTTCTCCGAGACCCAGCTGATCTCCTGCCGCAACGTGCTGATCTATTTCAACAAGCAGTTGCAGGACCGGGCCCTGGGCCTGTTCCACGAATCGCTGTGCCACCGGGGCTTCCTCGGCCTGGGTAGCAAGGAGAGCCTGGACTTCTCCGCCTATTCCGGACGCTTCGAAGCGCTCAACCGCCAGGAAAGGGTCTTCCGCAAACTATGAACGCGCAGAAGCGGGACGCAGTGGTGGTCGGGGCATCCGCCGGTGGCGTGGAGGCCTTGCTGACGGTATTCAGCGGGCTGCCCGCCGGCTACGGCCTGCCCCTGGTCTGCGTGCTGCACCTGCCGGAATCCCGCGACAGCCTGTTGGCCGACCTGTTCGGCCGGCGCCTGGCGCTGCGCGTCAAGGAGGCCCAGGACAAGGAGGACCTGCGCCCCGGCACGCTGTACTTCGCACCGCCCGGCTATCACCTGTCGATCGAGAGCGACCACAGTTTCTCCCTGAGTCGCGAGGAGCCGCTGCATTATTCGCGGCCTTCGATCGACGTGCTGTTCGAGTCGGCAGCGGACAGCTACCAGGAGCGGCTGGCGGGCGTGCTGCTCACCGGTGCCAACCAGGACGGTGCCGCCGGGCTCGCCGCGATCAAGCGCGCCGGCGGCCTGAGCATCGTCCAGGACCCGGCCGAGGCGCAGGTGCCCACCATGCCCGAAGCTGCCCTGGCCTCTCACGTGCCCGACTACATCCTTCCGTTGCGCGGCATTCGCGCACTCCTGGCCCAACTGGACCCCTCCCATGCCGACTAGCCAAACGAGCAAGCTGCTGATCGTCGACGATCTGCCGGAAAACCTTCTGGCGCTGGAGGCGTTGATCAAGGGCGAGGGGCGCGGGGTGTACAAGGCCGGCTCCGCCGACGAGGCGCTGGCGCTGCTGCTGGAGCACGAGTTCGCCCTGGCCATCCTCGACGTGCAGATGCCGGGCATGAACGGCTTCGAGCTGGCCGAGCTGATGCGCGGCACGGAGAAGACCAAGCACATCCCCATCGTCTTCGTCAGCGCTGCCGGGCGCGAACTCAACTACGCCTTCAAGGGCTACGAGAGCGGCGCGGTGGACTTCCTCTACAAGCCGCTGGACAACCATGCGGTACGCAGCAAGGTGGCGGTGTTCGTCGAGCTGCACCGCCAGCGCAAGCTCATGGCCTGCCAGCTGGAGGCCCTGGAGCAGGGCCGTCGCGAGCAGGACGCCCTGCTGGCCGAGCTGCGCGCCACCCAGGCCGAGCTGCAGCGCGCGGTGCAGATGCGCGACGACTTCATGTCCATCGTCTCCCACGAGCTGCGCACGCCGCTCAACGGCCTGATCCTCGACACCCAGCTGCGCCAGATGTACCTGGCCAAGGGCAACTCGGCGGTCTTCACCGAGGACAAGCTCAAAGCCATGTTCGACCGTGACGAGCGCCAGATCAGGAGCCTGATCCGCCTGATCGAGGACATGCTCGACGTCTCGCGCATCCGCACCGGCAAGCTGTCCATCCGCCCCGAACGCACCGAGCTGGGACGGCTGGTGCGCAACGTGACCGAGAACTTCGAGCAGCAGATGCAGAGCGCCGGCTGCGAGCTCGGCCTGGAGGTGGAAGGCGAGCTGCATGGCGTCTGGGATGCCTTCCGCATCGAGCAGGTGATCAGCAACCTGCTGAGCAACGCCCTGCGCTATGGGCCGGGCAAGCCGGTGCGGGTGCGGGTGCGGGCGGAAGGGGGCGAAGCCTGGGTGGACGTGATCGACCAGGGCGTGGGCATCTCGCCGGCCGACCAGCGCCGCATCTTCCAGCAGTTCGAGCGGGTCAACGGCTCGGAGAAGATCGCCGGCCTCGGGCTCGGCCTGTACATCTCCGAGCAGATCGTGGCGGCCCACGGCGGGCGCATCGACGTCACCAGCGAGAAGGGCGAGGGTGCCACCTTCAGTCTGGTGCTGCCCCTGGGCTGAGGCCCTTCACTCCACCTGCGACTCGTCCGGGTCGCGCGGCTGCTCGCCATCGTCGCGGTCCGGGTCGACGGGCTCGGGGTCGCGTCCGGGCTTGTGCGGATCCTTGTCCGCGGGCAGGTCGTCTTTTCCGGTCATGGGGCACCTCCTGGGGTCATGCTGTTTCGAGCGTGCCCGCGGTGCAGGCGTTCAATCCGAAACCCGGATGGCACGTGCCGGAGGAAAATCGCAGGCAACAAAAAACCCGCACTAGGCGGGTTTTTCGTTTGCTTTCAGCTGATGCCGGTACCACCTGAAAGCTTGAAGGTGGTGCCCAGGGACGGAATCGAACCGCCGACACGGGGATTTTCAATCCCCTGCTCTACCAACTGAGCTACCTGGGCAACGGGGCGCTATTAAACGGATTTCGTCGGGGGTCGTCAAGCGTGTTTCGAAAAAAATTTTCAGCCTTTACGGGCGCTTACGCGCTCGGGGGGACGTAGCCGTCCGCCTTGGCGTATTCCTCGCCGGAGAAGAACTTGTCCATCTCGGCCTGGAGGAACTTGCGATCCTCGGCGTTCATCATGTTCAGGCGCCGCTCGTTGATCAGCAGGGTCTGGTGCTTCTGCCATTCGTCCCAGGCTTGCCTGGAGACGTTGTTGAAGATGTCCTCGCCCTTGGCGCCGGGGTAGGGCGGGCGCTCGAGGCCGGGCAGTTCTTCGTTGTATTTGCGGCACTTGACGGTGCGGGTCATGGCTTTTCTCCTGCATTCAGTACATCGGCCGCGCGCTTGAGCAGCTTCTTCACCGGGGCGGCGAGGCCCAGGCGCGGCGGGGTGGCGAGGTTATACCAGAGCCAGTCGGCATCGGCCACGGCGCCTTGGTCACCCTCCACGTGCACCAGCCAGGGCTCGATGGCCAGCTGGAAGTGGCTGAAGGTGTGCGTCAGTTCCGGCAGCGCCTTGCGCTCGCCCAGGCTCAGGGCGTGCTGGCTGGCGATGGGTTCGAGGGCGGCGAGGTCGTCCAGCTCCGGCAGGCTCCAGAGCCCGCCCCAGAGCCCGGTGGAGGGGCGACGGTAGAGCAGGATGGCGCCTTCGCGGTTGGCCAGGATGGGCATCAGGGTGCGCTTCTGCGGCAGTTCCTTGCGCGGCTTGGGGATCGGGTAGCGGATTTCCAGGCCGAGCAGGTGCGCCTGGCAGCCGCTCTGCAGCGGGCACAGCAGGCAGCTGGGCTTGCTGCGGGTACAGAGGGTGGCGCCCAGGTCCATCATCGCCTGGGTGTAGTTGTTCACGCGTTCGTGGGGCAGGAAGCGCTCGGCGACCGCCCACAGCTGCTTGGCGACCTTGGGCTCGCCCGGGTAGCCCTCCTGGGCGACGTAGCGGGCCAGCACGCGCTTGACGTTGCCGTCGAGGATCGGCGCGCGCAGGCCCATGGACAGGCTGGCGATGGCGCCGGCGGTGGAGCGGCCGATGCCGGGCAGCTCGGCGAGCTGCTCGACGTCACGGGGGAACTCGCCGCCGTGGCGTTCCATGACGATCTTCGCGGTCTTCTGCAGGTTGCGCGCGCGGGTGTAGTAGCCCAGGCCGGTCCACAGGTGCAGCACTTCGTCCTCGGGGGCTTCGGCCAAATCGCGCACGGTGGGCAGGGCGGCCATGAAGCGGTCGAAGTAGCCGAGCACGGTGCTGACCTGGGTCTGCTGCAGCATGATTTCGGAGACCCAGACGCGATACGGGGTGATGCCGAGCTGCCAGGGCAGGTCATGGCGCCCGTGGCGGTCGTACCAGTCGAGGACGGCGCTGGAGAACTGCTCGGGGCTCATCGCTTGAACAACCCCTTCAGCGCGTCCTTGAGTTCCGGGCTGACCTTGTCGCCGAGCTTCTCTTCGAGCTTCTCGCTGATCTTGTCGCCGGCCAGCCTGGCGGCGATCTTGCCCATGCCGTCCTTGTCCAGGCGGCAGGCCTTGGCGCCGATCTCCAGCGGGCCACGGCAGTGCAGCGGCCATTCGATGCCGACGTAGCGCTTGTTCACCTGGCAGGCCGGGTCGGGCATCTCGCCCTTGTCGCCCTCGATGACGATGCCTACGCGGTAGTCGAGGCCGAGCACGCGCAGGTCCACATCACCGTTGCCGCTCAGCGACAGGCCGGGGATGCGCGCCTTGAGGTCGGGGTTGCTGGCCACGCCGTTGTTGAACACCAGGCTGCCCTGCAGCTGCTCGAAGGGGGTTTCCTTGCCGCTGTAGGTGGTGGTGAGGGCCTTGCGGTTGAGCGTGGCGATGCCCTGGCACAGCTGCTGTTCGAGGTTGGCGTCGAGCAGCGCGCCGTCGTTCAGGACGAAGCTGGCGGTGCCGTTGAGACCGTCGACCCAGGCCTTCTGGCTGTTGCCGCTGGTGCGGATGTCGGCGGTGAGGTCCAGGGCGCCGCGTACCGGGGGCTTCTGTTCCAGGGCGGTGAGGATCTTCTCCACCGGGATGTGGTTGACGCGCTTCTGCGCGGTGATCAGCGGCACCGGCGGGCGCACGTCGAGGCTGGCCTTGGCGTCGAAGTCACCGCCATAGAGGGCGCCACGCAGCTGTTCCAGTTCGACCAGGCCACCCTTGCCGCGGGCCTTGAGGCGGGCGTCGCCCAGGGGCAGCTTGTCGAAGGTCAGCTGGCCAAAGGCGAGGTCGGCTTCCAGGTCGAGCTTGCGCAGGGTCTCCAGCGGCAGTACCGGTTCCTCGGTCCAGGCCTGCTGGGTGGGCTTGTCGGGCAGCGGCGTGGTGCCGGCTTGGCCAGCAGCGGCGACGGCGCCTTGCACTTCGGCCTGGCGGGCGCTGGCGTCCTTGTCCTTCTTCTGCGGCGGCAGGTAGCGGTCGAGGTCGAGCTTGTCGCCCTTGAGCTGCACGCGCAGGGCCTGCTTGTCGAGGTCGGCGATGGCCAGGCGGCCGCTGAAGGTGCTGTCGTCGAGCTTCAGGTTGAGCTGTTCCAGGGCGAGGCTGGTGGGCGTGCCGGCCAGCTTGGCGGCCATCTCGAATTTCTTCAGGGTGCCGGCATCCTGCATGGGCGGCAGTTCGACGCCGAGCCCGGCGAGGAACTCGCGCAAGTCGAGCTGGGCGATGGACAGGCCGCCTTCCAGGCGCGGGGTCTTGTCGAGGTCGTGGACCTTGAGTTCGCCGAGGGCGCGCAGCTGGTTGGCGGAGAGCTTCAGGCCGTTCCACTCGGCGACGTTGGCGGCGAGGTCGGCCAGCAGCTGGCCCTGGGCGTTGAAGGTGAGGGTCTTGCCCTTGAGCGGCTCGCCGGAGGTTTCGCCGTTGAGCCTGGCGTCTTCGAGCTGGTAGCGCTTGAGGGCGCGGTCGAAGCGCAGGTTGGCGGCCAGTTCTGTCTTGGCGCGCATCAGCGGCTGGTTGCTGCCGAAGAATGCGGTGAGCTTGAACGGGATGCTGGCGGCTTCGCGGATGGCGCCGGTGGTCAGCTCGATGCTTTCGGCGCTGTACTGCTTGCCGGTCTTGGCATCGGTGTAGTCGACGCGGGCGTTGTTCACCGTGAGGCTGTCGATGTCCAGCTTGAGCGGGCGCGCCGGGGCGCTGTCGGGCTGCTGGGCCGGGGTATCGCCCGGGGCGCCCGGCTTGGCGGCGTCGGCAGGCGCGGCCTGGGTAGCCTGGGCCGGGCGGCCGATGTCTTCCCAGTTGCCGTGGCCCTTCTCGTCGCGCACCAGGGTCAGGTTGAGGCCCTCGACGCGGATGTCGCTCATCTGCACTTCCTTGCGCAGCAGCGGCAGCACGCGCACGGAGAGGCCGAGCATGGCGAGGTCGGCGAAGGGCTTGTCCGGGCTGGCGGCGCTGGCCAGGGTGGTGTCGTGCAGCTCAAGGCCCAGCCAGGGGAACAGGCTCCAGCCGATGTCGCCCTTGAGGTCGAGTTCCAGGTTGGCCTTGTCGCGGGCGATCTGGCGGATCTCGTCCTTGTAGTCGTTGGGGTCGAACAGGTGGGTCAGGGCGAAGCCCAGCGCCACGACGATCAGCAACAGTCCGAGGAGAAGGAGGCCCAGGAGTTTGCCGATGGATTTCATGGACGAGTCCTTGTGGTGGATGCATTTGGATTGAGGGCGCCGAGTATAGCGCCCGCGAGGTCAGGTGTTTGGATGATGAAATCGCCCGGCGGTTCACCGGCTGCCCGGCGGACCTGGCGCGCGTCGCACCACCGTTTGGCGCGAGCGGCCGGGAAGGGCGGCGTGGCGCTGATCTAGTCTGGCCGTCACCGGTATGACGATGACGAGGTGCCCATGAACGTGGCGGTGCTGGCCTTCCCGCTCTACATCCTGCTGATGCTGCTGGAGCTCGCCTACGAGCGGTATTCCGGTCGCTCCACCTATCGCCTGGCGGACTCCGCCACCAGCATCAACACCGCCGTGCTGCGGGTGCTGCTGGAGGGGCCGCTGCGTCTGCTGCTGGTGCTGCCCTATGCCTGGCTCTACGAGCACGGGCGGCTGCTGGAGCTGGATGCGGCCTCGCCCTGGGTCTGGCTGGGGGGCTTCGTCGCGGTGGATTTCTGCTTCTACTGGGCCCATCGCACCCTGCATCGCTATAACCTGCTGTGGGGCGCGCACCAGCCGCACCATTCCAGCGAGGACTTCAACCTCTCCACCGCGCTGCGCAAGGGGGCCTTCCAGACCGCCTTCGACTGGCCCTTCTACCTGCCCTTGGCGCTGCTCGGGCTGCCATTGCCGCTGTTCCTGGTGCTGCTGGGCGTGCAGCTCACCTACCAGTTCTGGATCCACAGCCAGCACGTGGGGCGCCTCGGCTGGCTGGAGAAGGTGGTGGTGACGCCATCGCTGCACCGCGTCCACCACGGCCAGAACGATTGCTACATCGATCGCAACCACGGTGGCGTGTTCATCCTCTGGGACAAGCTGTTCGGCACCTTCACCGAGGAGCGCGAGCCGGTGATCTACGGCGTGACCACGCCGGTGCGCACCTTCGACCCGATCCGCCTGCAGTTCAGTTGGTGGCGGCTGCTCTGGGCCGACGCCCGGGCGACGCGCTCCTGGTGGGACAAGCTGCGCCTGTGGTGGATGCCTACCGGCTGGCGCCCGGCGGATGTGCGCGAACGGCCCTGGCCGGCGATGACCGAGGCGCGCTTCGAGGCCAACTACCCCCGCCAGCTGGTGGCCTACGCCTTCGTGCAGTTCCTGGTGATCAACCTGCTGGCGCTGGGGTTTCTCGCCTGTGTGCGCCGCGCGGCGGTGTGGGAGCCCTGGCTGCTTGTGCTGGCGATCCTCTCCGGCTGCCTGAGCCTGGGGTTGCTGTTCGAGGGGCGCGGCAACCTGTGGCGAGTCGAGGCGATGCGCCTAGTGGCGATGGCCGGGCTGGCCCTGGGCTGGGCCGCCTGGCTGGCGCCGGGGTATTGGTGGCTGGCTGTGGCGCTGGCGGGGTTCTGCCTGGGCAGCCTCGCCTGGCTGGGGTGGCTGGGCCGCGCGACGGAGGGCGCCGCGACGGCCTGAGGCTCAGAAGCCGACCAGCGGCAGGTGGGTGCGGGCGGCCAGGGCCTGGCTTTCCAGGTGGTCGGCGGGGGCCGCCAGCTGCAGCTCGCAGCCGGCCTCGCGGGCCATGCGCCGGGCTTCGTCGAGCAGGCGCCGGGCCACGCCACGCTGGCGGGTGATGGCGCGGACGCACAGGTGCGAGAGCTGCCAGTGCTTTTCGCCTCGGCGCAGCAGCGCGGCACCGAGCAGGCGATCGTTGAAGCGGCCGGTGATCAGGATGCCTTCTGCCAGCGCGGATGTGACCAGGTGCTCAGTCCCGGCAAAAGGTGCGAACAGCCAATCGGGGGCGTCGGCATAGATGCGGGCGAGGTCGTTCCTGTCCTGATCGCTGATCGTGCTGGGGGTTTCGACGATGACGGGCATGCGAGTCCTTATTGAGGCGCGGGCGGTGACGGCGGGATAATACGCGACGCAATGCCGCAGTCTCGTGGGACTTGCGGTTTTGCGTGTGGCCCGTGCTTGGGGAGCAACCAGTTTCGTACGGGCCGCCCACCTGCGTGCACCTATAAAGGATAAATAATCAATGAGCAGTACCTTGAGTCCGGGCAGTGACGTCCGGCCTGCGTTCCTGTCGAAGGAACGGACGGTGGCCCGACAGGGCTTCAACCGCTGGCTGGTTCCGCCGGCAGCCCTCGCCATCCACCTGTGCATCGGCATGGCCTACGGTTTCTCCGTGTTCTGGCTGCCCCTGTCCAAGGCCATCGGCATCAGCGCGCCGGTCGCCTGTGCCCCCGAGCTGGGTTTCTTCGCCCAGGTCTTCGCCAGCGATTGCGACTGGCAGATCTCGATGCTCGGCTGGATCTACACCCTGTTCTTCATCTTCCTCGGCTGCTCGGCCGCCGTCTGGGGCGGCTGGCTGGAGCATGCCGGGCCGCGCAAGGCGGGCCTGGTCTCGGCCTTCTGTTGGTGCGGCGGTCTGCTGATCGCGGCGTTCGGCGTCTATATCCACCAGATCTGGCTGATGTGGGTAGGCCTGGGCGTGATCGGCGGCATCGGCCTCGGTCTCGGCTACATCTCGCCGGTGTCGACCCTGATCAAATGGTTCCCGGACAAGCGCGGCATGGCCACCGGCATGGCGATCATGGGCTTCGGCGGTGGCGCGATGGTCGGTGCGCCCCTGGCCGCCGAGCTGATGAACCACTTCGCCAGCGCTGAAAGCGTCGGCGTGTGGCAGAGCTTCGTGGTCATGGCGGCGATCTACTTCGTCTTCATGGTCGGTGGTGCCCTGGCCTACCGCGTGCCGCCGACCGGCTGGAAGCCCAAGGGCTGGACCGCGCCGGTGAAACGCGTCAACAACGCGATGATCACCAAGGGCCACGTCCACGTGAACACCGCGTGGAAGACCCCGCAGTTCTGGCTGGTCTGGGCGGTGCTGTGCCTCAACGTCTCCGCCGGCATCGGCATCATCGGCATGGCCTCCCCGCTGCTGCAGGAAGTCTTCGCCGGCAAGCTGATCGGCAACCACCTGAGCTTCAACCAGCTCGATGCCGCGCAGCTGGCGCAGATCGCCGCCATCGCCGCGGGCTTCACCGGGCTGCTGAGCCTGTTCAACATCGGTGGCCGCTTCTTCTGGGCGTCCTTCTCCGACCTGATCGGCCGCAAGGCGACCTACTTCGTGTTCTTCGCCCTCGGCTTCGTGCTCTACGCGCTGGTGCCCTGGACCGGTCACCTGGGCAGCGTCGCGTTCTTCGTGTTCTGCTTCTGCCTGATCCTGTCCATGTACGGCGGCGGCTTTGCCACCGTGCCGGCCTACCTGGCGGACCTGTTCGGCACCCAGATGGTCGGCGCCATCCACGGTCGCCTGCTGACCGCCTGGGCCTTCGCCGGCATCCTCGGCCCGGTGCTGGTGAACTACATCCGCGAATACCAGCTGAGCATCGGCGTCGAGCGTGCCGCCGCGTACGACATCACCCTGTACATCCTCGCCGGCCTGCTGGTGCTGGGCTTCATCTGCAACATGCTGGTGCGCCCGGTCGATCCGAAGCACTTCATGACCGACGCCGAGCTGGCCGCCGAGCGCGCCATCGGCCATGACGCCACCAAGGAAGCCGCGGACCTCGAGTGGGCGGCCGATCCGTCCAGCAAGCCGCTGGTGATCGCCGCCTGGCTGGCCGTGGGCCTGCCGCTGGCCTGGGGCGTGTGGATCACCCTGCAGAAGACAGCCGCGCTGTTCAGCTGAGTGCCACGCCTGTGAATCGCCGGGGCCGACATCATGTCGGCCCCGTGCGTTTCAGCCCTCCTGCAGTCCTCCCGCCGATCGGCTTCAAGCCCGTCGCATTCTCGGCCTATAATGTCGCCCCTTTTGCCCAATGATTTTTGCGGAGCTGGTGATGGCCGAACGTAAGGCATCCGTCGAACGCAACACCCTGGAGACCCAGATCAAGGTCTCGATCAACCTGGATGGCACTGGCAAGGCGCGCTTCGACATCGGCGTGCCCTTCCTCGAGCACATGCTCGACCAGATCGCCCGCCATGGGCTGATCGACCTGGACATCGAGTGCAAGGGTGATCTGCATATCGACGACCACCACACCGTCGAAGACGTCGGTATCACCCTCGGCCAGGCCTTCGCCCAGGCCATCGGCGACAAGAAGGGCGTCGTCCGCTACGGCCACTCCTACGTGCCGCTGGACGAAGCGCTGTCGCGCGTGGTGATCGACTTCTCCGGTCGCCCCGGCCTGCAGATGCACGTGCCCTTCACCCGCGCCGTGGTCGGCGGTTTCGATGTCGACCTGTTCCAGGAGTTCTTCCAGGGCTTCGTCAACCATGCCCTGGTGACCCTGCACATCGACAACCTGCGTGGCCACAACACCCACCACCAGATCGAGACCGTGTTCAAGGCCTTCGGCCGCGCGCTGCGCATGGCCATCGAGCTCGACCCGCGCATGGCCGGCCAGATGCCTTCCACCAAGGGCGTGCTCTGATGCAGACGGTCGCTGTCATCGATTACGGCATGGGCAACCTGCACTCGGTTGCCAAGGCCCTGGAGCACGTGGGCGCCGGGCGGGTGATGGTCACCAGCGACGCCAACGTCATCCGCGAGGCCGACCGCGTGGTCTTCCCCGGCGTGGGTGCGATCCGCGACTGCATGGCCGAGATCCGCCGCCTGGGCTTCGACGAACTGGTGCGCGAAGTGAGCAAGGACCGTCCCTTCCTCGGCATCTGCGTCGGCATGCAGGCGCTGCTGGAGCACAGCGAGGAGAACGGCGGGGTCGACTGCATCGGCCTGTTCCCCGGCAAGGTGCGCTTCTTCGGCAAGGGCATGGTGGAGGACGGCGAGCACCTGAAGGTGCCGCACATGGGCTGGAACGAAGTGGCCCGTACCCTGGACCACCCGCTCTGGCACGGCATTCCCGACCACGGCCGCTTCTATTTCGTGCACAGCTACTACATCGAGGCCGGCAACCCGCGCCAGGTGGCCGGTCGCGGCCACTACGGCAAGGATTTCGCCGCCGCGCTGGCCGAAGGCTCGCGCTTCGCCGTGCAGTTCCACCCCGAGAAGAGCCACACCAACGGCCTGCAGCTGCTGCAGAACTTCGCCGCCTGGGATGGCCGCTGGTAAGCCATGAGCCGCGCGAAGAAAGCCCCCGTCCTGCAACTCGATGCCGCCCAGACGCAAGGCGCCGTGCTGGCGATCAAGCGTTTCATGGCGGAGCGCTTCGAGCTGGAGCTGGGCTCCTTCGAGGCCGAGGAAGTACTGGATTTCTTCGCCCGGGAATTCGCCCCGAGTTTCTACAACAAGGCGATCTCCGATGTGCAGGCGCACCTGAAAGACAGGTTCGAAAGCATCGAGAGTGATTTGTGGGCGCTCGAAAAAGGTAGCTGAAAGCGACAGGCAGCCAAGCTGCAAGAGACACGAATGCGCCTGCTTGCAGCTTGAGGCTCGCAACTTGTCGCTCTTTTTGACGTTAGGAAAAAAGACATGCTGATTATTCCCGCAATCGATCTGAAGGACGGTGCCTGCGTGCGCTTGCGCCAGGGCCGCATGGAAGATTCCACGGTGTTCTCCGATGACCCGGTGAGCATGGCCGCCAAGTGGGTGGAGGGTGGCTGCCGCCGCTTGCACCTGGTGGACCTGAACGGCGCCTTCGAAGGCCAGCCGGTGAACGGCGAGGTGGTCACCGCCATCGCCAGGCGCTACCCGAACCTGCCGATCCAGATCGGCGGCGGCATCCGCTCCCTGGAAACCATCGAGCACTACGTCAAGGCCGGCGTCAGCTACGTGATCATCGGCACCAAGGCGGTGAAGCAGCCGGAATTCGTCACCGAGGCGTGCAAGGCCTTCCCGGGCAAGGTCATCGTCGGCCTGGACGCCAAGGACGGTTTCGTCGCCACCGACGGCTGGGCCGAGGTCAGCACCTTGCAGGCCGTGGACCTGGCCCGTCGCTTCGAGGCCGATGGCGTCTCCGCCATCGTCTACACCGACATCGCCAAGGACGGGATGATGCAGGGCTGCAACGTCGAGGCCACCGCGGCCCTGGCCGCCGCCAGCCGCATCCCGGTGATCGCCTCCGGCGGCATCCACAACCTGGGTGACATCGAGAAGCTGCTGGCCGCCAAGGCCCCCGGCATCATCGGCGCCATCACCGGTCGCGCCATCTACGAAGGCACCCTGGACGTCGCCGAGGCCCAGGCCTTCTGCGATGCGGCGACAGGCGGCAAGCCTTAAGCGACACGTAACGGCGCTGCTGGCCCTGGCTCGCTCTTGAAGCTTGCCGCTTGCAGCCTGCAGCTGTTTTTCGGAGAAAAAGCATGGCCCTGGCTAAACGCATCATCCCCTGCCTCGACGTGGACAACGGCCGCGTGGTCAAGGGCGTGAAGTTCGAGAACATCCGCGACGCCGGCGACCCGGTGGAGATCGCCCGTCGCTACGACGAGCAGGGCGCGGACGAGATCACCTTCCTCGACATCACCGCCAGCGTCGATGGCCGCGACACCACCCTGCACACGGTGGAGCGCATGGCCAGCCAGGTGTTCATCCCGCTGACCGTGGGCGGTGGCGTGCGCACCGTGCAGGACATCCGCAACCTGCTCAACGCCGGGGCCGACAAGGTCTCGATCAACACCGCCGCGGTGTTCAACCCCGAGTTCGTCGGCGAGGCCGCCGCGCGCTTCGGTTCCCAGTGCATCGTGGTCGCCATCGATGCGAAGAAGGTTTCCGCGCCCGGGGAAACGCCGCGCTGGGAAATTTTCACCCACGGCGGGCGCAAGCCCACCGGCCTGGATGCCGTGGCCTGGTCGAAGAAGATGGAAGAGCTGGGTGCCGGCGAGATCCTCCTGACCAGCATGGACCAGGACGGCGTGAAGAGCGGCTACGACCTCGGCGTCACCCGGGCCATCAGCGAAACCGTCGGCATCCCGGTGATCGCCTCCGGTGGCGTGGGCAATCTGGAGCACCTGGCGGCCGGCATTCTCGAAGGCAAGGCCGACGCGGTCCTCGCGGCGAGCATCTTCCACTTCGGCGAATTCACCGTGCCGGAAGCCAAGGCCTATCTCGCAAGTCGCGGCATCGTCGTGCGTTGAGCACGATTCTTGCCTTTAATTGAGCTTCGGCTGCAACCGTGATCCGGTTCGCAGCCTGGGCGGCTGACGTCGTTACCCTGTACCCACGGGGACCGAATCAGCGGTTTTTCCCATCCCTCCTTACAAGGTAGTTGTATATGTCGAAACGCCTCCTGCTCGCTCTGGCGGGCACCCTCATGGTGCTGGCCGGATTCGCCCGCGCCGATGTGGATGAGAATTACTCGGTGGTGCTGCTGACGGAGAATTTCCCGCCCTACAACATGGCGATCAACGGAAAGAACTTCGCTCAGGAAGACAACGTCGACGGCATCGCCGTGGACGTGGTGAAGGAAATGTTCAAGCGCGCAGGCATCAAGTACAACCTGACCCTGCGCTTCCCGTGGGACCGCATCTACAAGCTGGCGCTGGAGAAGCCCGACTACGGCATCTTCGTCACCGCCCGCCTGCCGGAGCGCGAGCAGTCCTTCAAGTGGGTCGGCCCCATCGGCCCCGACGACTGGGTCCTGCTCGCCCGTGGCGACAGCACCATCAGCCTCACCAGCCTGGAGCAGGCCAAGCAATACAAGGTCGGCGCCTACAAGGGCGATGCCATCTCCCAGGCCCTGGCCGAGAAAGGCATCGAGGCCACCACCTCCCTGCGTGACCAGGAAAACGCCAAGAAGCTGGAGAAAGGCCAGATCGACCTCTGGGCCACCGGTGACCCCGCCGGCCGCTACCTGGCCAAGCAGGAAGGCGTCTCGGGCCTGAAGACCGTGCTGCGCTTCAACAAGGCCGAGCTGTTCCTGGCGCTGAACAAGGAGACCCCCGACGAGGTGGTCAAGCGCCTGCAGGACGCGCTGGACAAGATGCGCGCCGAGGGCCTGGTCGACCAGATCCTCAACAGCTACCTGTGATACCCAGCGACCGGCCAAGAGCCGGTCGCTTGCCATTGGATGGCAGGACGGGGCGATCCATACGTCCGTGGGCCGAGGCCCATGCAGGGAAGTCGCTAGCCATAACCACAAATTCAAGCGAGCGGATGACAATGCACAAACTGATGAGAAACGCCCTGACCCTGGGCCTGATGTTCCTGGCCTTCGGGGCCCGCGCCGAGCTTCCGGCCGACTACAAGGTCGTGCTGCTGACCGAGAACTTCCCGCCCTTCAACATGGCGGTGGACGACAAGAACTTCGCCCGCGACGACGGCATCGACGGCATCAGCACCGATATCGTCCGCGAGATGTTCAAGCGCGCGAACATCGAATACACCCTCACCCTGCGCTTCCCCTGGGACCGGCTGTATCGCCTGACCCTGGACAAGCCCAACTACGGCCTGTTCTCCACCACCTTCACCCCCGAGCGCCAGCCGCTGTTCAAGTGGGTCGGCCCCGTCGCCAAGACCGGCTGGGTGCTGCTCGCCGCCCCGGGCAACAATATCGCCCTCAAGGACCTGAAGAGCGCCGGCCAGTACCGCATCGGCGCCTACAAGAACGACGCCGTGAGCCAGCACCTGGAAAGCCAGGGCCTGTCCCCGCAGAACGCCCTGCGTGACCAGGAGAACGTGAAGAAGCTGATCAAGGGCCAGATCGACCTGTGGGCCACCACCGACCCGGTCGGCCGCTACCTGGCCAAGCAGGAAGGCGTCACCGGCCTGCAGACCGTGCTGCGCTTCAATGATGCCGAGCTGTACCTGGCCTTCAACAAGGACACCCCGGACGAGGTGATCGAGCGCCTGCAGAAGGCCCTCGACCAGATGCGCGCCGATGGCTTCGTCGACGAAGTGACCAAGAACTACCTGTGATCCCGCCTGCCGCCACCCACCCAGCAGGGGTGGGTGGCGCTTGCACCGTTCTGGTGCGTTGACGTTCTGTCGATCAGGCCCCGCATGCATGCGGGCTGCCCATTACCCATGAACACCTTCATGCAGAGCCGTTCCGGCAGGATTCGCCGTGCGCGTCAGTCCAGGCGGTAGCTGTGGATGCGCTTGTCCGGGTTGACGTCGTACCAGTCGCCTTCCGCCCAGAACACCCGGTCGGTGCGCGGGTCCAGTCCCTGCACGCCCAGGTAGCCTTCGATGGCGAGGCGGCTCCAGCTCCGGCCCCAGTCCCGTGAATAGAACACCGCGTCGGAGGAAATGGTCGCCGGCTCGCCATCGGCCGTGGGGTAGAGCCACAGGGGGACGCTGTAGCTGCTGTCGGTATTGGCCAGCAGCACCCCCTTGCCGATGCTGAACCCGCGCAGGCCGGTACTGGAGGGCAGTGGCCAGAACGGGCTGGGCAGGCTGCCCCGGGGTTGCCAGGCGAGGGTCTGCCGGTCCAGTTCGGCGACCTGGACGGCTTCTTCCCCCTCGCGCTCGATCACCGCGATCACGCGCTCGTCGTCGTTGCTCACCACCTCGTCCAGGTGCAGGCCGTACTCCCGCTCCAGCGGCCCCATCCGCCACTGGCCGCCGTCACGTACCAGGCGGGCCCTGCTGGTGACGAACACCGGGGTGGTGAGGTACTTGCCGTCGGGCTCGCCGTAGAGGAAGGACTGCGAGACCCAGATCGCCGCGTGCTGGTCGTCGAACTGCTGGACATGGCTTGTGATGCGGCCGTACCCGCCGTTGTAGTCGCCCCAGTTGACGCCTTCCGGTGCGCGGCTGCGGATGGCGTCGAGGCTGACCAGGAGGTCGTCGCTGGCGATGATCGCCTCGCGGGTCGCGCCCTGGTCGGGCGAGTAGTAGAGGCCGCCGCGCAGGTTCTCGGGCTCGCCATAGGCGCTGCTGCTCTGCGGCAGGCTGGCCCAGGCCCAGAACTGCTGGTTGTCGAAGAAGTAGGGCTCGAGCGACCAGGCCAGGTCGTTGGCTTCGGCCAGCAGGCCCTGTTCCAGGGGCGCCCAGCTGGTGCCCTGGTCGTCGCTGCGCAGGACCACCGTCTGCCGGATGTCCGCCTGCTGCGCATCCTCGGGGCGGTTGACGCCGGTGAGCAGGTAGAGGGTGTCGCCATCGGGCGTCGCCACCAGGCAGGCGGTTTCGCCGAGGTGGGCGACCTGGACGAATTCACCCTCGTCGTCGAGCCGTGACAGGTAGGTGGTCTGCGGGTCGCTGGACAAGCCGCCACCGAAGAGGCCGCCGAAGCCCGAGGGCTCCTCGTCGTCCTGTTCGGCAGCATTGCCGCGGATCAGGGCATCGAGGTCGATGCCGGGCTGGCCTTCGGTCTTTTCCGCGCGGTCCATGCGGCCGACCAGCCAGGTGTTCTTCGGTGTCGCCAGCACGCCGGTGCAGTATTGCTGCCGGGCCCGCTGCTCGACGCGGCTGGTGGTGCCCACGACTGCTTCGCCCGGGCTGGCGCCGCCGAGTTCCAGCTTGGCGCTGACGATGATCCAGAGGTAGCCCGTGGGCACCACGGCGGCGATGACGAACGCCAGGATGACGAGGGCCTTGATCAGGGATTGGCGACGGGGCATGGAACGGCATCTTTGCGGGAGAAGCGCTGAAGCCTAAGGACTCGACGTCCGTTTGCCCAGCCGCTGTGCCGGGGAACATGCGCTGGCGCACGCCGATTCAGCGATAGACGCCGCCCTTGCCGTGGGCCGCCATGGCGCGGTTGCTGCGCAGGGCGATCATCTGCTGCACCCCGATCAGCTCGAAGCCCTGCGCCTTCAGGCGCGGCAGCTCGCGTTCGAGCAACGCCAGGGTGGCGGGGTGGGGGTGGCCGATCATCACCGCCGAGCCCTGCTTGCGGGCGAGCTTGAGGGCGGCTTCGAACTGCGCGGCGATGGCTTCGGGGTGCATGTCGTCGTCGAGGAAGACGTCCCGCGAGAGGCTCGCCAGGCCGATCTTCTGTGCTTCGGCGGCGGCCACGGTGGCGGCGCTGGTGCGGCTGTCGATGAAGAAACGGTGATCGCCCTGCAGGCGGTGCATCAGCCAGGCCATGGCCTGGGGCTGGGCGGTCATGCGGCTGCCCATGTGGTTGTTCAGGCCCTGGGCGTGGGGCACGACGCGCAAGGCGGCGTCGAGGCGCCGCTGCAGTTCGTCCACCGGCATGCCCGGGTGCCAGGCGAAGGGGCCGCCGGCCGGGTCCATGGGCAGATGCAGCATCACCGTCTTGCCGGCGGCGTGGGCGGTGTTGGCCAACTGGGTGGCGTGGGGCGCGTCGGGGATGATCGACAGGGCCACCGGGCCGGGCAGGGCGAGCACGCGGCGATCGCGCTCGGGCGTCTGGCCGAGGTCGTCGATCACCAGCGTCAGGCGTGGACGCTGGCGGCTGTCGAGCGGGGTGGCCGGAGCGGGGGAGGCGGTCTTCGCCGGCCTGTCGGCCCTGGCGGGCGGTGTTGCCGGGCCTGGGTTGGAAGGGGCGGTGGGCGAGGCGGTGGCCGGCTGCTCGGGGCCGAGTCTCAAGGGGCCGGGCTGGATGGGCAGCGCCTGGGCGGGCGCCGCCTGCTCCGGCGCCGCGAGGGGCAGCCGGGGCAGGGGCGGAAGGGGATCGCGGGCCTGGGTCGCCGACGCGCCGAGCAGCAGCGCCAGCAGCCAGGCTCCCCGGCTCACCTCAATCCCCGCGGGTGACGTTCAGGCCCTTGAGCAGGTTCAGCGCCTGGTTCAACTGGTAGTCGTCGTCCTGCGGGCGGGCCTGGGCGGCCTTGGCCTTGCCGGAGCTGGGCTTGTCGGCGCCACCGTTGCCGTTGCCGAGGTGGCCGGCGAGGTCGGCTTCCTTGAAGTTCTCGCTGTCCTGCTCGCGGGTCACCTTGGCGCGGGCCACTTCCACGTCGGGGACGATGCCCTGGGCCTGGATGGAGCGACCGTTGGGGGTGAAGTAGAGCGCGGTGGTGAGCTTCAGGGCGCGGTCGTTGTTCAGCGGCAGCACGGTCTGTACCGAGCCCTTGCCGAAGCTGTCGGTGCCCATCAGCACGCCACGCTTGTGGTCCTGCAGGGCGCCGGCGACGATCTCGGCCGCCGAGGCGCTGCCACCGTTGATCAGCACCACCAGCGGCACGCCTTCGCTGGCGTCGGCCGGGTCGGCGGAGAAGCGCAGCTCGGAGTTGGCGATGCGGCCCTTGGTGTAGACGATCAGGCCCTTGGTGAGGAAGTGGTCGGCCACCTCCACCGCGGACTGCAGCACGCCGCCGGGGTTGTTGCGCAGGTCCAGGACCAGGCCGGCGAGTTTCTTGTCACCGTTGTCCTTGCGCAGCTTGGCCAGCGCCTTGCCCACTTCCTCGCCGGTGTTGACCTGGAACTGGGTGATGCGGATGTAGCCGTAGTTCTTGTCCAGCAGCTGGCTCTTGACGCTCTTGACCTTGATCACCGCGCGCTTGAGCTCGACGTCGAAGGGCTGGCCGCCCTCGCGTACCAGGGTCAGCACGATAGGGCTGCCGGCCTTGCCGCGCATCTTGTCCACGGCTTCCATCATCGACAGGCCCTTGGTCGGCTGGCCGTCGATCTTGACGATCAGGTCGCCCGGCTGGATGCCGGCCTTGGAGGCAGGGGTGTCGTCGATGGGCGAGACGACCTTGATGAAGCCGTCCTCGGTGCCCACTTCGATGCCCAGGCCGCCGAATTCGCCGCTGGTGCTTTCCTGCAGCTCCTGGAACGCCTCGGGCTCCAGGTACGCGGAGTGCGGGTCGAGGTTGCTGAGCATGCCCTTGATGGCGTTCTCCAGCAGGGTCTTGTCGTCCACCGGTTCGACGTAGGCGGATTTGATCCGGTCCAGCACCTCGGCGAAGGTGCGCAGCTCGTCCAGGGGCAGCGGTGCCTTGCCGTTCGCCGCCGGTGCCGGGGCGGGCGCCGGCGCTGCGGGCTCCTGGGCGGCGGAGGCGAGCGATGCACCGCCGAGCAGCGCCAGGGCCATGGCCAGGGAGGTAAGGCGGGACAGATGCGGCATGCGAATCAACTCCTACGGAATGAAGTGGCGCTTATCCTTGCGCCCGGCACCACTGCGCGGGGTCGCTGGGGCGGCCCTGCTGGCGGATGGCGAAATACAACGCGGGCGTATCCTGCCCGCCACTGGTGCCGACGGTGGCGATGGACTCCCCCGCCTTGACGATGTCGCCGGCATTTTTCAACAGGCTCTGGTTGTGGCCGTACAGGCTCAGGAAGCCGTTGCCGTGGTCGAGGATGACCAACAGCCCCGCGCCGCGCAACCAGTCGGCGAAGACCACGCGGCCGCCATGCACGGCGCGCACCTGGCTGCCTGCGGCGGCGCCGATCAGCACGCCGTCCCACTTAGTTCGTGCGTCTTCGCCGCGAGGAGTTCCAAATCTCGCAACGAGACGGCCATCGACCGGCCAGGGCAGCTTGCCCCGGGCACTGGCGAAGGGGCCGCCGAAGTTGCCGCCGGTGCTCGAAACCAGGGGGCCGGAAAGGGATTTGGCGGCGGCCGGGGAGCGCTTGAGCTCGTCTTCCTGGCGCTGCCGTTCGGCCAGTTCGCGCTTGCGTGCCTCTTCGGCCTCGCGGGCCTGGCGGGCGAGGGTTTCCTCGATGGTCTTGAGCACACGGCCCAGCTCGGCCTGCTCCTGCTGGCGGGCCTTGAGCTTCTGGTCGCGGTCGGTCACGTCGCGGTTGAGCTTGGCCAGGGCCAGCTGGCGCTCCTTGCGCAGGCCGGCGAGTTGCTCGCGGCGGCCGTCCAGGGCGCTCTTCTGCTCGACGAGCGCGGCCTGCTGGGTGGCGATGTCGCGCTCGACGTTGGCCAGTTGGCGCAGGGTCTCGTTGAAGGCGTCGAGCTGCTCCAGGCGGGCCTGGCTGAGGTAGTCGTAGTAGGTGAGGGTACGGGCGAATTTCTCGGGGTGCTGCTGGTTGAGCAGCAGCTTGAGGTATTCCTGCTGGCCACTCTGGTAGGCGGCGCGCGCCTGGATGCCGATCAGCCTCTGCTGTTCAAGGCGCGCGCCCTGGAGCTTTTTTTTCTCCTGGTCCAGGCGCCTCACTTCGCCTTCGCCCTTGTCGAGTTCCTGTTGCAGGTCCTTGACCTGCTTTTCCAGCTGGCCCATCTCCGATTCGGTTTTCTTCAGGTCCGCCTGCACGCCGGACTTCTCCTCCTGCAGCTGCTTGAGGAGTTTCTTGAGTTCGGTGACGTCCTTGGCGGCCTGGTCCAGCTGTTGCTGGGTCTGCGCGCGCTCGTCGGCGACGGCCGGCGCGAGCAGGCAGGCAAGGAGAATGAGGGTGAGGGCGCGAAACATGGGGGCGTGCGGCACCAGGGAAGAAGACGGGCCTAGTATGCCCGTCGCGCTCGGCAAAAAAAACGCCCCGAAGCCTGAGCTGCGGGGCGTTCGATGCGAAACCGCGGCGCCGGTGGTCGGCGCGTGGGTCATTTCAGTTCGACGATGCTCTTGCCGGTCATCTCGGCCGGCACCGGCAGGCCCATCAGGGTCAGCAGGGTGGGGGCCACGTCGGCGAGCACGCCGCCTTCGCGCAGGCTGACCTGGCGCTTGCCGTAATAGATGAAGGGCACCGGCTCGCAGGTGTGCGCGGTGTGCGCCTGGCCGGTGGCTTCGTCTTCCATCTGCTCGACGTTGCCGTGGTCGGCGGTGATCAGCGCCTCGCCGCCGACCTTGTCGAGGGCGGCGGTGATGCGTCCCAGGCAGGTGTCCAGGCACTCGACGGCCCTGACCGCGGCCTCGAAGACGCCGGTGTGGCCGACCATGTCGCCGTTGGCGTAGTTCACGATGATCACGTCGTAGCGCAGGTTCTCGATGGCGTCGACGATGCGGTCGGTCACCTCGGGGGCGCTCATCTCCGGCTGCAGGTCATAGGTGGCGACCTTGGGCGAGGGGATGAGGATGCGCTCTTCGCCTTCGAAGGGCTCCTCGCGGCCGCCGGAGAAGAAGAAGGTCACGTGGGCGTACTTCTCGGTCTCGGCGATGCGCAGCTGGGTCTTGCCGTTGGCCGCGAGGTATTCACCCAGCACGTTGTCCAGGGACTCGGGCTTGAAGGCGCTGGGCGCGGGGATGCTGGCGGCGTACTGGGTCAGCATCACGTAGCCGGCCAGGGCGATTTCACGAGCACGGGCGAATTCCTTGAAGCCGGGCTCGACGAAGGCGCGGGACAGCTCGCGGGCGCGGTCGGCACGGAAGTTCATGAAGATGACCGCGTCGCCATCCTGCACCGGGGCGGCGTCGCCGATACGAGTGGCCTTGACGAATTCGTCGCTCTCGCCGCGCTCGTAGGCGGCGGCGAGGCCTTCACGGGCGCTGGCGGCGGTGAATTCGGCCTGGCCTTCGGTGATCAGGTTGTAGGCGGCTTCGACGCGGTCCCAGCGGTTGTCGCGGTCCATGGCGAAGTAGCGGCCGATCAGGCTGGCGATGCGGCCCTTGCCCAGGCGGGCGAAGGTGGCATCGAGCAGCTCGATGGAGGGCTCGGCGCTTTTCGGCGGGGTGTCGCGGCCGTCGAGGAAGGCGTGCAGGTAGATCTTCTCGGCGCCGCGCTGGGCGGCCAGCTCGGCCATGGCGACCAGGTGGTCCTGGTGGCTGTGTACGCCGCCGTCGGAAAGCAGGCCCATGAAGTGCACGGCCTTGCCGGCGGCAACGGCCTTGTCCACGGCCTCGACTATCACGGGGTTGGCGAAGAACTCGCCATCACGGATGGCCTTGGTGACGCGGGTGAAGTCCTGGTAAACCACGCGGCCGGCGCCGAGGTTCATGTGGCCCACCTCGGAGTTGCCCATCTGCCCGTCCGGCAGGCCCACGTCCATGCCGCTGCCCGAGATCAGGCCGTGCGGCTGGGTGGCCAGCAGGCGGTCGTAGACCGGCTTGGTGGCGGCGTAGATGGCGTTGTACTCGGGACTGTCACTGTGACCGAAGCCGTCCAGGATGATCAGAACCAGGGGTTTGGGCGTGGCTGTCATAAGTCCGACTCGCATGGCACAAGAAGATCAAAAAGGGAGCGGCATTTTACGTACAAGTTCCTTGTGCGTCACCGCCGTGCGGGGTTTGGTGGACCTGTGGTGCTGTGTATACTGGCCGGCATTTTACCGTCCCGGGACCCGTCGATGTTCGCCCACCTGATTGAATTTGCCACCAACCACTATGTACTGAGCGCATCCTTCGTCGTCCTGCTGGTGCTCCTGATCGCCCACGAACTGCGCCGTGGCGGCCGCAGCATCAGCACCCGCGAGCTCACCGCGCTGGTCAACAGCGGCCAGGGCATCGTCCTCGACGTGCGCAGCAGTAAGGACTTCTCCAGCGGCCGCATCGTCGACTCGCTGAACATCCCCTACGAAAAGCTGGCTGCTCGCCTTGCGGAGCTGGATAAGCATAAGGACAAGACCATCATAGTGGTCGATACCATGGGCCAGCACGCTGGTACCGTTTGCCGTGACCTGCAGAAAGCCGGTTTCACCGCCTTCAAGCTGTCCGGCGGCATCGGCAGCTGGCGTGGCGAAAACCTGCCGTTGGTGAAGTGAACATGGCTGCCGTCGTCATCTACTCCAGTGACTGGTGCCCCTACTGCATCCGGGCCAAGCAATTGCTCGGCAGCAAGGGCGTCCAATACGAAGAGATCCGGGTCGATGGCAAGCCCGACGTCCGCGCCGAGATGACCCGCAAGGCGGGCCGCACCTCGGTGCCGCAGATATGGATCGGTTCGACCCATGTGGGCGGCTGTGACGACCTTTATGCCCTTGAGCGGGCGGGCAAGCTGGATGCTCTGCTCAAGGCGTGACCCCACTCGAAAACGTACGAACAAGAAGGCTCTGCCATGACTGAACAAGCAAGCAACGGCGCTTCCCAGGAAGCTCAGAACCCGCAATTCTCGCTGCAGCGCATCTACGTGCGTGACCTGTCGTTCGAGGCCCCCAAGAGCCCCGAGATCTTCCGCCAGGAGTGGACCCCGAGCGTGGCGCTGGACCTCAACACCCGCCAGAAGTCGCTGGACGGCGATTTCCATGAAGTGGTGCTGACCCTCTCCGTGACCGTGAAGAACGGCGAAGAAACCGCCTTCATCGCCGAAGTGCAGCAGGCCGGCATCTTCCTGATCAAGGGCCTGGACGCGGCTTCCATGAGCCACACCCTGGGCGCCTTCTGCCCGAACATCCTGTTCCCCTACGCCCGCGAAACCCTGGACAGCCTCGTCGTACGCGGCTCGTTCCCGGCACTGATGCTGGCTCCGGTGAACTTCGACGCCCTGTACGCGCAGGAAATGGCGCGCCTGCAGGCCGCCGGCGAAGCTCCGGCCAACGCCTGATCCACGCTGGATGAAGAAAAAGCGCCCCTCGGGGCGCTTTTTTGTGGGCGCGTGTTCGCCCGGTTCAGTCCAGGCTGAAGCCGTGCTGGCGCCAGGCCTCGTAGACCGCCACGGCCACGCTGTTGGACAGGTTCAGGCTGCGGCAGCCGGGACGCATGGGCAGGCGCAGGCGCTGCTCGGGCGGCAGGGCCTCGCGCACCTTTTCCGGCAGGCCGCGGCTTTCCGGGCCGAAGAGAAAGGCGTCGCCCTTCTCGAAGGCGACCTCGTGGAACAGCCGGGTGCCCTTGGTGGTGAAGGCGAACACGCGGGGGTGGCCCAGGCTCGCCAGGCAGCTCTCCAGGTCGGCGTGGCGCTGCAGGGTGGCGTACTCGTGGTAGTCCAGCCCGGCGCGGCGCAGGCGCTTGTCGTCGAGCTCGAAACCCAGGGGCTCGACCAGGTGCAGGTGGCAGCCCGAGTTGGCGCACAGCCTGATAATGTTGCCGGTGTTCGGCGGAATTTCCGGTTGAAAAAGGATGACGTGAAACATGCGTGGCCCCCTGCCCCAAAACCGGCGGCATTCTACTCCCGATGAGGACCCGAGGCGGCGCATGTGGCCGCGGTTTTTGGGTTCGCTGGCGATTTTCGGACTGCTGGTCGGGCTGATGATCGGCCGCCTGACCGCACCGGGGCCCATCCACCTGGAGCGGGTGGAGGCCTTGCCCGACGGGCTGGCGCTGTGGTTCGACGGCGAGCCGCGCCAGCGTGCCGAGCACATGGATGGGGCGCTGGCCTTCATCTTCGATGCCAGCGCCGAGCCGCAGAAGGGCCGCCTGCAATTGGGTGGCAAGGCGCTGAACTGGCGCTTGCAGATGACCCGCAATGGGTTGCTCTTGCACTTCGTGGCGACCCGCCCCCTGCATGGGGAGTGGAGCGGTGCCGAGGTGGATGGCAAGTGGCGGCTGCAGATCAGCCTGCGGGAGGGATAAGAAAGGGGATTCCCCGGCCTGCCTGTACCAAGGTCCCCGAAACGGGTCGTCGCTGCTGTCCGGGGCCGTTGTCTCGGCTCCCGGGCGGGATAAGAAAGGGGAATCCCCGGCCTGCCTGTACCTGGGCCCCCGAAACGGGTCGTCGCTGCGCTGTCCCGGCTCGAAGCCGTCGTGACAGCGTGGCGCTGTAAGAAAGGGGATTCCCCGGCCTGCCTGTACCAAGGCCCCCAAAACCATCGTCCTTCACCGCTCGCCCGCGGAGCTCGGCTCGACGCGACGGCGGGGCAGTGAAGGGTCTTGCATAAAAGAGGGATCCCCGGCCTGCCTGTACCAAGGTCCCCGAAAACGGTTGTCTCTACCAATGCAGAGGCTGTGCCAGTTTTCGCATTCGGCCCCTGTCCACCTCCATTGGAGTTCGCGCCTCATGGCCAGAGGCCCCGTGGTTATTGGGCTCTGGCCCTTCATGGCTTTTTCGGGAGCATCATGGAATGCCCGTCTCCAGGCGGGCGGCAGTCAGGTCCTGAACATTTTCTGAGCACATTTTTGATGCGCCGAAGCGGTGCATGGCACCAGTCGTGAACGTTTTCCCCGGCTGCCGCCTGCGTTGGTGCGTCCCGGACAGCGGGCGGGCTTCAAGCTGGCGTCACGGAGAAAGACGCGGGGGGAGGGAGCAGGAGCGAATCCATTCGCGGGCGGCCTTTCCGAGGGGCTTCCAAGGACCGGCTGGCGGTCCGTCGCGAACGAACTCGCTCCTACAACGCGGTGAGGCGGGGTGGCCGCCTGAAATGCTTCGCGGGCCAGCAGGCCCGCGAGGTCGGAGTGGAGGGTGGAGCCGGGCCGATCAGGCGTCGTCGCCGTCGTCCTCGTCGCCGCCATCCACCTTCATGCCCAGTTCCTTGATCTTGCGGGTGAGGGTGTTGCGGCCCCAGCCCAGCAGCACGGCGGCGTCGCGGCGACGGCCTGCGGTGTGCTTGAGCGCGGTCTCGATCATGATCCGCTCGAACGACGGCACGGCGCTGTCCAGCAGGCTGGACTGGCCGCGGGCCAGCGCCTGGTCGGCCCACTGGCGCAGGGCCTGCTCCCAGTTGGTGACCGGCGCCGCGTCCTGGGGCTGGGTGAGCAGTTCCGGCGGCAGGTCGTCCACGTGGACTTCGCGACCCGAGGCCATGACGGTGATCCAGCGGCAGGTGTTCTCCAGCTGGCGCACGTTGCCCGGCCAGGGCAGGTTCTTCAGGTATTCCTCGGTCTCCGGCTTGAGCAGCTTGGGCTCCACGGCCAGCTCCTGGGCCGCACGGGCGAGGAAGTGGCGGGCCAGCGCGGGGATGTCCTCGCGGCGGTCGGACATGCGCGGGATATGGATGCGGATGACGTTGAGGCGGTGGAACAGGTCTTCGCGGAACTTGCCGGCCTGCACCAGGTTTTCCAGGTTCTGGTGGGTGGCGGCGATGATGCGCACGTCCACCTTCACCGGGGTGTGGCCGCCCACGCGGTAGAATTCGCCATCGGCCAGCACCCGCAGCAGGCGGGTCTGGGTGTCGGCCGGCATGTCGCCGATCTCGTCGAGGAACAGGGTGCCGCCGTCGGCCTGCTCGAAGCGGCCGCGCCGCTGGTTGGCCGCGCCGGTGAAGGCGCCTTTCTCGTGGCCGAACAGCTCGGACTCCATCAGGTCCTTGGGGATCGCCGCCATGTTCAGGGCGATGAAGGGCGAGGCGGCACGCGGGCTGTGGCGATGCAGTGCGTGCGCCACCAGCTCCTTGCCGGTGCCGGATTCACCGTTGATCAGCACGGTGATGTTGGAGTGGCTGAGGCGGCCGATGGCGCGGAACACCTCCTGCATCGCCGGTGCCTCGCCGATGATCTCGGGGGTGCGCGGCTGGTTGGCCGGGGCTTCCAGGCTCTGCTGCTCCTGGGCGTGCTGGTTGGCGCGCTTGACCAGGGAGACCGCCTCGTCGACGTCGAAGGGCTTGGGCAGGTATTCGAAGGCACCGCCCTGGTAGGACGCCACCGCGCTGTCCAGGTCCGAGTGGGCGGTCATGATGATCACCGGCAGGCGCGGGTGCAGCTCGCGGATGCGCGCCAGCAGGTCCAGGCCACTGGCACCGGGCATGCGGATGTCGGAGATGATCACGTCCGGCTGCTGGCGGGTCAGGCGGGTGAGCACGCTGTCGGCGCTTTCGAAACTCTGGGTGGTCATGCCTTCCTGTTGCAGGGCCTTTTCCAGGACCCAGCGGATGGAGCGGTCGTCATCGACGATCCAGACAGTTTCACTACGAGTCATGAGGATGCGGCTCCTTGTTCCAGCGGCAGGAAGATCGAGAAGACGGTGTGGCCGGGATGGCTCTCGCACTCGATGAGCCCCTGGTGCTGGCTGATGATGTTCTGGGCGATGGCCAGCCCGAGCCCGGTACCGTCCGGGCGCCCGCTGACCATGGGGTAGAAGATGGTTTCCTGCAGCTCGGGCGGGATGCCCGGGCCGTTGTCGATGATCTCCACCTTGGTCACCAGGCGGTGCCGGGTGTGGCCGATGGTGAACTGGCGCAGGGTGCGCGAACGCAGGGTGATGCGCCCGAGGCGCAGGTCGTTGTTGGCGGAGATGGCCTGCATGGCGTTGCGCACGATATTGAGCACGGCCTGGATCATCTGCTCGCGGTCGATGAGCACGTCCGGGATGCTTGGGTCGTAGTCGCGCACCAGGGTGATGCCGCCCTGGCTCTCCGCTTCCACCAGGCTGCAGACACGCTCCAGCACTTCGTGGACGTTGGTCATCGCCAGCGACGGCAGCTTGTTGGAGCCGAGCATGCGGTCCACCAGGTTACGCAGGCGATCGGCCTCCTCGATGATGACGTTGGTGTAGTCCTTCAGGTGCTCTTCCGGCAGCTCGCGGGAAAGCAGCTGGGCGGCGCCACGGATGCCGCCCAGGGGGTTCTTGATCTCATGGGCGAGGCCGCGCACCAGCAGTTTGGTGGTTTCCTGCTTGGACAGCTGGGCCTCTTCCTTGGTGATGCGCAGCAGCCGGTCGCGCGGGTGCACTTCCAGCAGCAGCAGGGTGGCGCCCTTGTTGAGGATGGGCGTCACCGCATAGTCCACCGTCAGGGTCTGCCCGGCGAGGGAGGTGAGCATGGCCTCGCGCTTGGTGAAGGGGTGCGCCTGTTCCACCGCCTGGCGCAGCGAGGTCAGGGCCTCGGGCGACTCGGTGAACAGCTCGCTGATGAACTGGCCGTGGCTGCGCTGGCCGCTGACGGCCAGGAGCATCTCCGCCGCCGGGTTCATGTACTCCAGCCGCAGGTCGGCGTTGAGCAGGATCACCGCGGTGGTCAGGTTGTCGAGCAGCAGTCGGTGCAGGGCGTCGTTGATGGTCATAGGTCGGGCATCTCGGCGATGGGCAGGAAAATGCAAGAAGCAAACCAAGCCCTGAAAAGACGCGCTGGAACAGGCCGCCAGCCGCTTGCGGCTGCTTTTCAGCGCAGTGCGGCGGCATGCGGGCGAACCAAAATGGGGAGAGTATAGAAATCGGTGCAGCCTGACGCACCATTGCGGTGCGTCGCGGGATCAGAAGAACGGGAGGATGCCGATGATGCCCTTGTCCGGCTCCTTGGGCTTGTCCTTGAGCGGGCATTCGGGGCGTACGCCGTAGTCGGCCTTCTTGCAGGGGCGCGCCTGGCGTTTCTGCGCCAGGGTGATGCGCATGATGTGCACCGGCTGGTTCGGCGTGCGCTCCACCACCCGTTGCTTGTCGTCGATGATCTCCACCGCCAACTGGTGCGTGCCGCGATCCAGGTTGCTCAGCGGGAAGACCGGGCTGCGACCGGGTTCGCCCTGGGCCTTGCCGTCGAGCACCAGGCGGTAGTTGTGGCCGTCGCGCAGGCCGGGCTCGCTCATGGCGGTGACGATGAGGTTGCCCTCCATGTCGCGCACCGTGGCGTCCGGCTCGGGTACCAGGATGCGCAGCACCTGGTAGCCCAGTTCGCGGGGGATGGCGGCGGGCGGCAGTACGGCCGGGGCCGCCGGCTGGGCGGTCATGCCGTTGGAGGGGGCCAGTTCGATGCGCTCGGCGTTGCCGGGCTTGGGCCGGTCGGTGAAGACGCGGTTACCTTCCTCGTCGATGTAGGTGTAGACCTGGGCCATCGCCGGCAGGCAGGTGAACAGCAGGCAGAACAGGATCGTGCGCATGGGTCAGGTGGCTGGCTTCGGAGTGGGTTTCGGAGGGGGCGGCGGGCGCAGCGCGGGGCTGCTGGTGTTGACCCGCTGCACGGTGAAGGTGATGGTCTCGCTCTGTTGCACGACCTGGTCGCCTGCGAGCACCTGGACCGCGAGGCTGTGCTCGCCGCGATCGGCGTTGACCACCTGCAGGCGCGGCACGTTGACCTTCTGGCCCTCGGGCTTGCCGTCCAGCAGCAGTTGCAGCCGGTGGCCGGTGCGTAGGCGCGGCACCAGGTGCACGCCGACGGAGAAGGTGCCGTTGTTGGCGCGCAGGGCTTCGTCGCTGGGCACGTCGGTCAGGCGGAGTTCCTGGTAGGCCGCCTCGGCTGGCTGGTCCTTCGCGGCGGCGGGCGTGGCGGCGGGCTTCTGCGCTTCCACGGTGTTGGTGGTGGGCAGGGTGACCTCTTCGGTCCGGGTGCCATCCGGCGGCTGGTTGGTGAAGACCGTGTTGCCGTTGGCGTCGGTGTACTTGTAGATCTGCGCCGTCGCGGAAAGCGTCAGCGACAACAGCAGGCAGGTGAGCAGGAGGCGCATGGGCCGGTCTCCTCTGGATGATGCCGCTAAGCGTTGCACCGGCGCGCCGGGCTGGCAAGTTCGGCCTGATGCGGCTGTGCGGCGCAGCCGGAAAATCGTGATCCGTCCGGAGTGCGCTGCGCTTGCGGCGTGGCCGATGCCGAGCGCACGGGGCCCATTCCCGGGACAAAAAAAGGCCTCCCGAAGGAGGCCTCTCTAGTCCGTGCCGCTCGCGCGGCACGCTGCCTGTGCAGGCTGCCGGATCAGACGCTGTAGTACAGGTCGTATTCCAGCGGGTGCACGAAGGTGCGCACCTTGATTTCTTCTTCGCTCTTCAGCTCGATGTAGGCATCGATGAAGTCGTCGCTGAACACGCCGCCCTTGGTCAGGAACGCACGGCCCTTGTCCAGTTCTTCCAGCGCCTCTTTCAGGCTGCCGCAAACCTGCGGGATCTCTTTCGCCTCTTCCGGCGGCAGGTCGTACAGGTTCTTGTCGGCGGCATCGCCGGGGTGGATCTTGTTCTGGATGCCGTCCAGGCCGGCCATCAGCAGGGCGGCGAAGGCCAGGTAGGGGTTGGCAGCCGGGTCCGGGAAGCGCGCTTCGATGCGGCGTGCTTTCGGGCTGGATACGTACGGGATACGGATCGAGGCGGAACGGTTGCGGGCGGAGTAGGCCAGCATGACCGGTGCTTCGAAGCCCGGAACCAGACGCTTGTACGAGTTGGTCGACGGGTTGGTGAAGCCGTTCAGGGCCTTGCCGTGCTTGATGATGCCGCCGATGAAGTACAGGGCGGTGTCGGACAGGCCGGCATAGCCTTCACCTGCGAAGGTGTTCTTGCCGTCTTTGGCGATCGACAGGTGAACGTGCATGCCCGAGCCGTTGTCGCCGTACAGCGGCTTCGGCATGAAGGTGGCGGTCTTGCCATAGGCATCGGCCACGTTGTGCACGCAGTACTTCAGGGTCTGGACTTCGTCAGCCTTGGCAACGAGGGTGTTGAACTTCACACCGATTTCGTTCTGGCCGGCAGTCGCCACTTCGTGGTGGTGAACTTCGATGACCAGGCCCATCTCTTCCATGGCGTTGCACATGGCGGTACGGATTTCGTGGTCGTGGTCGCACGGCGGAACCGGGAAGTAACCGCCCTTGACGGCCGGGCGGTGGCCCTTGTTGCCGCCTTCGACGTCCTGGTCGGTCATCCAGGAGCCTTGCTCGGAGTAGATCTTGAACATGGAGCCGGAGATGTCGGACTTGAACTTCACTTCGTCGAAGATGAAGAACTCGGGTTCCGGGCCGACGAAGACGGTGTCACCGATACCGGTGGTCTTCAGGTACTCCTCGGCGCGCTTGGCGATGGAGCGCGGGTCGCGGTCGTAGCCTTGCATGGTGCTCGGCTCGATGATGTCGCAGACCAGGATCAGGGTCGGCTCTTCGGTGAACGGATCGAGCACGGCGGTGCTGTCGACCGGCAGCAGGATCATGTCGGAGGCTTCGATGCCTTTCCAGCCGTGGATGGACGAGCCGTCGAACATCTTGCCGACTTCGAAGAACTCGTCGTCGAGTGCGTCGCGTGCCGGCATGGTCACGTGGTGCTGCTTGCCTTTGGTATCGGTGAAGCGCAGGTCTACCCACTTCACGTCATGGTCTTTGATCAGTTGAAGCGACTTCGACATGGTGTCCTCCAGGTGAATGGGGAGCTGGAAAAGTTTGAGCCCCCAATAAAAGGTGAAGCCGGGGCGGCATAGTCCGCCAGGGCAACCTGCCTCACAAGGGAGCAAATTGCGTGCCAGTGCCCTGGAATGGGCAAGCGCCCTAGAACACAGGCAGGCCGGGGGCTGAAGATCGATTGTGTACAGTTTTGCGCACCAATTCCGTGCTCCGCACGTCGTGATTGCACCTGTTTGGTGCGCGTTCAGGGGGTGTGATTGATTTTGGTCAAAGCTTGAACAATTTCCGCTATAATCCGCGCCCCTCTTTTTCCGTTGTCCCAGCAAGCGCTGTTTTCATGAAACTCATCATCAAGGTCTTCCCCGAAATCACCATCAAGAGCCGGCCGGTGCGCAAGCATTTCATCCGCCAGCTTGCGAAGAACATTCGCGTGGTGCTGCGTGATCTCGACCCGGAAGTCGAAGTGAGCGGCATCTGGGACAACCTGGAGCTGGTTACGACGCAAACCGATCCGAAGCTCCTCGCCGAGATGATCGAGCGCCTCACCTGCACCCCGGGCATCACCCACTTCCTCGAGGTCAACGAGTACCCGCTCGGCGACTTCGACGACGTGCTGGAAAAGTGCAAGCTGCACTACGCCGACCAGATCCCCGGGAAGATCTTCTCCGTGCGCTGCAAGCGCGCCGGCAAGCACACCTTCACCTCGATGGAGCTGGAGAGCCACGTGGGCAGCCGCCTGCGTCGCGAGTGCAACGCCGCCGGCATCTCGCTGAAGAACCCGGAAGTGGAAGTGCGCATCGAGGTACGCGACCAGCGCCTGTTCGTCATCCATCACCAGCACGACGGCCTCGGCGGCTACCCGCTGGGTTCGCTGGAACAGACCCTGGTGCTCATGTCCGGTGGCTTCGATTCCACCGTCGCCGCCTACCAGATGATGCGTCGTGGCCTGATGGCCCACTTCTGCTTCTTCAACCTCGGGGGCCGCGCCCACGAGCTGGGCGTGATGGAAGTGGCCCACTACCTGTGGGAGAAGTTCGGCCGGTCCCAGCGCGTGCTGTTCATCAGCGTGCCGTTCGAGGAAGTGGTGGCCGAGATCCTCGGCAAGGTCGACAACAGCCAGATGGGCGTGATCCTCAAGCGCATGATGCTGCGGGTCTCCACGCGCATGGCCGAGCAGTTGCGCATCGAGGCGCTGGTCACGGGCGAGGCCATCTCCCAGGTGTCCAGCCAGACCCTGCCGAACCTCTCGGTGATCGACTCGGCCACCGACATGCTGGTGCTGCGCCCGCTGATCGCCAGCCACAAGCAGGACATCATCGACACCGCCACCCGGATCGGCACCGCCGAGTTCGCCAAGCACATGCCCGAGTACTGCGGCGTGATCTCGGTGAACCCGACCACCCGCGCCAAGCAGAGCCGCATCGAATACGAAGAGGCGCAGTTCGACATGGCCGTGCTGGAGCGTGCCATCGAGCGTGCCCGCCTGATCCCCATCGACCGCGTGATCGAGGAACTGGGCCAGGACCTGAAGGTGGAAGAGGTGGGCGAGGCGCTGCCGGGCCAGATCGTCATCGACATCCGCCATCCCGATGCCCAGGAAGATGAACCGCTGGAGCTGCCCGGCATCGAAGTCCAGGCCCTGCCGTTCTACGCCATCAACAGCCGCTTCAAGGAACTGGACGAAAACCGCCAGTACCTCCTGTATTGCGATAAAGGCGTCATGAGCCGCCTGCATGCTCACCATCTGCTCAGCGAGGGGCATGCCAATGTGCGCGTTTATCGCCCGACCTAAACAGCCCGGGCTGTACGGCGGCAGCATCCGCCACCGCCCCCCCGACCAGTGGGCGGGCTGAATCGAACGCTTTTCATACAGGCCGCCTAGACTCAGCGGCGAACCGAATCCTCTGATCGAGATACACAAGTGATCGAAAAACTACGCAACATCGCCATCATCGCCCACGTCGACCACGGCAAGACCACCCTCGTCGACAAGCTGCTGAAGCTCTCCGGCACCCTCGACCGCAAAGAAGCGGAATCCGAGCGCGTGATGGACTCCAACGACCAGGAGAAAGAGCGCGGCATCACCATCCTGGCGAAGAACACCGCCATCAAGTGGAACGGCTACAACATCAACATCGTCGACACCCCCGGCCACGCCGACTTCGGCGGTGAGGTAGAGCGCGTGATGTCGATGGTCGACTCCGTGCTGCTGGTCGTCGACGCCCAGGACGGCCCCATGCCGCAGACCCGCTTCGTGACCCAGAAGGCCTTCAAGGCCGGCCTGCGCCCGATCGTCGTGGTCAACAAGATCGACCGTCCGGGCGCGCGCCCTGACTGGGTCATCGACCAGATCTTCGACCTGTTCGACAACCTCGGCGCCACCGACGAGCAGCTCGACTTCCCGATCGTCTACGCCAGCGCCCTGAACGGCATCGCCGGTCTCGACCACGAGAAGATGGACGACAACATGGACGCGCTGTTCCAGGCGATCATCGACCACGTCCCGGTTCCGGACGTCGACGTCGACGGCCCGTTCCAGATGCAGATCTCCCAGCTGGACTACAACAGCTTCCTCGGCGTGATCGGCATCGGCCGCATCGCCCGCGGCAAGATCAAGTCCAACACCCCGGTGGTCGCCATCAGCGACGACGGCACCAAGCGCAACGGCCGCATCCTGAAGATCATGGGTCACTCCGGCCTGCAGCGCGTCGAAGTCGCCGAAGCCGAAGCCGGCGACATCGTCTGCGTCAGCGGCATGGAAGAGCTGTTCATCTCCGACACCCTGTGCGACCCGCAGAACGTCGAAGCCCGTCCGCCCCTGACTGTCGACCAGCCGACCGTGAGCATGACCTTCCAGGTCAACGACTCGCCCTTCGCCGGCAAGGAAGGCAAGTTCGTCACCAGCCGCAACATCAAGGACCGCCTGGAGAAGGAACTGCTGCACAACGTCGCCCTGCGCGTCGAAGCGGGCGAGTCCGCCGAGAAGTTCAAGGTCTCCGGCCGCGGTGAGCTGCACCTGTCCGTACTGATCGAAACCATGCGCCGTGAAGGCTTCGAGATGGCCGTGGGCCGTCCGGAAGTGGTGATCATCGAGAAGGACGGCGAGAAGCAGGAGCCCTACGAGAACGTCACCATCGACATCGAAGAGCAGCACCAGGGCTCGGTGATGGAGCAGATGGGCCTGCGCAAGGGCGATCTGACCAACATGATCCCCGACGGCAAGGGCCGTGTGCGCCTGGAGTACACCATCCCGGCGCGTGGCCTGATCGGCTTCCGCAACAACTTCCTGACCCTGACCTCCGGCACCGGCATCCTGACCTCGACCTTCAGCCACTACGGCCCGATCAAGGCCGGCGAAGTCAGCAACCGTCAGAACGGCGTACTGGTCTCCATGGCCACCGGCACCGCCCTGACCTACTCGCTGGAAACCCTGCAGAGCCGCGGCAAGCTGTTCCTGGCCCCGGGCGACGAGATCTACGAAGGCCAGCTGGCCGGCATCAACAGCCGTGACAACGACCTGGTGATCAACCCCACCAAGGGCAAGAAGCTCGACAACATGCGCGCTTCCGGCAAGGACGAAGTCATCGCCCTGGTTCCGCCGATCAAGTTCACCCTGGAACAGGCGCTGGAATTCATCGCCGACGACGAGCTGGTGGAAGTGACGCCGAAGTCCATCCGCCTGCGCAAGAAAATGCTGAACGAGAACGACCGCAAGCGCTACGAGCGCAGCAAGGTCTGATCTTCGATCAGTAACTGAAAAGCCCCCGCCGGAGCGATCCGGCGGGGGCTTTTTATTGGGCAATCGGCAGCTCCTGCCCGGTGGACCTACAGGTGAGCCACAGCATCGTTCCTTTGCATGAGAAATTTCCCCTGGCCTCATCAGGCCAGGGCCGATAGGCCGGTCTTTGTCGAGTTGCTCTCATAGGCGCCTGTTTCGCCAGGCCCTTGCAAGGACTGCTCGCCGTGCGTCTTTCGACCTTTCTCGCGCTGTTTTCACCGCTACTTTCGATGCCCCTGGTATTGCAGGCTGCCGAGCCGCTTCCAGGCGATCGGGACCTGATCCGCGACCGCCAGGAGCGGTTGCTGGAAGAGCAGCGCAAGCGCCTGCAGGAACTGCAGCAACTGCCCGGCCGCGCCGAGCCGGTGGCCCCCAGCCAGCCCCAGGCACAGGGTCCGTGCTTCGACATCCAGCGCATCCGCCTGCAGGGCGTGCACCTGATCAGCGAGGCGCGCCAGCGCGAACTGCTCAAGCCCTTCGAACACCAGTGCCTGGACAGCGGGCGCCTCAACGACCTGCTCAAGGCCATCACCCAGCACTACATCGACCGCGGCTACGTCACCTCCCGTGCCTACCTGCCGCAGCAGGACCTGGCCGACGGCGAACTGGACGTCATCGTCGTCGAAGGTCGCCTGGAGGGCGTGGAAGGCTCGGCGATCGCCAGCGACCGCGAACTGGCCCTGGCCTCCCCGGCGCAGACCGGCGAGCCGCTGAACCTGCGGGAACTTGAGCAACTGGTGGAGCAGATCAACCGCCTGCCCTCGCGCCCCGCCGAACTGGAACTGGTGCCCGGCAGCGAAGTGGGCGGCAGCCGCGTGCAGCTCAAGGGCGAGCCCGGCAAGCCCTGGCGGGTCGGCTTCAACCGCCACAACGACGGCCAGCGCAGTACCGGCGAACAGCAGTGGGGCGCCAGCCTGGAATGGGACAGCCCCCTGGGCCTGGCCGACCAGCTCAGCCTGCGCGCCGGTGGCGACGCCGTCAGCGACCGCTGGCGCCACTCCGCCAACCAGAGCTGCGCCTACAGCCTGCCGTAGGGCTGGTGGAGCTTCAGCTACGCCTACAGCCAGAGCTACTACCGTACCCGCAACGAGAGCAGCGGATTCCCCTTCGTCACCGACGGTGAAAGCAAGACCCACCAACTGCGCGCCGACCGCGTCCTGCACCGCGACAGCGTCAGCAAGACCGGCCTCAGCCTCGGCCTCGCCCACCTGGAAACCCGCAACTACATCGAGAACGCCCTGCTGGACAGCTCCAGCCCGCGCATCACCGAAACCCAGCTGGGCTTCAACCACGGCCGCCGGCTCGGCAGCGCTTTCGTCAACCTCGACCTCGGCTGGCAACAGGGCATCGGCGCCCTGGACGCCAAGAACAGCCGCATCGACGGCAAGAGCGGCACCAACGCCCGCTACGACAAATACGGCCTCACCGCCAGCTACCTGCAGCCCTTCCAGCTGCTCGGGGAAAACCTCAGCGTCGACAGCCTCATCAACTACCAGCGCAGCGAAGACGAACTCAACAGCCCCCAGCGCATCAGCATCGGCGGCCTCAGCTCGGTGCGCGGCTTCAAGGACCAATCCCTGTCCGGCAACAGCGGCGGCTACTGGCGCAACCAACTGCGCTGGACCCGCCCCGTGGGCTGGGCACCGCTGCAGCCCTTCGTGCGCCAGTACGGCCTCGCCTTCGCCTACGACCTGGGGCAGATCCAGGGCGACCGCAACAACGCCCGCACCCATGGCCGCCTGAGCGGCAACGCCCTCGAATTCAGCGCCCGCGGCCCGAACCTGGCCGTCTCGCTCACCTTCGCGCGGTCCCTGGAGCGCCCTGACGTCATCGAACACCAGGAGCACCCGATCTACGCCCGCATCGACCTGTTCTACTGATTTCGCGTCACCCGGAGCCCCACCTCATGGACGTTCGCAGCCCCTTCTTCCAGAACATCGCCACCGTGCTCATCGGCGTCATGTTCCTCAACCCCATCGTCAGCACCGCCGCCGACCTCGCCGTGGACGCCGCTGCCGGCGGCAACACCAGCATCGGCGCCGCCGCCAACGGCGTACCTGTGGTGAACATCGCCACGCCCAATGGCAACGGCCTGTCGCACAACACATTCAGCGACTACAACGTCGGCGAGCAGGGGCTGATCCTCAACAACGCGACAGGCAAGACTCAGTCGACTCAGTTGGGGGGCTACATCCTCGGCAACGCCAACCTCAACGGGCGCGCCGCCGGCGTCATCCTCAACGAAGTCACCGGCACCAACCCCAGCCAGCTCAAGGGCTACACCGAAGTGGCCGGGCAGGGCGCCCACGTCATCGTCGCCAACCCCCACGGCATCACCTGCGACGGCTGCGGCTTCATCAACACCCCCCGCGCCACCCTCAGCACCGGCGCCCCCATGGTCGAGAACGGCGCCCTCAAGCGCTACGACGTCGACGGCGGACAGATCCGCATCGAAGGGCAGGGGCTCAACGCCAGCAACGTCGACCAGTTCGAACTGATCACCCGCAGCGCCCAGATCAACGCCGCACTGCACGCCCGGCAACTGGCAATGGTCACCGGCCGCAACGACGTCGACGCCACCACCCTCGCCGCCACCGCCAAGGCCGACGACGGCACCGACAAACCCCAACTGGCCATCGACAGCAGCGCCCTGGGCGGCATGTACGCCGGCGCCATCCGCCTCGTCGGCACCGAACAGGGCGTCGGCGTCAAACTGGCCGGCGACATGGCCGCCAGCGGCGGCGACATCCAGATCGACGCCAACGGCAAGCTGACCCTTTCCCAGGCCGCCGCCAGCCGGGATATCGCCCTCAAGGCGCAATCGATCGAACTGGGCAACAAGACCTACGCCGGCCGTAACGTCAAAGCCGAAGCGGCCCAGAGCCTGACGCTGGAAAAAGACCGGAGCCTGGCGGCCGGCGCGCAGATCGACCTGAAGGCCGAGCAGCTCGGCAACCAGGGCGTGATCGAAGCGGGGGTCAATCGCGACAACAGCCGCAATACCACGGGTGATGTGAAGCTCAGTGGCGGCTCCCTGCGTAACCAGGGCACCGTGGTGGCCAGCCGAGACCTCGAGGCCGCGCTCACCGGCACGCTGGATAACCGCGCGGGTGCCATCAGCGGCAAGGCCAACACTCGGGTGGCGGCCAAGGCGCTGGACAACCGCGACGACGGCCTGCTGCTGTCCAAGGGCAGCGTCACGGTGGATGCCGAATCACTAGACAACCGCAAGGGCGCGATTGCCGCCGACCAGTCCCTGAACGTCAAGGTCGCCCAGCGCCTGGACAACCAGGACGGCGAGCTCTCCAGCCGAGCAGTGACCACCATTGACGCCGGACAGCTGGACAACCGGGGTGGCCAGATCAGCGCAGACCGCACCCTGACCGTCAGCGCCGACGCGCTGGACAACAGTGCAAAAGGCACCTTGAGCAGCCGTGGCAGCCTGGTGGTGCAGAAGGCGGCCCTGAACAACCAGGGCGGTACCGTCGTTGCCGACCAGCGCCTGGACATCACTGGCCAGCGCCTCGACAACCGGGGGGGAGTGGTCAGCAGCAAGGGCGATGCGAGCGTTGCGGTAGAGGGTGTTCTGGACAACGCCGGGCCGGGCCGTGTCGTGGCCGAAGGCGCGCTCCAGGTCACTGCCCGCGAGCTGCGCAACAGCGCCGCCGGCCAGGTGGGGGCAAAGGGTAACGTCGAGATCAAGGTCGACACCCTTGCCCAGCAGGGCGGCGAATTGCTCAGTCAGGGCCATTTGAGCCTCGAAGCACGGCAGCTGGACAACCTCAGCGGCGGCCTGATCGCTGCCCGCCAAGGCATCGATGTGCGCGTCAGCGAGCGCCTGCGCAACAGCAGCGGAGAAATCTCCACCCAAGGCCAGGCCGACATCCGCGCCCAGGCCATAGCCGGACAAGCCCCCGCCGTACTGGACAACAGCCAGGCCGGCCTTATCTCGGCCGACCAGGGCCTGACCCTGACCGTCCAGCGCCTGCTCAACCACACCAAGGGCGTGCTGACCGCACGTGATCGGCTGGTGGTCCGGGGTGAAAGCCTGGACAACAGCGCCGGCGGCGTGGTCAACGGGCAGGGCAGCCTGGATCTCAGCCTCCAGGGCGGGCTGGTCAACCAGCAGGGCCTGATCACCAGCACCGCCGGCCTGCACCTCGAGGCCGCCAGCCTGGACTCCAGCCAGGGAGGCGAAGTGTCCTCCAAGGGTGACCTGCGCCTGAGCGTGGCTCGCCTGATCCAGCAGCAGGGGCGCCTGATCGGCGAAGCCGCCGTACACCTGGACCTGCAAGACGGCGACCTGGACAACCGCGGCGGCCTGCTCAGTGCCAAGGGGCCGCTCACCCTCGAACGCCTTGCCAGGCTGGACAACCGAGGAGGTGAGCTGTCCAGCCGCCAGGGTTACAACCTGACGGCGCAGGCCATCGACAACGGCGACCAGGGCAAGCTGATCAGCACGGGCCAGCTCGACATCGACCTGGGGCAAGGCGCGCTGCGCAATGCCGGAACCGGGCTGGTCTCCGGCTGGAAGGGGCTGACGGTCAAGGCCGGCAGCCTCGACAACCGCAGCCAGGGCACCCTGTCCAGCCGTGATGGCGACCTGCAGATCACCCTGAGCGGCGCGTTGGACAACCGCGATGCCGGTGCCCTGGTCGGCAAGGGCACGGTCTCGGTCGACGCACAGAGCCTGGACAACCGCACAGGGGGCGTCGTCTCCAGCGTGGGCGACCTGAACCTCACGCTCGCCGATACCCTCGACAACCGCACCGGCCAGATCAGCAGCCAACAGTCGGCCAGCATCCACGCCAACCGCCTGGACAACAGCGCGGGTGAGCTGACCAGCAAGGCCGCGATGACCCTCACCCTGACCGGGCAGTTGCTCAACGCGCAAAAGGCCCGCCTGGCTAGTGGCGGCCCGCTGGTGCTCCAGGCTGCCGCCCTCGACAACCGCGGGGGCAGCCTGATCAGCCAGCAGCTGATGAAGCTGACCACCGGCGACCTGAACAACGCCGGTGGCACCCTGGCAGCTCGCAATGGCCAGGGACTGCTGCTGAGCGGCGTGCTGGACAACAGCGCCGATGGCCTAGTGCACAGCCAGGAAGGTCTCATCGACCTGCAGGCGCAACGCCTCGACAACCAGGGCGGCAGCCTCAGTGGCCAGCAGGGTGTCGTCGCCAGGCTGGAGGGTGCGCTCAACAACCGCAGTGGCCGCATCGAAACCGCACAAGGCGACCTGGACCTGCACAGCGCGGGCGACCTGGACAACCACGGTGGTGTTCTCAACAGCCTGCAGGGCGGGCTTACCGTCACCAGTGGCGGAGCGTTCGACAACGCCTCGGGCACCGCCCAGGCGCAAGCCGTCACCGTCACCGCCAAGGCCCTGGACAACCAGGGTGGGCATCTATCTGCACTCAGCGGCGAAACCCGCATCGACCTGGGCACTGGCACCCTCCTGAACCAGGGGGGCGGCCTCTACGCCCACCAACTGCTGAGCGTGATCGCCGGCGATTTCGACAACCGGGCCGACAGCCGAGGCCTGGGTGGCAAGGTGGCCGCCGAGCGCATCGACTTCACCCTGTCCGGCGCCCTGCGCAACGGCAACGGCCTGCTCGAAAGCAGCAGCACCCTGCGCCTTGCCGCCGCTCGCATCGACAACCAGCACGGCCGCATGCGGGCACTGGGCCAGGCGGGGAGCACCCGGATCCTCGGCAGCGCGCTGGACAACCGCAACGGCACCCTGGAAACCGCCAACGCCGAACTGGCGCTGGACGTCGATGACCTCTACGGCACCGGCGGCAGCATCGTCCACACCGGTGCTGGGCGTTTCGGCCTCAGCGCCGCCCAGGTCATGGGCGGCGGGGGCAACCTCAGCACCCAGGGCAGGCTGAACCTCAGCGCCAGCAACTGGACCAACAGCGGCGTGCTGGAAGCGGACCAACTGGTCCTCGACATCGGCACCTTCACCCAGACCGCCAGCGGCAAGCTGGTCGCACGGCAGTCCTTCAGCGGCAGCGGGGAGAACTGGACCAACCACGGCGTGCTCGCCAGTGACGGCAGCTTCACGCTCAATCTGAGCGGCGCCTACACCGGCCAGGGACAGCTCTCCAGCCTGGGCGAGCTGACTCTGAACACGGGCAGCCTCGATATCGCCAGCAGCGCCCGGATCGCAGGGGGCGCGGCCAGCACCCTCACCGTCAGCGGACTGCTGGCCAACCAGGGACGCATCACTTCTGCCGGCAGCCTGACGGCTCGCGCCGGCAGTCTCAACAACTACGGCACCCTCGGCAGCGCCGGCCTGCTGCGCCTCGAGACGCCATCGCTGCTCAACGAAAAAGGCCTGATCTTCAGCGGCGACGACATGGCGTTGCGGGTCAAGCGCTTCACCAACCGCTATGCCGACGTGTACAGCCTGGGGGCCTTGAGCATCGCCAGCAATGACCAATTGGCACGCAGCGACTTGCTCGAGAACCTGTCCGCTACGCTGGAAAGCGCCAAGGACATGCGCTTGGCTGCAACCACCCTGCTGAACGCCAAGGACGATTTCGCCATGGAGGGCAAGCTGCTTTCGGCCCAGGCGTACCTGATCTGCGTTCAGCACTGCAAAAGCAGTTGGGGTGATAAGCGTGGCCAACTGACCCTCAATGAAGAGTGGGGGGCTGTCATCTCCAAGGACTCGCCAGCGGGCCAGATCCTGGCAGGCGCCAACCTGCAGATCGAAGGTGACCAGGTCACCAATCGCTACAGCACCCTGTCCGCCCGCAACGACATTGCCATCAAGGCCGGTGACTTGAAGAACATCGGCGCCCAGGCCATGTCCGGAAGCGTGCAGAAAGTCATCACCGCCAACCCCAAGGAATCCAACGGGGTGTATTACGGCCATCAGGCGCGTGTACAGAACTTCATGGCCCAGCACGGCACGGCTGCCACCTTCAGCGAGGCTGCCTACCTGGCCATGAAGGCGGGCTTCAGCCCGGCATACTACCTGGGGATCGATGCGCCCGTTTCCGTATCCGGAAGCGGGCAGATACTCGCACCTGCGGTGATCCAGGCTGGCGGCAATGTCACCCTCCAGGCCAGCAATAACCTGGACAACCTGCAAACCTACCCGAACACCGCCATCAACCATGGCCAGGCCCGCGGGGCGGATGTTTCGCTGAACCGAGCCGCCCAGCCCGTGGTCGTGCTGAACGCCCAATTGCCGCCCGACCTGCAGCAACGGCAGGTCAACCCGCTCACCCTGCCTGGCTTCGTCCTGCCGCAAGGTGATAACGGGTTGTTCCGCCTGAACACCCAGGCAGCCAATGACGACGGCGCCAGCCAGGCGCAAAGCCTGGCCAACAGCGGCGGCTGGCAGGTGCAGGGCAGCCAGGCTGCAGGCAGCAACCCGGTGGATACCGGCACACGAGTCCCCTCGGGGGTTGGCCAGGTCTCCCTGGGCGAGGTGCCCGTCAAGGGCCACAAGTACCTGATTGAAACCAACCCGGCTTTCGCCGATCTGGCGCGCTTCCTCAGCTCCGACTACATGCTGGGCAAGCTGGGTTATGACCCGGACCAGGCCCAGAGGCGCCTGGGCGATGGCCTGTTCGAGCAGCGGTTGATCCGCGAAGCGGTGGTGGCTCGCACCGGCCAGCGTTACCTCGCTGGCCTGACCAGCGACGAAGCCATGTTCCGCTACCTGATGGACAACGCCATCGCCAGCAAGCAGGCCCTCAACCTCGCCCTGGGCGTGAGCCTGAGTGCCGAGCAGGTCGCGGCCCTGACCCACGACATCGTGTGGATGGAAGAGCACGAAATACAGGGCGAGAAGGTCCTCGTACCGGTGCTCTACCTGGCCCAGGCACAAGGCCGCGTGGCACCTAACGGGGCCCTTATCCAGGGCCGTGATGTCACCCTCATCAGCGGCGGCAGCCTGAACAACCAGGGCACCCTGAAGGCCAGCCAGAACCTCAGCGCCAGTGCCGTCAACCTCACCAACAGCGGATCGATGCAGGCCGGCGAACGCCTGAGCCTGTTGGCCACCGAGAGCATCCGCAATGCCCAGGGCGGGATCATTGCCGGGCGGGATGTTTCGGTGAAAGCCCTAAGCGGCGACATCATCAACGAGCGCAGCGTCACCACCTTCGAGTCCGGTGGAAGCAACTACACCTACCGCAAGGACTACGTCGACGGTGCGGCGCGTATCGAAGCCCTCAACGACCTGGACCTGCGCGCAGGACGCGATGTGCAGAACGTCGGTGGCGGCCTCAGCGCGGGGCGAGACCTGCGGATCGATGCCGGGCGGGACCTACTGATCGTCTCGGCCGAGCAGCACGATCTGAGCAGCCAGAAGGACCGCAAGGGCAACAGCCGGCGCGAGCAGATTACCCAGTACGGCTCCGACGTCAGCGCTGGGCGTGACCTGACACTCTCCAGCGATCGAGACCTGGCCGTGGTAGCCAGCCGCGTGAAGGCCGGCGAGGACCTAACCGTAAAAGCCGACGGCAACGTCCTGATCGGTTCAGCCGCCAATGAGAGCCACTACGAATCCCACCGCAAGAGCCGCGGCAAGAAGGAGGACATCGAGCAGAGCCGGGTGACCCAGCAGGGCGCTGAACTCATCGCTGGCGGTGACCTGTCGGTGAAGGCAGGCGAAGACCTGAGCGTTGTCGCCAGCCAGCTCAAGGCCGGTGACGAGGCCTATCTCTACGCCGGTAAAGATCTCCAGCTGCTGGCCGCACAGGACAGCGAATACAGCCTCTACGACAAGAAGAAGAAAGGCAGCTTCGGCGCCAAGGAAACGCGCCGCGACGAAGTGACCGACGTACGCAACGTTGGCAGCCAGATCACCAGCGGAGGCGACCTGACCCTTGCCAGTGAAGGCGACCAGCTCTACCAGCGCGCCCACCTCGAAAGCGGCGGCGACCTGACTCTGGACAGTGGTGGTGCCATCACCTTCGAAGCGGTGAAGGACCTGCATCAGGAGAGCCACGAGAAGAGCAAAAGCGGCCTTGCCTGGAATTCCATGAAGGGGAAGGGCAACACCGATGAAACGGTGCTGCAAAGCCAACTGATTGTCCAAGGCGAAATCGTCATCAAAGCTGCTGATGGCCTGAAGATCGACATCAAGCACATCGATCAGAAGACCGTCAGCCAGACCATCGATGCGATGGTGACTGCTGACCCGAAACTGGCCTGGCTGAAGCAGGTCGAGCAGCGCGGCGATGTCGACTGGCGCCGGGTTAAAGAGATCCATGACTCCTTCAGGTACAGCCACTCGGGACTAGGCGTTGGCGCGCAGTTGGCGATCGCTGTCTTCATTGCAGCCGTTGTTGGACCCATGGCAATTGAAGCATTGGGCACCGTAGGCGGTAGCGCGGCTACCAGTTTGGCTACAACGGGAACGATCAGCACGGTCAACAACAAAGGTAACCTCGGGGCTGCTCTCAAGGAGACCTTCAGCGGCGACAGCCTGAAAAACGCAGCGGTTGCAGGCGTAACAGCGGGCCTGACTGAGAGCTTCTATGACGGTGTGCTGAAGACTAAAACCAACCCGGTCACCGGCAAGGTTACGGTCGACCTCAGCAGTATTGAGGGTATTGGGCGCTTTGCCGGCAACCAGGCACTACAGGCGGGCACTTCGGCAGCGTTGAACAAGGCGTTGGGCCGAGAAGTGGAGCTCAAGGATGCCTTGCAAACGGCATGGTTCAACACGATTGCAGCGGCCGCCTTCAATGCAGTGGGAGACCACACGAAGGATGTTCTGGCTGATGGGAGTCCGGGAAAAGTCGCCATCCACGCCCTTGTGGGAGGTTTGCTTAGTGAGGCAACAGGCGGTGACTTTGCAAGTGGAGCATTGGCGGCCGGAGCGAACGAGGCGCTGATCGAAGACCTCAATGCTTTGGTGAAAGGTAATGAAACCCTTCTGCAGATGGCGTCACAACTCGTAGGCATCCTTGCCGCAGGGATAACCAATGGCGATCCTGAAAATACGGCATGGGTGACCAAAAATGCGACTCAGTATAATTATTTACTACATGAAGAGATTGCTCGTGAGGCGATTGAAGAGGCCAAGGAGCGTTGCAAGTCAGACCCACTCTGCCCCAAGACTGTTGATACAGATGTAGCACTTCAGGCACTGAGGGTTATTGGAGGAAAAGATGTATCCGCTGCGCGGGCTTTAGATAAAGATGCCGTTGCGTTCGCTGGATATATGTTGCGCAGGGATAAAGACCTACGCTATGAAATATATTTCCCAGAAAGCCTTAAAGAAAATGTAGTTGATAATCTGCCGCTAGTGATCGATTTGGCCTTCCCTGATGTTTCTGGCAAGGCGAAGGTGGCAGCTAAGGTAACTAATAAAATTGGAAAGGAGACAGCAGAGGCTCTTGAAAAGAAATTCGGTGAGTCTCTGGCTAAAGATACAGCAGGACGCGCTGGAAAAGCTGGCATAAAAGAATTAACTGTTCAGCAGCAAAAATCCATACGATCTCTTGAGAAGCAAATTGCCAAGCATGAGAAGAAAATCCAAGATTTCAAAGATAATCCAACTGTAAGGTTGGGCATGGAAAATATGCCAAAGGAGGCAATTAAAATGCAGCAGCAGAGAAGGATTCAGCATCTGGAGACAGAAATTAGAACATTTAAAGATAATATAGAAAAAATAAAGCGAGGAGAGATTGAGTCATGATGGAAAAGTGCAAAAATGGCCGTATTTTACTCGTGACAGATGTTGAATATTTAGAGGAGGGATTAGGGTTTGGTTGGGTGCCGTATGTGGTTTTAATTACAGCCTACAGTAAACCCTCGGTTGAGGGTGTTGTATTGTGTAAGTTGGTTAATATGCTCTTGGGAAGAGGTGCTAAAAGCTTTATTTGTGCTGGTCCGTTTTCAGAAGCTTTGCATGATGAGATTGATAGGGTTATCTATGAGCGTTGTGAGGATTTTCATGCTGAGGAAGAGTTAGAAGTTACTACTACATATCATGATGATGAGCCTGTAGATGATGTGGTTGGCTATTTTGTCTATGGCGCCAGTATTCCAGATACTAAATCTGGTGGGCTATTGGCTATCATAGGGGAGGGTGGGCAGGAGGTGAGAGACTGTTTAAATAAGTATGTCACTAAGGGTGCCCTGAAGTAGGCTGTTGATCTTGATCGATTTCAGTTTCTGTCGGTTTTGAAAGATACAAGCCGATCAATCCTGACTAAGTAGCCTGTCCTGAATTGGCGGTTTCAGGAGTTGCAACGCGGCTAATGAATTGAAGCCGGAACATCATGCTGCATAGCCAAGCTTCTTTGCATCACTTCACCCATGGGTTTCGATCGGGCATTTGAAGGCGAAGCGTTTGCGCGCGCATGTTCAGTTGCAGCCAGTTGCTCCTGGCCGTGTCTGGACAAGTCCGTAGGGCAAGTACTGGCGGATCGTAAGGGATAGTCTGAAATAGTCCGGTAGTTCTGGCTAACTTCAGCACCTGCCGTTTTTGAAGAAAGGAAGTCGATCCAAACGACCTAATCACCCGCTCAAGAAATGGGACAGACGATCCTTACCAAACGGACAAAGACCGTTGATCATCTAATGAATCAAGGTGGGCAAGCTGTAAAGGGTTTTTATGGGAGGGTTGATGGGTATGATGTTGTAATTTTCGTAGCGAAGGAACCTCGAGGAAAAATAGCGGCTGGGGATATAGCGACAGCCATCAAGCCGTCAGTTGATAATCGGAGCTAGGGATGGTCTAGATCGCTTGAGCAACGGCTACACTTCCATTGAGGGCCAGAAGGCCATCGACTCATTCAGGCCGGGAACGCATCCTGGTGACGAGAGTCTGGCTGGCAGCATTGGTGAGTTTGTAGTATCTGCAGCAGCTGATCTGGTGCTGGAGCGTGTGGGTGGCAAGGCTCTCGAGCGGGTCGCCAAGGCAGTGGATGGAAAGCTGAATGCTTCCAAAGTGGCTTCTGGTGCGGCGGGCGATGGTACAAAAGCAACTGCATCTTTCGGTGAAGTTAAGACGGTTCTTGAGTCTGCCCAAGCCCCTTACAAGGGCAGCACGGTAATCGGACACGCCCTATCTAAGCATGCCGGTAGGAATCCAGATGTCTGGGGAAAACTACAGGGTCAATGAGCACTTGGAACGATCAGGCGATGAAGCACTTGCGGGAAATTGTCCGAGCCCCTGGGGGATTCAAACAGGTTACAACAGATAAAGGGCTTACCTTTATGGAGAAGTGGCTGCCTGATGGTCGAGGTGTTCGGCTAAATATGGATGGAACTTTCAAAGGCTTTGTTGATTGATTATTTATGTCTGAGTCCTATGAGGTTGTTCTTCAGCAAATTGCAGCTGGCGACTTATTTATGTTGCTGAAGTTGATAGAGGCGGAGTCCCAAGAGCTCTCTAATTTGGCTGCTTCTGAAGATTTTGGAAAAATTGACATTGCAGGGATTAATAAGGCCTTAATTGACGCATTTTTTGCCTATGAGGGTGATGTTTGCCTTACGGGAAAGCTACGTGGATTCAAGATTTCGGAGGCGGTATGCCTTCCGTTGGTTCTGTTGAGGGTGATTAAGTACAAGGGCGAAGTGGATGTTGAGCTTTCTTTCAATGAAATCCCGTCGCTTGATATTGGCCGCATAATGCTTGCTATGCAAGTGTATGCAGATGGTCTATCAAAGAGATTCGATATAAAAGAATTTTACGGTGGACTTGAGCCGGCAGCGGACATTGATACTAGATATTTTACCGGCGGTGCTTTAGGGGGGCTTGACTGATGGAAAAGGAGGTGGATTTTACCTGATCGTCTAAGCGGGGATTTTCAGAGGGAATAAGAGTGGCTTCATTAAAAAGTGGGGCGCTTCTTGTTGTTTTCCTAGGTTCGAATTTCAAGAGGGGCAAATCGCAAAACAGTATCATCAGCTGCGCAGTATTCTTGGCCAATCCACGTAAACGAGGATGCACCATAGTAGAAAGGGGGCATATGTATGGGACGGCCACATAGGTAAAAACGAGTTCAGTAACATGCGTGGCGCTAAATTACCGAAGCCCGTCCGCCTGTACTACTAATTCGCCATGGTTTGGCTGACCTCCAGTTGGTAACTGAGCGGGCCCCTGCCGGAGCGAGCCGGCGTTTTTACTGAGGGGTTTCGCACTCGAGTGGAGCCTGCATAAGGAGAGACACATGAAAATGACTTCGTTGGCCTGCCTGTCGGGCTTCGTGTTGCTGGTCCAGGGATGCGCTTTGTCCCGTGAGATCGACACCCGCCATCTCACTCGCTTCGACGAGTACCACGCCAACCTCGAGATCGCCGGCCAGCGCTACACGCTGGATGCCTACATCGTGATGTTCCAGAAGCCCTTCTATATCACCGTGGAGCGGGATGACCGCCACCCCATGCCGATCGATGAGGCGGCGCGCGCAGCGCAGGAGTACATCAAGCCTCGGGGATGCACGGAACCGCTCGTCCGTCGTGCCGATCTGGACCGCAGCAACGCTGACAAGACCCAGTGGATGATCGGCATCGAGTGCTGATGCCGCAGGGGGGCGTGAGCCTGGTCAGGTTCATCCCTGAAGCCGACACCGACGGTGATGAAGACGTACTTGGAAGCTGGGTCCGGTTCACCACCGTGCGATGAGGCCGCCGCCGAATAGGGGCGACCTTTCTCTACCCTGCGTCCGAGGCACCGGCAAACCCAGCGATACCCCTGCCCATCAGGCAGGGGCAACGGCTCAGAAGGCGCGCACCACTTGGGCCCAGACCCGCGGCGTGCGTTCCACGTCGCTCTCGGCTTCGGCGTTGCCCAGCTTCCAGGCCGCCACGGCGTTGACCTGCCAGCCATGGGCCGCCCACAGCGCGCCGAAGCCGGCACCGGAGAGGCTGCGGTGGTTGTCGTCCGAGGTCCAGGTGTCCTTGTTCAGGCGCACTTCGCCGTGGTCGACGAAGGTGGACAGCTGCCAGGCCTCGGTGAGGGCGTAGCGCAGCTCGACGTTGGCCAGCCAGCCCTGGTCGCCGGAGGCCTCGCCCTGGGGGTAGGCGCGCACGCCATAGGCGCCGCCCAGGTAAAGCTTCTCGGAGCTGTCCAGGTTGCCGTCGGCCCACTGGCCCTGGAGCTGGGTGTAGAGGCTGAGGCGGCCGCTGAGGCGCTGCAGGCGCACCAGGCTGGGGTTGAGCTTGTGGAAGCGTCCACGGGTGCCGGCGGTGGCGTCGTCGGCGCGCTGGGCCTGGGTGCCGTCGAGGGTCAGGCTGCCCTGGCTCCAGCCGAGGGCGAAGCTGTTGACCCCACCGCCGAGCAGGTCGTCACGGCTGTTGCCGTTGAGGGTCAGGGTGACGACGCGGGCGTGCTTGTCGCTCTTCTCGTCGAACAGGTCGATGTCGTCCTTCAGGCGCTTGTCGTCGAACTGCAGCTGGGTGAACAGGCTGAAGTCCCGCGAGCGCACCAGCGGCTGGATGGCGTAGACGCTGGCGATGCGCGCGTTGCCGTGGGCGCGCAGGTCGTCGAAGTCCTTGCCCAGCTCGTAGTCCATGTCCGAGTACGCGACGCCGAACTGGGTGGCCCAGGGGCCGAGCGGCAACTGGTAGGCCACGCGGCCGTAGTGCTGGTCCTGGTCGCTGCCCATGGCCCGCAGGCTGAGACGGTCGCCGAGGTTGAGCGGGTTGTTCAGGTTCAGGGTGCCGCCCAGTCGGTACTGGCCGACGAAGCGGTTGCCGTAGTTGTCCATGTCCACCGAGCCGGTGACCAGGGGCGCTTGCTGCAGGCCCACCAGCAGGTCGGTGGTGCCGGTGCTGGCACCGGGTCGCAGGGTGGACTTCACCTCCACGCCGGGGGTGTCCTGCAGCAACAGCAGGCTGCGTTCCAGCGGCTGGCCCTGTACGGCGTCGCCGGCCTTCAGCGCGGACAGCGGCGCCAGGGCGCTGCCGCCCAGGCCCACCGGGTTGTCCACCTTGATCTCGCCGTAGCGCCCTTCCAGCACGGCGATCTTCACCACGCCGCCCTCGATCTCCTGGGCCGGCAGGTAGGCGCGCGCCAGGGGGTAGCCCTGCTCGCGGTAACGCCGGGTGATGCGGTTGGCGGCGGCCTGCAGCTGGCCGACGCTGAGTTCCTTGCCGGGCAGGTCCGCCAGCAGGTCCAGCAGCTCCTCGCTGCCCAGCGCGCTGTTGCCTTCCAGGGTGAAGCCGTTGACCTGCAGGCGCGGGCCGGCGTCCGCCGCCGGGTCGGCGGGCGCGTCCGGCAGGTTGAGCGGCAGGGACTGCCGGGGGCTGAGCTGCAGGGGTTGCTGGTCGAGGCCCTGCTGCACCTGGCCGGCATCCGGCGCGGTGGCGGCGGAGACGGACAGGCTGATCAGTGAGGCGGCAAGGCCGGCCAGCACGGGTGTCGAACGCATCTTCAGATTCCTTCGGGAAGACGAATGCCGTTGTTGACGAGGTTGAGCTGCGCGCCGAACTCGGCCGGTGCGAAGAGTGCCGGGGTGGCCACCACCAGGGGCCGTTCGGTTTCATTGCCAGGCTGTTTGCCGGTCATCTGCGCCACCTGCACGCGCGGATCGCTGACGGTGCTGGAAGGCAGGGTCCCGGTGACGGTGAGCAGGCCGTCGACATAGCTGATGTCGTAGTTGGCCAGGCCACTGCCCAGGGCGTTGCTGGCGACGATGGCGTAGTTGCCGGCCGCAGCCCCTGCCCCGGCACCGCTGCTGGCCAGGCTGACACCGCTGACCTGGTCCCCCGCCACCAGCCCGGCGGTGGTGAAGCCGCTGAGGTTCGCCACCTGGCCGGCGGTCTTGCTGGCGTCGCTGGCGGTGATGGTCAGCGCGGCCTTGTCGATGGCCAGTGTGCCGTTGCCGTAGGTGATGTCGTAGTTGCTCAGTCCGGTGCCCTGGGCGTTGCTGGCAACGATGGCGTAATTACCGACGCCAGCATTGAAGACGGAGCCCAGGCTGGTGAGGTCCACGCCACTGACCTGGTCGCCCGCTACCAGGCCCGAGGTGGTAAAGCCGCTCAGCGAGGCAGTCTGGCCGTAGGTCTTGCTAGCGTTGCTGGCGGTGATGGTCAGCGCGGCCTTGTCGATGGTCAGGGTGCCGGCGAGCATCTCGATGTCATAGCCGAACTGGCTGGAATAGAGCCCGCTCGCGCGCAGGTTGGCGCCGCTGTAGGTGCCGGCGTTGGCGCTGTTGGCGGTGTAGAGGGCGCTGCCGGAAACCAGGGCCGGGTCGTAGCCGATGGGGTACACCAGGGCGCCGGTGCTGCTGGTGGCGCTGCCGTCGTAGGTCTTGCTGGCGTTGCCGACGTTGACGCTGAGGGCGGTCATGAAGCTGCGCAGCAGCGGCGCGCTGTGGCCTTCGTACATGCGCCAGGTGGCGCCCGTGCCACCGGCATCATCGATGCTCCAGCCGGCCGCCACGAAGGGCGCCAGGCTGGTGAGCTGAGCGCTGGTCAACCCGGAGATGCCGCTGCCATTGCCGGCCCCGGCGCCCTGGGCCAGGCCGCTGGTGGTGGTGTTCCAGAAGCTGCCGGTGGCGGTGCCGACATTGCTGCCCACCAGGCCGCCGACCGCGCCGACGCTGGAGCTGGCCGTGCCCGTGGAATAGACACGCAGCAGGCTGCCGTCGTTGAACCCGACCAGGCCGCCTGCCGTGGCGCTGCCCTGGGCGCTGCCGGTGGCGTAGCTGTCGCGGAGGGTGCCGGTGCTGGCGTTGCTGCCGGCCAGGCCGCCGCCATTGAGGCCGCCGCTGGCGCTGCCCGTGGCCAGGGACTCGCTGATTGTGCCGGCGTTGGTGCCGACCAAGGCGCCGACGTTGCCCGTACCGGTGACGGCGGTGTCGCTGCTGACCCGCTCGACCACCCCGGCGGCGGCGTTGTAGCCCACCAGGGCGCCGGCGTAGGTGCCGCCGGCCACGCTGCCACCCACCAGGTTGAGGTTGCCGACGTAGCCGGCGTTGTAGCCGAACAGGCCGCTGTAGGTACTGCCGGGACGGTTGATGGCCAGGCCGCCGATGCGATGTCCCTGCCCGTCGAACCGGCCGATGAAGGGGTTGGCCAGGCTGCCGATGGAGAGGAAGCCGGTGCCGCTGTTCCACAGTGCGCTGCTGGAGGCATTGATGTCGTTCGCCAGGACGAAGCGGCTGCCCGCCAGGCTGGTGGAGGCCAGGCCCTGCAGGCCGTAGACATCGGTGATGCGGTACGGCGTGGCGAGGCTGCCGTCACCGCCCAGGGCGCGCACGAAGGTGGCACCGGGGCTGAGGCGGAAGTCGGTGACGCTGAAGCTGGGCAGGCTGGCGGCCACCTGGCTCCAGGTGCCGCCGGTGAGATTCAGCACGCCGAGGTCGACGCCCCCGTTGCTGGTCACGGAACCGGTGGCGGACAGGGTCAGGCTGCCGTTGGCGGCGCCGATGCCATCCCCCAGCACGACGTTGCCGCCATTGCTGGTGCTGAGGGTCAGCGCGGCGTTATCGCCCCAGGTCAGGCGGTCGGCCACGTTGAGATTGCCGCCTGCCGACAGCTGGCGGGTGCCGCTGACACTGAAGCTGCCGCCACTGTCGAGGCTCAGCAGGCCGCCGGAACCGAAGTGGAGGTCCAGGGCATAGTTGGCAGCGCTGGCAGACAGGTACAGGCCATAGCCGCTGCTGGTCAGGGCGAAGAAGTTAGCGAGCCCGAAGAAGTCAACGTCGCTGTCGGCATAGCTGCCTCGGGTGACCAGGTAGCGGTTGCGGGTGGCCGAGAGGCTGGCCTGACCGGTGACCAGGCGCGCGGCGGAACCGTAGACATCCAGCCCCTGGACCCCATTGGTGCCGATCACATCGCTGAAGGCCGCACCCGTCGTGGCGTTGCCATCCAGGTAGGCGATGGCGCCATTGGCATTCAGACCGCTGGCGTCGCTGAGGATGTAGTAGTAGCCGTCCGCCCCGCTGCTGGCGCTGCCGATGGCCGCGTTGCCGGAGATGGCCGTCAGGGTGGCGCCCGCCAGGGCAATGCTGCCGGCGTCACTGAAGACGCGACCACTGACGGCGATGGGTGTGCTGCTGTAGCGCCAGGTGAAGTAGGGGTAGAGGTTGGCGCCAGTGCCCCAGATGGACGACGAGAAGCCGGACGGCAGCCCGCCCTGGAGCTGCGCGGTGGTACGCCCGGTCATGCCGCCCGACAGCCCACCGGCAGTGCCTTGCAGCTGGCCGCTGGTCTGGGTGTTCCAGTACGAGTTGCTGATGGCGCCGTTGGTACCGTTGTTGTAGCCGGTGAAGCCGCCAACCTGGGCAGGGCCGGTGACGTAGCCGGTGGAATAGCTGTTGCCGATGGTGCCGTTGACGAAGTTGACCCCGGCGAAGCCGCCGATGTTGCTGGCGGAACCCTGTCCGATCACCGCGCCGGTGGCATAGGAGTCGGTGATGCTGCCTTCGTTGTGGCCGACGAAGCCGCCGACCGGCCCCGAGGACGCCCTCACCGTGCCGGTGGCGTAGGACTGGCTGATGGAGCCGCCATCGCCGCTGTAGCCGTTGGCGCCCACCAGGCCACCGACGTAGCCGAGGTTTGCGGTCGTGTTGGTGCCGGTGACGTTGCCGGTGGCATAGGAGCGGGTGATGCTGCCGCCGTTGACATTGAAGCCGACCAGGCCACCGACCTGGTAGCCGGCCCCGGTGACATTGCCGGTGGCGGAGGCATCGGCGATGGCGCCGCCGTCGTTGGTGCCCACCAGCCCGCCGGTGTTGGCCTCGCCAGTGCTGGTACCGCTTATGGTGGTGCTGGCCGATACGTTGCCCAGGGTACCCCCTTGCATGTACCCGACCAGGGCACCGACGCCGTCGTTGCCGGTGACGCTGCCGCCCAGCAGTTTCACGTTGGCCAGGGTCGCATTGGAGGTGTAGCCGAACAGGCCGACGTAGTTGGTGGCCGCACGGTTGATGGCCAGGCCGCTGATGCTGCGGCCCTGCCCGTTGAAGCTGCCGGTGAACTGCTGGGCGTTGTTGCCGATCGGGCGCAAGCCCGACGCTCCCCACACCTCGCTGTAGTAGCCGCCGCTGGCGGCCATGGCGCTGGCCAGGCTCAGGTCGGTGCCCAGGCTGTAGTTGGCGGTCAGGTCCAGCCCCATCAGTTGCAGGGCGTGGGGGGTGAAGATCGTCGTGGAATATTCGTTGCGCAGCATCGGCCGGGTATCGCCTTCGAACATCACCCAGGTGTTGGTGAAGTCGAAACCGGCGTAGGTGGACTGGTTGCGCACGCCACTGGACAGGCCGGTGCCGCCGCCCAGGGAGGTGGACTGGCCGGTGCTGTTGATGTCCCAGTAGCTGGTGTTGACGGTGATGGTCGGCAGGAAGCCGCCGCCGATCAGGCCGCCCGTGGTGGTGTAGCCGGTGACCTTGCCGCTGGCGTAGGTGTTGGTCAGCGTCGCGCTGCCGCTCACCTCGCCGAGCAGCCCGCCCGCAAACGCACCGGTGTTGCTGACGGTGGCAGTGACCGAGCCGGTGGCGTAGGAGTCGGCTACGGCGATGTTCTGCACGTTGCCCACCAGCCCACCCACCACGGCCAGGCCGACCACATCGCCGGCGGAGGACGAATAGCGGATGGAGCCGTTGTTCACCGAGCCGGCCAGGCCCCCGACGAAGACGCCGGCGCCGACTACGCTGCCGGTCAGGTGGACGTTGTTGAGGTTGCCGCCGAGGGTGGCAGCGACACCGCCGACGTTCTGCTGACCGATGATGCGGGCGTTGGACAGGGTCAGGTCACGGACGTTACCGCTCACCGTGCGGAACAGCCCGACGTCGTTCTCCAGCCCGCGGTTGATGGTCAGCTTGTCGATGCTGTGGCCAAGCCCGGCGAAGTTGGCGCTCACCCCGTCCAGCGGGTTGAAGCCGGCGCCACCGTTCCAGCCGGCGGTGGCGCTGGCGTCGATGTCGTTGCCCAGGGCATAGAAGCCGCTGCTGTTGATGCCCTGCAGGGCGCTGATGTCATGGATCAGCGTGTAGCCGGTGCCCGCCAGGCTGAGGCTGGCATTGCTGCCGGACAGGGTCACGCGGGCGCCCTTGTTCAGGCTGTAGCTGCCGCTGTAGGACATGGACAGCCCGGCGTTGTTGCCGGTGGCGGTGATGTCCTTGTTGATGATGATGCTGCCGGCGGCGTTGAGCGCCAGCACAGTGTTGGCGCTCCAGCTGATGGGCGCATCCACGGTGATGTTGCCGGCCTGGCTGCCGCCGACGCCGGTGGTCACCGTCACACCGGTGCTGGCCAGGGCGTTGGTGAGGGTGGTGACGTTGAGCACGCTGTCGTTGGCGTTGCCGTTGAAGCCGCCCATGCCGGAGCTGGGGGCGTTGGAAATGGTCACGTTGTAGGGGTCGATCAGCCATTCGCCGGTCTTGCCCTTGGGGGCCAGTGTGGTGACCTTCACGTCGTCGGCGATCTGCACGCGGGCACCGCTGGTCTCGATGAAACCGCCGTTGCCGCCGTTCGGGGCGCTGGCGTCGAGGGTGCCGGCCACCTTGACCACGCCGCCGTCGAAGTCGCCCATGAGCATGATCTTGCCGTTCTTCTGGCCCAGGGTGCGGGCCTCGATGACGCCGGTGTTGTTGACCACGGTCTTGAGCAGCGCATCGCCCGCGTCGGCGGTGAGCAGCACCTTGCCGCCGTCGGCGCGGATCAGCTTGTGGTTCTCCACCAGCGCATCCGCCGCCGCCTCGTCCACCTGGACCTTGAGCAGGCCGTCGCCGGCGAAGTCCAGGGTCATGGCGTTGCCGGCCGCCAGGGCCACGCTGCCCTGCTGGGCGACGATCACCCCCTGGTTGCTCACGGTGCCCCCCAGCAGCGCCACCGCGCCGCCATCGGCTGCGGTGATCGTGCCCTGGTTGACCACGGCCGCCGGCGTGCCGTCGCCCTTGAAGCGGTAGTGGCCGCGTTCGAAATCCTGCGGGTCGATGTCCAGGGTCGAGGCCACCAGGCCGCCGACCTGGACCTGGGCACCGCTGCCGAACAGCACGCCGTTGGGGTTGATCAGGAAGACCCGGCCGTTGGCATCCAGCTGGCCCATGATCTTCGATCCGTCGCTGCCCACCACGCGATTGAGGGCGATGGCGTCACTGCCGGGCTGGTTGAAGGTCACGCGCTTGCCGGCGCCGATGTCGAAGCTCTGCCAGTTGATCGCCAGCTTGTTGCTGGACTGGTCGATGACCATCTGCTGGGCGTTGGGCTGGCTGATGGCGCCGCTGCCGGAGACCACCTGGCCGCCGGTGGGCAGGTCCGCCGCCAGCGCCGCGACCGGAGCCAGCAGCGCGCACGCAAGGACCGCACCCGACCCCGCCTTGCGCCGCCGGGCATGCTCATCGGCGACACACCAGGCACGCAGACGGGGATTCCAGACCAGCGAGAAGGCTCGATTCATGACAGCAGTCCTTTGACGGCAAGAAGGGCTCGAGAAAGCCGCCGTTGTATATCACGGCGACTTTTACGTAGGAATTGGCTGTCAGGAATTTTTTACAGCATGAATTCTTGACGTCAACTGATTGGCTCTAACAGCAGCGTTTCGTCCGCCATCACCCGGTTACGCCCGGCCTGCTTGGCCTGGTAGAGCAGCTCGTCTGCGCGCTTGAGCACGTCCTGCACGCTGCGCCCGCCTCGGGGCGACCAGTGCACCACGCCGAGGGAAACGGTGATCTGCCCCACCGGGTCGATCGGGGTGGCCTCCTGCCGGGCGCGGAAGCGCTCGGCCACCTCTGCTGCCGTGCGCAGGGGCGCGTCGGGCAGCAGCAGGATGAACTCCTCGCCGCCGACACGGCACGGCAGGTCGCGCTCCCGGCAGCTCTGGCGCAACAGCTCGGCGAACTGGCGCAGCACGTCGTCGCCCGTGTCGTGGCCGAAGGTGTCGTTGACCCGCTTGAAGTGATCGATGTCCAGGCTGATGACGGAGAACGGCGTGCCCAGCCGCTGCCAGGCCTGCAAGCGCTCCTCCATGGCACGCCGGTTGGCCAGCCCGGTCAGGGGGTCGCTCTTGGCCTGCAGGTCCAGCTGGCCGAGCTTGGCCCGGGTCACTTCCAGGCCCGCCAGCAGTGCGCGCTTGATCATCCACGCCTCGAAGAACCAGGCCTTCACCCGCAGGGCCTTCTCCGCCCGCTCCGGCTGCGCGGCGCTTTCGGCCAGTTGCCGCAACGGACGGCTGATGCGGGCGGAGATCCAGAGGATCAGCCCGATGCCCAGCAGGCTCATGGGCAGCAGCCCGGCAAGCAGGCGCTTCATCAGATCTTCAAGCGCCGCCTGGGCTGCCGCCAGGGGCTGCTGCGCCACCACGCCCCAGCCGCTCAACGGCACGCTGGCGTAGCCGGCGAGCACCTCCACGCCCCGTGAGTTGATGGCCTGCATGGCGCCGCTTTCCCCCTCTAGCACCGCATCGACGATCGGGTTGGCGCCCAGCCGTTCGCCGACGCGACTGGCGTCGGGGTGGAACAGCACCTTGCGGTCCGGGTCCACCAGGTAGACGTTGGAGGCGTCGTGGTGGAAGTGCTGGCTGACAAGCGAATCCAGGGCATTGGGCTTGCCCAGGTAGATGGTGCCGCCGATCAGCCCGAGGTACTGGCCGTCGCGGCCCCAGATGGGGTGGGAGACGAAGACGATGAGGTTGCCCGCCAGGGAGCGGAATGCCGGGCTGACCATCGCCCGGCGCTGCTGCAGGGCTTCCCGCGAGCGCAGGGCCTGGCCATTGATGCCCAGGCTGTCCGGCTTGGAGGCCACCACGGTGCCCGCGGCATCGGCCACCAGCACGGTATTGAAGCTGCGGTCCTGCATCAGCAGGCGCTCCGCTTCGAGCGCCATCCGCTGCGCGTCACCCGGCGCATTGCCCAGCAGGTTGGCGCTGAAGCGCAGGCGTTCCAGGTCACCGGCCAGGCTTTCGTTGATGCTGGCGGCAAGCTTGGCCGCATAGGCACGGTTGGCCTCCAGGGCGTTCTGCACCAGCGCCTGGCGCTGGATGCCATAGGTCACCAGCAGGTTGTTGGCGAGCGTCGCCAGGGTCGCGGCGAGCGCGAACAGCAGGATGAGGTTACGGAGGTTGAGCTTGGGGGGCGGCCCGAACGGCATGGGTCATGTCCCGATGGGTCGCGCGCTCAAGGCGACTGCGATCCTTGCAGCGGGTCCTACGGGCGACGCATCGTCGTGGTGAAAAAACGGGCTTTGGACAGGGCCGTCACAGGCCGGGAAAAAGCCCGGAAAACGTGTGGATTTTACCCCTCGGACAAGGCGAAACCAAGGCCGAAACAGCGCAGTGCCATCATCCGCGCGACACAGGATCTGGTGATGCGGCCGTGCTCGGCAGCTGCGCACGGGAACACCGGACCGCGCCAGGGCCAGCCGGCCCACCGGGTAGACCGACACCGCCTCGCTCGGCGCCGCCCCAGGCTGCTCATGGGGGCCGCCTGGGTTCACCCCTCGCTCTGGATCCCCAAGGCCATCCAGTCGATCGGCAGCGCCGTCGAGAGCAGTGCCATGAGTGCGGCATAGAGCCACACCTGCGGCGGCAGTCACGTCGACATCAGCCAACCGATGAAACCGCCAGCCGCTCGCGCGACGTTTCATCGAAATCGGTTTCAGGGGGACTTCGGAGGAATGGTGGGATTTCGCCACGCATCCAGCGTTATGCCGTTCGGCATCTATCTGTCGGCCCGTTACCGATATCGAGCCGAAACCCGGGCGGGACTGTTCGTTCAGCGCTCCCTGCTTTCAGGGGGGGCTGGCGGCAAAGCTGTTCAATGCTCCCAACGCCCTGGCGCATAGGAAAACATCGGCAGCGACCAGCCGAAGCGGATCGCCGAGAGGCGCAGCAGCAGGCCGACGCTGAAGGAGGCGAGCAGGTTGAGGTCGTCGTCGACGCCTTGCTGGCGCAGACCCAGGTAGAGCAGGGCGACCAGCAGGGAGACGCTGGCGTAGAGCTCCTGGCGCAGGACCTGCGGGGTGCGGTTGCAGAGGATGTCGCGGAGGATGCCGCCGAAGATGCCGGTGATGATCCCGGCCATGGCCACCACCGGCAGGGCGTAGTCCAGGCCCAGGGCGACGTTGCAGCCGATCACGGTGAAGGCGATCAGGCCCATGGCGTCGAGCACCAGGAACAGCTGGCGCAGGTGGTGCATGAACCTGGCCAGGACCATGGCCGAGAGGCCGGCGCCGATGGTGAGGAAGATGTATTCGGGGTGCTGGGTCCAGCTCACCGGGTAGTGGCCGAGGAGGATGTCGCGGACGGTGCCGCCGCCGAGGGCGGTGAGGAAGGCGATGAGGCTGACGCCGAACAGGTCCATGTTGCGCCGGCCGGCGGCGAGGGCACCGGACATGGCTTCGGCGACGATGGCGATCAGGTAGACGTAGGTAAGCACACAGAACTCCTGCGTTGTGCTGCCCCTCCCCCTGTCCTGTGTACCTGAGAGTTTGCGCGGCGTTGGCCGCTTGCCCCTTCGGTGGGCCGCTCGCCGGCGGCCGCTCTCCAGTTGGCGATCATGGAACCCGCAGTGACTTCTGCCTGAGCGATTATGGGAGTTTGCGCCTTCGGCGGAGGCGCATGGCGCCTCGCTCTCCTGCGGGGGGGCGCGGATTATAGGGGCGCCGGCGATCTTGTGCGAGCGGTCAGTTTTCGCGCCTGCACCGATCAGGTGCGGAAGGCGCCCAGGCCGCTCTTGAGGGCACGCGCCGTCTTGCCCAGTTCGGCGGCGGAATGGTTGATGGCGTCGACGTCCTGGCGGGTGTGCTCGAAGGCGCCGCGCATGTCGCCCAGGCGGCCGGACATGTCGGCCACCGCGTGCTGGATGTTCTCGCTGCTGGTCAGCGCCTGCTCGACGTTGGCGTTCACCTCGTCCATCTGCCGGACCAGCGCATCGAGGGCGTCCAGCGCCTCGTCGGCATTGCCCGCCAGGGCGCGCGAGCGTTCGGCGGTGCTGCCCATGCGCTGGGCGATCTGGCGGATGGCGCCGGTCACTTGGTCGATCACCTGGTGGGCATCGGCGAGCACACTCTTGGTCTGGCCGGCGAGCTTGCGCACCTCATCCGCCACGACCGCGAAGCCACGGCCGGCCTCACCGGCACGCGCGGCCTCGATGGCGGCGTTGAGCGCCAGCAGGTTGGTCTGCTCGGAGATGCCGGCGATCATCTGCAGCACCTGGCCGATCTGCTCGGCCTCGCGGCTGAGGCCGTCGAGGTCGGTGGCCAGTTCGATGTTGGACGAGGTGCTGCCGTGCACGTCGGCGATCAGTTGCTGCAGCTCCTGGTGGGCGCGGCTGAGCTCGGCGCTGGTGCGTTCGAGGTTGCTGCGCACCGCGCCGGCGAGGCTGTGGGACTGCCCGGCGGCCTGCTGGATCGACTGGCCGTGCTGGTCGACGTCGGCCAGTTGGTGCGCGGCCTGCTGGATCTGCTGGGTGATGTCGTCGGCGCGGTGGAGGAAGGTTTCCGCCAGTTGTTGGTTGCTGTCGGCCATGCCGAGGGCGCCGGAGAGCGTCTGCCGCAGGTCCTGCAGCAGGCCGGACAGGCGCGTGCCCATCTGCCCGAGTTCGTCGTTGCTGGTGACGGCGAGGGCGTGCGAGAGGTCGCGTTCCTGGGCGATGCGGTTGAGCTGCCCGGTGATCTGGCGGATGGCGTGGACCAGCATGCGCGTGGCCAGCCAGGACAGCAGCAGGCCGATGCCCAGGGTCACCGCGCCGATCAGCAGCAGGCTGCGCAGGCTGTCGGCGATGGCCTCATCGAGGCTGCTCAGGGTCACGTCCACGCCCACCACATAGGGTTGGCCGGCGCTGGTGCGCATGGGCAGGAAGATCGAGCGGAAGGTCCCGTAGCTGTCGGTGTACTCGTCGAACTGCGCCTGGTTGCTGCGGGCCGCCCGGGTCACCGCCGGGCTGGCGTCGGCGTATTCCTCCAGGTGCTTGGCATAGCTGTCGCTGGCGATCTCGCCGCTGCTGGCGCCATCGGAGAGGTAGAACACCCGGTCGCCGCTGTCGACCATCAGCGTGTAGGCGAACTTCAGGTCCACCTCGCCTGCGTACTCGCCGAGGTTGCGCACCTGTTCCAGGTACTCGCCCTCGCGAAGGCCGTCGGCCGTCCGGGCGCGCTCCAGGTAGTCGTTGCCCAGCAGGCGCGGCACCGCGTGGGCCGCCGCGCGCAGGCGGTTGTCCATCTGCTCGCGGATGTCCAGGGACTTCACGTACTGCGCATAGCTGATGAAGGTGGCGATGCTGATCAGGTTGACCAGGGTGAAGGCCAGCAGAATCTTGGTCTGCAGGCTGACGGAGCGCAGGGATGACATCGGTTCAGTTCCATCCGAGTGGAGATTCCAGCCGCTCTTGCAGCGGCTTACTTTTGTTTCGGAATACTCTGACAGAACTTGAGTGGCAAGTGGCCAGTTGAACCCTGGCGTTTTTAGAAAGAGGAGTCGCGCTGGGGCCGTCGTGCGGGCGTCATGCCCCGTTCCGCTGTTCGATGCCCATTTTCATGACCCCCTGCGGCGGGTGCCGGCAGGGGGCTTGGCAGGGGCTTGGCCCGTTCTACAGCGAGGTCTTGCAGGTCACGCTCACGGTCTTGAACGCGTTGACCACATCCGCCGTCGGCAGGCTGCGGTTCTGCGCCGACTTGATCACGCCGCAGGCGCCCTGGTCGAAGGTGCTGGTCTCGGTCCAGTAGAAGCGGTTGGCGTCGACGAAGACCTCGAAGGCCTTGCGGGTGTTCCAGCCGGTCGACTTGGCCAGCAGGTAGAAGGCGCGGTTGTACACCCCGCTGGAGTGGTGCACGTCGATGCCTTCGTAGTAGTCGCTGGCGTTATCGATGGAGCTGCCATCACGGCTCGGCTGGTCCATGTAGCGCAGCGAACCAGTGCCCTTGAAGATATCGGCACCCACCTTCCAGTCGTTCTGCCCCTTCATGAAGTACTCCGCGGCTTCGCCGGCCATGTCCGAGAAGGCCTCGTTCATGCCGCCGGACTGCCCGTCGTAGACCAGGCCCGAGTTCAGCTCGGTGAAGCCGTGGCTGACCTCGTGGGCCGATACGTCGAGGGAAACCAGCGGGTAGAAGCGGTTCTTGCCATCACCGAAGGTCATGGCCTGGCCGTCCCAGAAGGCGTTCTCGTAGCCGTTGCCGTAGTGCACCTTCATGTACAGCTTCTTCTCGTTGAGCGGACGCAGCCCGCCGAACCAGTTGCCGTACATCTGGAACACCACGTTGCCGAAGTAGTGGGCATCGTTGAGCGGCGAGTAGGCTCCGTTGGTGAGCTTGTACTCGTTGTACGGGCAGGCGAAGCGGAAGGGTTTGACACTGGTGTTGTTGGTGCTGTTGGCGAGGTTCACGGTGATCACGTCGCCGCTGTTCATTTCGCAGCGTGAGTTGACGATCAGCGGGCCGTACTGGGTGCCATAGAGGTACTTGCCGGTCTTGGCGTTGCCGCCCGGGCCTGTGGCTTCGGCGTGGTTGAGGCCTTCCCAGCGTTGCAGGACCTCGCCGGTGTTCGCTTCGATCATGAAGTGCGGGCGGGACGGCTCGTCACCGCCCACGAAGAACGACACGACGTAGGCGAGCTGCGCCTGCTTCTGCTCGTTCAGCCGCACCACCAGTTCGCTCTGCTCGTTGCTCAGCGGCTGGCTGCTCTGCACCAGGGCCTTGGCCTGCTGCAGGGCCTGCTCCCTGGTGAGGGTGGGGGTGGCGTCACGCACCAGGTCCTGCTCGATGCCCACCAGCATCCGGCCACTGCGCTTGGTGCTGCCGTTGCGGGTTTCGGTGATGGCTTCGCCCCAGACCCGCACACCCTTGTAGTACTGCTGGTAGCGGGTGACCTGGGTGCCGTTCGGCAGCTTCGCGCTGGTGCCCTTGTCGAGCTCCTCGGCGGCCAGGCCCAGGTCGGAGTGGATATCGCTGCCACCGGCTATTCCCGCCCGGGTCGGCAGTTTGGCGACATCTACCAGCTCGGCCGCGAGTCCTATCGCGGGAGAGGCAAGAGTGGCCAGGATCAACGACTTTCCTACGAACTTCCTTTGCATTGTGTAGCTCCTTGGTGATGGTCGGAGGGTATCTCCGTGGTGCTCCAGTGGCCTTGTGGGCGCTCTAGGAGCGAGGTGACGCCGGTGTCCGGCGGATGGCCGGTTGGGGTGGCGACAAGGAGGTAGGTATAGACGGAAGGAAAGAGATATCAACGAATTTTGCAGAAATAATCGCGATATTTTCTGCAAATTTCGGCAATAAGGTGGTTATTTGTCGCGAATTGACAGGGTGTCAATTTCCAGCCGTTGCGCTTGGCGCGGCGCCCGGGCGCAGGGCGGGAGGGCCTGCAGCCCAGTAACCACGGGGCTTCGGGGTGGCAAAGCGCAACGGCTGGGAAGTCCGGGGAAATAGAAGTGAAACAGCGCCGATCGTCGGATTCCAGGGGTCTTTGCCCGTGGCGTGCGCCGGAAGCGGCTCGTCGCCGCCGATGAGCGGTCAGTCCGGGGCGCTGCGGCGATCGTGGCTGTACAGCCAGGCCAGGGGCGGCAGCAGTGCGAGCAGGGCGAAGCCGTCGACCCACAGGTGCGTCCAGATACCCCGTTGCGCGGAGAGCAGCATGTCCTGCGGGGCCCACAGCAGGATGCCGAGGATCATCCAGCCCCAGGCCGAGGCGTTGCGCCGGCGGTCGCCGAGGCGCACCAGGGCGAACATGAACACCGCGTAGCTCTGCATGGTCGCGCCGAACAAGGCCTGCCACCACAGTTGCTGCGCGCGCGCACCGTCCGGTACCGCGCCGGCCCAGAAGGCTCGCTCCACGCTCTGCTGGTAGAGCTCGAACAGCGGCAGGTGATTGGCCCAGGTCAGGGCGATGCCGGCACAGAGATGGCCGAAGGCGGCGGCGTACAGCCAGTAGACGAGCAGTTGGCGAAGGCGGGCGTTCTGGTCGGGGGCGGGCATCGACATTCCGTGTCCTGAGGGCGCTGGTGGCGGGGGAGTGTAGCGATTTTTCCCGCCTGCGCGACGGCTCGTCATGCGCGGATGCGGATTCCAGGGGCTCGCACACCTTCTTGACGAAGTTTTCACATGCCCTTGTGCACAGTCCGTGAAGTTCCTGCCGTCTCGTTCGGCAGCCTGTATCCGACTGATGGAGTTCTTATGCCGTCGCACGCGCGTGATGAAGGGGCCCGGAAACTCGACTGGGCCGGGTTGGGCTGGCTGTTCCTGTTCTTCTGGTGCTTCTCGGGCCTCACCCAGGCGCTGATCCTCGCCACCGACACCAGCGGCTTCACCGGCTTCCGCCAGGCCTTCCTGCTCAGCGGCCTGTGGCTGATCCCGGTGCTGCTGTTCCCGGCCCGCACCCGCACCCTCGCCGCGGTAATCGGCGTGATGCTCTGGCTGGCCTCGCTGCCGGCGCTCTTCTACTTCCTGGTGTACGGCCAGGAATTCTCCCAGAGCGTCATCTTCATCATGTTCGAGTCCAATGCCGCCGAGGCCAGCGAATACCTGACCCAGTACATGACCTGGTGGATCCCGCTGGTGCTCCTGGCTTATGCCGCCGTCGCCTGGCTGATCTGGCGGCGCCTGCGACCGGTGTACCTGCCCCGCCGGCAGGCGCTGGTGGTCAGTGTCGCGCTGCTGGTCGGGTTGCTCGGCTACCCGGTGACCAAGCAGATCATGGTCAACGACAGCTTCGAGCAGGCCATGGACGGTATCGACAAGCGCCTCGAGCCGGCCGCGCCCTGGCAACTGGCGGTGGGTTACCGGCAGTACCGCCAGCAGCTCTCGAACATGCAGGAGCTGCTGGAAGGCAACGCCCGCATCGCGCCGCTCGCCAACCTGCGCGACATCAACGGCAACCAGCCCTCGACCCTGGTGCTGGTCATCGGCGAGTCCACCAACCGCCAGCGCATGAGCCTCTATGGCTATTCGCGCCCGACCACCCCCAACCTCGACAAGCTGCGCGACGAGCTGCAGGTGTTCGACAACGTGGTCACCCCGCGCCCCTACACCATCGAGGCGCTGCAGCAGGTGCTGAGCTTCGCCGACGCGAGCAACCCGGACGCCTACCTGAGCAAGCCGTCGTTGCTGAACATGATGAAGCAGGCGGGCTACAAGACCTTCTGGATCACCAACCAGCAGACCCTGACCAAGCGCAACACCATGCTCACCACCTTCTCCAAGCAGGCCGACGAGCAGGTCTACCTGAACAACAACCGCAACCAGAACGCCCGCCAGTACGACGACGACGTGTTCGAGCCCTTCTCCAAGGTCCTCGCCGACCAGGCGCCGCGCAAGTTCATCGTGGTGCACCTGTTGGGCACCCACATGAGCTACCAGTACCGCTACCCGCCGGAGTACGAGCGCTTCACCGACCGCCAGGGCGTGCCGCCGAACGTCACCGACGACCAGTTGCCCACCTACAACAGCTACGACAACGCCGTGCTGTTCAACGACCACGTGGTTTCCACCCTGATCGAGCGCTTCAAGGCCACCGACCCGAACGGCTTCCTGCTCTATCTGTCCGACCACGGCGAGGCGGTGTTCGACCCCGAGCACCCGCAGGTGCTGGGCCGTAACGAGGCGGCGCCCACTGCGCCGATGTACACCATCCCCTTCATGGTCTGGACCAGCCCCGCGTGGCAGCGCAGCCATCCGCGCAGCTTCGCCGGTACGCTCGACCGTCCCTTCAGCAGCGCCGGCCTGGTGCACACCTGGGCGGATCTCGCCGGCCTGCGCTTCGACGAGCTGGACCCCAGTCGCAGCCTGGTCAGCGCGGACTTCAAGGCGCGCCCGCTGATGATCGGCAACCCCTACACGCCGAAGGCGATGATCGACTTCAGCCTGATCAAGCCCAAACCCAAGGCCGAGCCCAAGCCGGTGGAGCTGGCGAAGGAGGGCGACCCGCCGTTGAAGATCGGGCCCGACCGCACGCGCGGCTAGGGGCTGGGTCCGATTGCCCCGGCAGGCAACCTGCCGGGGTGGCGTTCCATCAGCTTTTTGCTCGGAAATCCGTCTGACGCATGGAACGGCGTCGTAGGCTGTTGCATCATTCCGCCCTCGCAACGCTTACCCACTCAAGGATTTCCACATGGCCGGAGCCAGCCTGCTCACCCTGCTCGACGATATCGCCAGCGTCCTGGACGACGTTTCCCTGATGACCAAGGTCGCCGCGAAGAAGACCGCCGGCGTTCTGGGTGACGACCTGGCCCTCAACGCCCAGCAGGTTTCGGGCGTGCAGGCCGAGCGTGAGCTGCCGGTGGTCTGGGCGGTGGCCAAGGGCTCGGCGGTGAACAAGGCGATCCTGGTGCCGGCCGCACTGCTGATCAGCGCCTTCGCGCCCTGGGCGGTGACCCCGCTGCTGATGGTGGGCGGCGCCTATCTGTGCTTCGAGGGCTTCGAGAAGCTCGCCCACAAGTGGCTGCACAGCGCCGAGGAAGACGAGCAGGGCCATGCCGCCCATGTCGAGGCGCTGGCCAGGAGCGATGTGGATGTCGTGGCCTTCGAGAAGGCCAAGATCAAGGGCGCGATCCGCACCGACTTCATCCTCTCCGCCGAAATCATCGCCATCACCCTGGGCACCGTCGCCGAGTCCTCCTTCGGCGTGCAGGTGGCCGTGCTGGTCGGCATCGCCGCGATCATGACCGCCGGCGTGTATGGCCTGGTAGCCGGCATCGTCAAGCTGGACGACCTGGGCCTGTACCTCAGTCGCAAGGCCAGCCAGGCAGCGCAGGGCATCGGCCGCGCCATCCTGCGTGCCGCGCCCTACATGATGAAGGGGCTGTCGGTGATCGGCACCGCCGCGATGTTCCTGGTGGGCGGGGGCATCCTCACCCACGGCATTCCTGCTGCCCATGAACCTATCCACCACCTGGCCGAAGCGGCGGGCGCCGCAGGCTGGTTGGTGCCGACCCTGGTCAATGGCGTGGTGGGCATCGTTGCCGGCGCGCTGGTGCTGGCCGTGGTCAGCCTGGCCAAGAAGCTGTTCGGCAAGGGCTGATTCCGCTCAAAAAAACGCCCCGCCGGCTCTGGCTCGCGGGGCGTTTTCGTTTTTCAGGGCGCGCATCGCCGCTCGGACCGTAGCCCGGGCTTCAGCCAGGGGCCGGGGTATCGCGAATGAACTCGCTCCCTCAAGGGCAAGCGAAGCGGGGCGTGGGATCAGGGGTTGGGCTTGAAGGCGCAGTAGCCGGGGCGCGGACCGATCCGGGGGTGGTTGCGGCAGGTTTCCGGGCGCTTGTCGTAGATGGTGCACAGGCGCGACTTGCGGTCGAGGAAGTAGCAGTCGTTGTTGGACATGCGGGTCAGGGTGAAGATGCCCGACTTCTGGTTGAAGCGCTCCACCAGGCCGTCCCTCATCAGGCGCTTGGCGATGTTCTTCGGCGGCTCGCCGCGCTCGAAGTCGGCCACCAGCTCCATGCGGATCAGGTCGCTGATGCGCACTTCCACCGGTAGGGTGCAGCAGCTGGAGACGCAGGCGTGGCACATGCTCTTTTCGTAGCGGATCCAGGTTTCGGTGCGGTCGATATCGGCGCCGACGATGAGCATGGTCTTCATGGCTTGGGTACGGGCGGGGGCTGGGAGGGCGCGCATCATAGCGGGATTGGCGAATTTGTGAACAGGTTGCCGCCGACCGGATAAGCCATTTTCATGGTTGATGGGCAAGCGGATGAATTTTCTGTGTCTGTGAGATGCCCAGCATTCGTCTGTAGGGAGTGTTCCGTTTCGCTCGATATACTGGCGCGTCCCTATTTACGCCGGGCGACGGCGTTGAACGTGCAGGGATCTGGCGTTTCTTCTCAGTCATTTGGGAATTCAGTGCATGCAATGGATCTTCATGCTGGTAGGACTGGCCATGGGAGCGGCAGCCGGTGAATCCATCACCGGGGCCCTGCTGGGCGGCCTGCTCGGACTGGGCCTCGGACAGGCGATCCGCCTGCAGGGGCTGAGCGCGGAAAACGCCGCGTTGCAGAAGCAGCTGCGCGAGTTCGCCGCCCGCTTCGATGTCGGCACCCAGGCCATCCACGAACGGTTGCTCAAGGTCGAGCGCAGTGGCGTGCAGCCCGCACCCGCCGCCACGCCGCCTGCCGAAGCGCCTTCGCCCGATGTGCCCGCCGTGCCGGTCGCCCATGCCCAAGACGCGGCGCCCGAGAAACCGGTGGACGACAGCGAGCTGGTCTGGGAGCTGCCGGCGGAGCTGGAGCCCGAGCCGCTGGTGGTCACGCCGCCCCCTCGCCAGCCGGAGGTCAGCGACTGGACCCTCGAGGCGCTGCCCGAGCCCGCCGCCGAGCCACTGCCGCCACGCCAGCCCGCACCCGTGGTCACGCGCACGCCGGTCACGCCGCCTCCACCGCCGCCGCCTCGCGAACCTTCGCTGTTCGAGCGCGGCTTCGAGGCTGCACGCAACTGGCTGTTCGGCGGCAACACCGTGCTGCGGGTCGGTGTGCTGCTGCTGTTCCTCGGCCTGGCCTTCCTCCTGCGCTATGCCACCGAAGGCATGGTGGTGCCCATCGAGGTGCGCTATGCGGGCGTCGCGGCTGCCGCCATCGCCCTGCTGGGGCTGGGCTGGTGGCTGCGCCGGCGCAATCCCAACTACGGCCTGATGCTGCAGGGCGCGGGTATCGCGGTGCTCTATCTGACGGTGTTCGCGGCGATGCGGCTGCACCCGCTGCTGGACCCGAAGATGGCGCTGATCCTGCTGATCGTGGTGACGATCTGCTCGGCGATCCTCGCCGTGCTGCAGGATGCCCTGGGCCTGGCCGCCGCCGCGGCGCTGGGCGGTTTCGCCGCACCGATCCTCACCTCCACCGGCAGCGGCAACCATGTCGCGCTGTTCTCCTACTTCGCCCTGCTCAACGCGGGCATCTTCGCCATCGCCTGGTTCAAGGCCTGGCGCCTGCTCAACCTGATCGGCTTCGTCGGCACCTTCGGCATCGGCTTCGCCTGGGGCATGCGCTCCTACACGCCGGAGCTGTTCGCCAGTACCGAGCCCTTCCTGGTGCTGTTCTTCCTCATGTACCTGGCCATCGGCCTGCTGTTCGCCCGGCGCAAGCTGCGCGAGGCGGCCGCCGCGCCGGATGGCGAGCGCGACGCACTGCTGCGCTGGTCGGCGCGCCAGGGCGACTACATCGACGGCACCGTGCTGTTCGGCCCGCCGCTGGTCGGTTTCGGCCTGCAGTACGCGGTGATCCATCACATCGAGTTCGGTGCCGCCTTCAGCGCCCTGGCCCTGGGCCTGCTGTACATGCTGATCGCCCGGGTGCTGGCGGGCCGTGCGCCGGGGCGCGCGCTGCTGCTGGTGGAAACCTGCATGGCCCTCGGCGTGGTCTTCGGCACCCTGGCCATTCCGCTGGGCCTGGATGCGCGCTGGACCTCCGCCGCCTGGGCGGTGGAGGGCGCCGGCATCTTCTGGCTGGGCCTGCGCCAGCGCCGGTCGCTGGCCCGCGCCTTCGCCCTGCTGCTGCAGGTGGGGGCGGCCCTGGCCTTCCTCGGCAGCCTGCGCCTGGGCGTCGACAGCCTGCTGGAAGGCGCGTCGCTGGGCGCGCTGATGCTGGGCGTGGCGCTGCTGTTCAGCTTCTGGCAACTGCGCGGGGCGCAGGAGGAGGAGGCCTCCGCCTGGGAACGCAGCGGCTTGCCGATGCTGGCCAGCAGCGGGCTGGCCTTCCTCTACCTGATCGCGCCGCTGTGCCTGCGCGCCGAAGGCACGGCCATCGCCTGGGCCCTGGCGGGCCTGGCGACCCTGTATGCCGGCCTGCGCCTGGCCTCGCGCACCTTCCTCTTCAGCGCCTTCGCCGTACAGCTGCTCGGTGGCGCCGTGTTCCTCCTGGGCATGGACCGCAGCGGGCTTGGCAGTGGCAGCGCGCTGGGCTGGAACGGCCTGGTCACCGCCTCGCTGATCGGCCTGGCGCTGATCGGCGGCATGCTGGTGGCGGCCCGCGACGACATGGTGCGCAATGACCGGCGCCTGCTGCGCAGCATGTCCGTGGTGCTGCTGGTGGGCCTGGTATTCATCAACCTCGCGGTGCTCTTCGTGCTGCCCTGGCGCACGGCCAGTGCGGTCTGGGGCGGAAGCGGCCTGCTGATCGTCTGGCTCAGCCTGCACCTGCAACTGCGCGCCAGCTTCATCTTCGGCCTGGCGCTGCAGGTGGTCGCCGGCCTCAGCTTCCTCAGCGTGAGCCCGCTGCTGCTCGGCCAGCTCAGCGCCGAGGGCCTGCGCCCGCTGGCCCACGCCGGCTTCTGGACGCCGCTGGTGCTGGCCCTGGCCGCCCTGGTCGGCGCCTGGCGCCTGCACAGCGAGGCCCGGCGCGAGGACCCGCGCCTGCAAGGCGTGAGCCTGGGGCACCTGTCGCAGCTGTTGCTGGTCTGGAGCGCCGGCTGGTGGACGCTGGCCTGGGTCGCCGAGATCGGCCGCTTCGCCGCACCTGGGCTGCAGGTGCCGCTGGCGCTGCTGGCGGCCTCGGTGACCGTCGTGCTGTGGATGCTGCTGGCGCTGCGTGCCCAGTGGCGCACCCTAGCCCTGCTCTGCCTGTTGCTGGTGCCGGCGGCCCTGGTGGCGCTGATGCATGCCTGGCACCCCAACTACCATCCCGCCGCCGACTTTGGCTGGCTGGGCTGGGGCGTGCTGTTCGCGGTGCACCTGCTGGCGCTGCGCAAGCTGCATGGCCTGCTGCCGGAGGGAGCCCGCAGCGCTGCCCACGTGCTCGGCTGCTGGTTGATCCTCGGCGTGCTGGCGCTGGAATTGCGCTACCTGCTGATGCTGCTGTCCGAGCATTACAACGCCTGGCGCTGGCTGGGCTGGGCGCTGCTGCCGAGCCTCTACCTGCTGCTGGTCACCCGGGTGATGCGCCTGCCCTGGCCGATCGCCGCCTTCGCGCGTGAATACCGCCTGTGGGCGGCCATGCCGCTGGCGGCGATGATGCTGGCCTGGTTCTGGATCGCCAACGCCTGGAGCGATGGCAGCGCCGACCCGCTGCCCTACCTGCCGCTGGTCAACCCATTGGAGCTGGGGCTGCTGTTCGCCCTGCTGGGGGTCTGGCTGTGGCTGCGCGACAACCTCGGCGAGTTCGGCCTCGACGCCACTGTCCAGCGCCTGGCGCCGCAGTGGGTAGTGGGCGCCTCGCTGTTCGCCCTGGCCACGGCCATCGTCTTCCGCAGCGCGCACCACTGGGGCGGCGTGCCCTTCGTGCTGGATGCGCAGCTGGATTCGATGCTGGTGCAGGCCGGGCTGTCCATAGTCTGGACCAGCATCGCCCTGGGCCTGATGATCGGCGGCCACAGGCGCGTCCATCGCGAGCTCTGGCTGGTGGGGGCCGCGCTTATCGCCGTGGTGGTGGCCAAGCTGTTCTTCGTCGAACTGGGCAACCGGGGCGGCCTGGAACGGATCATTTCCTTCATCGGCGTCGGCGTGTTGCTGCTGGTCGTCGGTTATTTCGCGCCGCTCCCGCCCAAGCGGGCGGCGCCCGAATCGGAGCAGGTCAACGCATGAGCCGTTTCCCCCTCTTGCTGAATATCTGCCTGGGCCTGTTGTGCGTGACGCAGCCGGCCCAGGCCCAGGACAGCCTGGACGACTTCGCCGCCCGGGTGCCGCTCAAGGTCGAGGGCAACGGGCCCTGGTACCGCGTCGACCTGCCGATGTCGCTGCATTTCGTCGCCCGTCACGCGGACCTGCGCGACCTGCGCATCTTCAACGCCGAGGGCGAACCGCTGGCCTATGCGCTGACCCGCAGCGAATCGGAGGTCACCCGCAACGAGGAGGACGTGGCGCTCAAGTGGTTCCCCCTGCGTGGCCCGGCCGATGCAGGCCAGGGTGCGCCACGGGTGAGGGTGCAGCGCAGCACCACCGGCACCGTGGTCGAGGTGCTGCCGGAGGACCCGGCCGCCACAGGCGAGCGGCTGCGTGGCTGGTTGCTGGACGCCAGCGCGGTGAAGACGCCCCTGGAGAAGCTGGTGATCGACTGGAGCGAGGCGGGCGAAGGCTTCCAGCGCTTCAGCATCGAGGCCAGCGACGACCTGCAGGGCTGGCGCTCCTGGGGCGCCGGGCAGATCGCCCGGCTGAGTTTCGGCGATGACCACATCTACCAGCGCGAAGTGGTGCTGCCGGGACAGAAGGCGCGCTACCTGCGCCTGCTCTGGCTGGATCGCGAAGCGCCGTTGCTGACCGAGGCCCGTGTCATCGGTGCCCGCCAGGAGAGCCGCCCGGCACCGCTGGTGTGGTCCGAGCCGCTGGTCGCGAGCACGACGGGCAAGGGCGAGTACGCCTGGGACCTGCCGTTGCCCCTGCCGATCGAGCGGCTGAAGTTCTCCCTCGACCAGGCCAATACCCTGGCACCGGTGCAGCTGCAGGCGCGGCGCAACGACACCGCGCAGTGGCAGGGGCTGACGTCCGGGCTGCTCTATCGCCTGCCGCAGGACGGCAGCGAGGCGGTGCAGGACCAGTTGGTGCTGTCGGGCTGGACGCCGGTGCAGCACCTGAAGATGAGCGTCGACCCGCGTGCCGGTGGTTTCGGCGCCAAGGCCCCGACCCTGCAGGTGGGCATGCGCGCGCTGCAGGTGGTGTTCCTGGCCCGGGGCACGCCGCCCTATACCCTGGCCATCGGCCAACCGGGAGCCGCGACCGCCGAGCTGCCGCTGACCACCCTGGTGCCCGGCTACGGCCCCGGCAGCCTGGAGAAGATGGGCCGCGCCCAGCTCGACGGCGACCTGCGCCTGGCCGAGCAGAAGGCCGTGGTGGTCGCTGCGGAGAAGGACTCGGCGTTGGCCTGGAAACGCATCGGCCTGTGGGCGGTGCTGCTGCTCGGCGTGGGGCTGCTGGTGCTGATGGCGCTGAGCCTGCTGAAGGGGCAGGGCAAGGGCGCCTGAGACCGCGAGTTGCGCGAAGTTGTCACTTCAATGGTGGCTTTTTGCTGTATCTTCTAGAGCGGCGCGTGACAGGGGTCACGCGCCGCTCTTTTTTGCGTCAGGTCAGGAAGGCCGGTGCTCGACAACATTCCGCAGCTACCCGCTGCCCGCCTTTTCGGCCAGTACTCTTCCGGGCGCCCGGTCCCCCTCCGGCCCGGTCCTGGTGACCGACCATGAGCCTGTGCGGTGCTTCCGGCTGGACCCTCACCAGCCCCGTGCTGTTCACCTGCATGCTGAGCGTCGGCATCATGTTCCTCGCCCGCTGGATCGGCCGGCAGCGCTATTTTCCCGGGCGCGCCAGCTTCGTCATCCTGCACCTGTGCATCCTCTGGTGGTTGTCCACCGCCGGCCTCGAACTCGCCGCCACCGGCGCCGAGTGCAAGGTGTTCTGGGCCAGCATGGCCTGGCCGGGAATCGTCGCCGTGCCCACGCTCTGGGCGGTGTTCCTCTGGCAGTACGTCAACAGCATCCGCGAACCCTTGCCCGTGCATCGCTACCTGCCGCTGGCGGTGGCGCCGCTGCTGGTCTGGGGGATGGCCCTGAGCAACCCCTGGCACCAGGCGTTCTACGGGCCGGCGACGGGTCCGGCATCGGACCTGCCCGGTGCGCCGGTCGTGTACGAGCATGGCGTGCTGTTCCACGGTGCTGCCGTCTACGTCTACGTGATGATGCTGTTCTGCCTGGCGGTGGTGAGCCGCGCGGTGATTACCAGCCATGGCCTGCACCGTCGCCACTACCTGGCGTTCGGGGTGGTCACCTGCGTGCCCTGGGCCGCCAACATCAGCTACGTGGTGTTCGGCTGGACGCTGTTCGGTTTCGATCCGACGCCCTTCAGTTTCGCCTTCACCCTGCTGGCCTTCGCCTGGCTGATCCTCGGCGTGCGCCTGTTCGACCTGCTGCCCGTGGCGCGCCACCTGCTGCTGGAGGAGCTGCCCGACCCGGTGCTGGTGATCGACGCCAAGGGCCGGGTCATCGAAGCCAACCCCGCGGCGCTGCGCCTCGCCGGCCTGCGCGGCGGCTGGCAGGGCCGGGCGCTGCTGGGCTGGCCGGTGTTCGGCGTCGAGCTGCACACCCTATTGCAAGCGCAGGCCGGCGGCGAGCCGATGCTGACCCTGGGCGAGCCGCCGCGCTACTTCGAGGTGCGTGCGCGTGCCATCGAGCGCATCACCCGCAGTGGCAGCCACATGCTGGGGCGGATGGTCTACCTGCGCGAGGTGACCGAGCGCCACCGCAGCGAGTTGCAGCTGGCCGAGGCCCTGGCCCTCAGCGAAGAACGCCTGCGGACCATCTCCAGCCTGCACGAGCAGTTGCAGGAGCAGGCGCTCTGCGATCCGCTCACGGGGCTCTACAACCGGCGCTACCTCAACGAATTCTTCGCCCGCGAGCAGGCCCGCAGCCTGCGTGAGGAAACCCCCATCGCCCTGGCGCTGATCGATCTGGACCACTTCAAGCAGCTCAACGACCGCCATGGCCACCTGGTGGGCGACGACATGCTCAAGGGCGTCGCCGGCTTCCTCGAATGCAGCCTGCGCAGCACCGACGCGGTGTTCCGCATCGGCGGCGAGGAGTTCCTGCTGATCCTCCCCGGCGCCGACAGCGACGAGGCGCAGCAGCGCCTGGAGGCGATCCGTCGTGAGCTGGCGGATACGGCCCTGGCCACCCGTATCGGCGAGCTGCGTGTCACCCTGTCCGCCGGCCTGGCCGTCTGGCCCGACCAGGGGCAGAGCCTCGACGAGCTGCTGCAGGTGGCCGACGCCGCGCTCTACGAGGCCAAGCGCAGCGGCCGCAACCAGGTCTGCGCCCTGGCCCGGGTGGAGCTCTGAGCCTGCGCTGAACCAGTTGGCGTTTGCCGCGTCAGATGATTCTGCGTGCCGCCCCGACGGCCTTCGGCGCCTCTGATCCGGGCGTTGCCGAGGGCTGCCGAGCGGCGTGCAGCATTGCGGCGCGAGTCGCGCTAAACTGCGCGCGTTTTTCCTTCCCCTCCGGAGCCTCTTCCATGTCCCGCGTAACCCTGAGCCGCTATCTGATCGAGCAGACTCGTAGCCACAACACCCCTGCCGATCTGCGCTTCCTCATCGAGATCGTCGCGCGCGCGTGCAAGGAAATCAGCCATGCCGTATCCAAGGGCGCCCTCGGTGGCGTGCTCGGCAGCATGGGCACCGAGAACGTGCAGGGCGAGGTGCAGAAGAAGCTCGACGTGTTGTCCAACGAGATCCTCCTGGAAGCCAACGAATGGGGCGGCCACCTGGCGGGCATGGCCTCCGAAGAGATGGACAACGCCTACCAGATCCCCGGCAAGTACCCCAAGGGCGCGTACCTGCTGGTGTTCGACCCGCTGGACGGCTCCTCCAACATCGACGTCAACGTCTCGGTCGGCACCATCTTCTCGGTGCTGCGCTGCCCGGACGAGTACCTCTCCCAGAACGACAGCCTGAATGAGCAGGCCTTCCTCCAGCCGGGCACCAAGCAGGTCGCCGCCGGCTACGCCATCTACGGGCCGCAGACCATGCTGCTGCTGACCCTGGGCGACGGCGTCAAGGGCTTCACCCTGGACCGCGAGCTGGGCAGCTTCGTGCTGACCCACGACGACATCCGCGTGCCGGAGGCCACCGCCGAGTTCGCCATCAACATGTCCAACCAGCGCCATTGGGAAGCCCCGGTGAAGCGCTACGTGGACGAGCTGCTGGCCGGCAAGGAAGGCCCGCTGGGCAAGAACTACAACATGCGCTGGATCGCCTCCATGGTGGCCGACGTGCATCGCATCCTGACCCGCGGCGGCCTTTTCATGTACCCCTGGGACGCCCGCGAGCCTGAGAAGCCCGGCAAGCTGCGCCTGATGTACGAGGCCAACCCGATGTCCTTCATCATCGAGCAGGCCGGCGGCGCCGCCACCGACGGTCGCCAGCGCATCCTCGACATCAAGCCGACGTCGCTGCACCAGCGCGTACCGGTGTTCCTCGGCTCCAAGCAGGAAGTCGAGCGCGTCACCGGCTACCACCAGGAATAACCGATGGCACCCTGGCAGCCGCTGCTCGACTGGTGGTTCGGCCCCGAGGCCGGCGCCGTCGAGGTGGCGGCCTCGCGCCAGGGGCTGTGGTTCGGCAAGCGCGACAGCCAGGACGAGGACGCCCGCCAGCGCTTCGCCACCCAGGTGGAGCAGGCCCTGGCCGGCGGCCTCCGCGACTGGGCCGGGCAGTCCGAGGGCTGGCTGGCGCTGGTCCTGCTGCTCGACCAACTGCCGCGCATGCTCTTCCGTGACCAGCCGCGCGGCTTCGCCGGCGACGCCCGCGCCCAGGCGCTGGTGCGCGACGGCATCGCCCGGGGCCTGGATGCGCAGCTCGCGCCGATCCGCCGCGTCTTCATCGAGATCGTCTTCGAGCATGCCGAGGACCTGGCCACCCAGGCGTTGGCGGTGCAGCGCTTCACCGCCCTGCGTGACGCCGTGAGCCCCGCCGAGCGCGAGCTGTTCGACGGCTTCCTCGACTACGCCGTGCACCACCACGCGGTGATCGCCCGCTTCGGCCGTTTCCCCCATCGCAACGCCATCCTCGGTCGACTCTCCAGCGCGGAGGAAGCCGCCTTCCTTGAGGAACCCGGCTCGCGCTTCTGACTCCAATGGGCATTGCGCGCAACGCTGTGCCAAGCTTGCGCGGCATCCCACCCATCACGGAGTCATCCATGCAACTGCGCATCCTTGCCCTGCTGTCCGTCTGCGTCGCGCTCGCCGCCTGCAACAAGATCAACCAGGAGAACTATTCGAAGATCAAGGCCGGCATGGCCAAGGCCGAGGTCGAGCAGATCATCGGCGAGCCGACCGAATGCTCGGGGGCCGTGGGCCTGACCAGCTGCACCTGGGGCGACCAGAAGGCCTACATCAGCATCCAGTTCGCGGGTGACAAGGTGATGATGTACCAGGGGCAGGGCCTGAAATGACCCGCCTGTCACTGCTGCTCGGCGCGCTGCTGCTGGCGGGCTGTGCCGGCTCCGGCGAGCCCGCCGCGCCGCCCCGTACCGTGGGCGCGGTGGACCTGGAGCGCTACCAGGGCACCTGGTACGAGCTGGCTCGGCTGCCGATGTTCTTCCAGCGCCATTGCGCGCAATCCGAAGCCCACTACAGCCTGCAGCCGGATGGCGCGGTCGGCGTGCTCAACCGTTGCCGTACCGCCGAAGGCGAATGGCAGGAGGCCCGGGGGCAGGCCGTGCCCCAGGTCGCCGGGCATACCGACAAGCTCTGGGTGCGCTTCGACAACTGGTTCAGCCGCCTGGCGCCGGATCTCACCAAGGGCCAGTACTGGGTGCTCTACCTGGACGAGAACTACCAGACGGCGCTGGTGGGGCATCCGGATCGCACCTACCTGTGGATGCTCTCGCGCACGCCCGAGGTGCCGGAGCACATCCGCACGCACCTGCTGGAGCTGGCACGGCAGCAGGGCTACGACACCGATGCCCTGATCTGGCGTACGCCGGACGACAAGATGCCGCGCTGAGGCTCACCCCAGCAGCGCGCGCAGCGTGTCGGCGAACTCCCGCGCCGTCGCCTCTTCCTCGGGGTGACGGCCGTCCTGCACCACCCAGCGTCCCGCCACCATCACATCGCGTACCTGACGATCACCGCCGGCGAACAGCCAGCGGTTGAGCAGTGCATCGTCCGCGGCGGTGGCGAGGTAGGGGTCGTTGCCGTCCAGCACCAGCCAGTCCGCGCGCTCGCCGACCGCCAGGGCGCCGCTGGGCTGCCCCAGCGCCTGGGCGCCACCGGCCAGGGCAGCCTGGTAGAGGGCATCGCCCACGCGCGGCTGGCCGGGCTGGTGCAGGCGGTTGCGGCGTTGGTCGCGCAGGCGCTGGCCGTATTCCAGCCAGCGCAGTTCCTCCACCGGGCTGACCGAGACGTGGCTGTCCGAGCCGATGCCGAAGCGCCCGCCCCGGGCCAGGTAATCCACCGCCGGGAAGATGCCGTCGCCCAGGTTGGCCTCGGTGGTCAGGCACAGGCCGGCCACCGCGCCGCTGCGGGCCATCGCCTCGACCTCGTCGGCTTCCGCGTGGGTGGCGTGGACCAGGCACCAGCGCGGATCCACGTCGAGGTTCTCGTACAACCACTGCAACGGGCGGCGGCCGCTCCAGGCCAGGCAGTCGTCGACTTCCTTGCGCTGCTCGGCGATGTGGATGTGGATCGGTGCCTCGCCCGCATCCGCCGCCAGCACGGCGTCGATCTGCTCCGGCGTGACCGCTCGCAGGGAGTGGAAGCAGGTGCCCAGTACCTGGTCGGCCGGCAGTGCCTCGCGCAGGCGTTGCAGCAGGGCGAGGTAGCCGTCGGTGCCGTTGATGAAGCGGCGCTGGCCTTCATTGGGCGCCTGGCCGCCGAAGCCGGAGTGGCTGTAGAGCACCGGCAGCAGGGTGAGGCCGATCCCGGTGCGACGGGCGGCCTGGCTGATGCGCAAGGCCAGCTCCGCCGGGTCGGCGTAGGGGCGGCCATCGCGGTCGTGGTGCAGGTAGTGGAATTCGGCTACGCCGGTGAAGCCCGCCTTGAGCATCTCGATATAGAGCTGGCGGGCGATCACTTCCACCTGCTCCGGCTGCATGCGGCTGACCAGGCGGTACATCAGGTCGCGCCAGGTCCAGAAGCTGTCGTTGGGGTCGCCCGCCACTTCGGCCAGCCCCGCCATGGCGCGCTGGAAGGCGTGGGAGTGCAGGTTGGGCATGCCCGGCACGACCGGGCCTTTCAGGTGTTCGGCGCCATCGGCCGTGGCGCCCGGCTCGACGCGGCCCAGGCGGCCGTCCGCGGCTACCTCGAAACGGACGTCCCTGGCCCAACCCTGGGGAAGCAGGGCTCGTTCGGTGAAGAAGGCTGGCATGATTGGCGACCTGTGAAGGTTGTTATTTGTATATACATATACAGACGTATATCGAGACCGTAAACTCGACCAGACCCCCGGCCTACCCGCCGGGCGCGCCGCCAAGGAGTGATCCCCGTGCCCAACCCGTCCGTCGACATCCCGTCCTTCGCCGTCCAGCCCGGCGAGGCGCCCGCGCCGCTGTACGCCCGCGTCAAGCAGATGATCTGCCGGCAGATCGACGACGGCACCTGGCCGCCGCACCACCGCGTGCCGTCCGAGAGCGAGCTGGTCAACGAACTGGGCGTCAGCCGCATGACCGTCAACCGCGCGCTGCGCGAGCTGACCGCCGAGGGCTACCTGGTGCGCATGCAGGGTGTGGGCACCTTCGTCGCCGAGCCCAAGGGCCAGGCCGCGCTGTTCGAGGTGCACAACATCGCCGAGGAAATCACCGCGCGGGGCCATGCGCACCGCTGCGAGGTGATCGCCCTGGGCGAGGAACTGGCCGGCTCCGAGCGCGCCCTGGCGCTGGATGTGCGTGAGGGCCAGCGGGTGTTCCACTCGGTCATCGTGCATTTCGAGAACGGCGTGCCGGTGCAGATCGAGGACCGCTACGTCAACGCCTCGGTGGCGCCGGACTACCTCAAGCAGGATTTCACCCAGCAGACGCCCCACGCCTACCTGTCCCAGGTCGCGCCGCTCACCGAGGGCGAGCATGTGGTCGAGGCCATCCTCGCCGAGGCCGACGAATGCCGGCTGCTGCAGATCGAGCGCGGCGAACCCTGCCTGCTGATCCGCCGCCGCACCTGGTCGGGCCGCAATACCGTGACCAGCGCGCGCCTGCTCTACCCCGGTTCGCGCTACCGCCTCGAAGGGCGGTTCGGCTCATGAGTGCGCCCCAGGTCCTGCGCGCGGTCGACTACCCGCGCATGCCGTGGAAGAACGGCGCCGGCTCCACCCAGGAAATCCTCCGCGACGGCGGTGCCGACCTCGAGGGTTTCGGCTGGCGCCTGTCCATCGCCGATGTCGGCCAGCCCGGTCCCTTTTCCGCCTTCACCGGCTACCAGCGCGTCATTACCGTACTGGAGGGCGACGGCATGCGCCTCGTGGTGGATGGCAGGCCCTCCCGCGAGCTGAAGCCCGGCGATGCCTTCGCCTTCGATGGCGGCAGCCGCGTGCAGTGCGAGCTGCTGGGTGGCGCCATCCGCGACTTCAACCTGATCTACGCCCCGCAACGCTTCGGCGCTCGCCTGCAATGGCAGCGCGTCAACGGGCCGCTGCGCCTGTTCAGCTCCGCCCGCACCCTGGTGCTGTTCAGTGCCGGTGAGGGGCTGGATGTGCAGGTGGGCGGCGAGGCGCTGCACCTCGGCCGCCATGACTGCCTGCACCTGGAAGGTGACGGCGCGCTGCGCGAGCTGGTGCTCGATGCGCTGACCGTGGTGGATTGCTGCCTGATCGAGCTGCAGCCGCGCTGATCCCGTTGGGTTGTACATGACACCGCAGGTTGGCGCCGAGCGTGGCGAGGCCCAGCGGTGCATCGCCTGATTGGCTCGGCTCTGCTGTGGTGGCTGCGTGCCCCAGCGAAACGCCTCCCGGCCCAACCTGCGTTTCCCTCCCCCTGTTTCCCCGCTGCGTTACCGAACGCCCCATTACCGTGCATGAAACGCTGCGCTTCGCCCCACAAGCGCACCCCGGTAACAGGTCGGCTACTTTCCCTGCTGCTCGTCATCGATTCTTCGCCCACTGCCGGGGCCCAGGTTTTTCGCTGCTTCCAGGGGTTCTGCGCGAGCAACTGAAGCCTGCCTCGACGAACTGGCCTTTCACTTGCATATGCTTGTATGTACAAGTTCATATGTGTGTAGATATCCGGGCTCGATTCCCGTCCCTCTACACCCCACGCCTCCCAGGAGCCTGCCATGACCAAATTCCGTGATGTCGAGATCCGCGCCCCGCGCGGTACCCAGCTCAACGCCAAGAGCTGGCTGACCGAAGCGCCGCTGCGCATGCTGATGAACAACCTGGACCCGGACGTGGCCGAGAACCCCAAGGAGCTGGTGGTGTACGGCGGCATCGGCCGTGCCGCGCGCAACTGGGAGTGCTATGACGCCATCGTCCGCACCCTCAAGGAGCTGAACGAGGACGAGACCCTGCTGGTGCAGTCCGGCAAGCCGGTCGGCGTGTTCAAGACCCACGCCAACGCCCCGCGCGTTCTGATCGCCAACTCCAACCTGGTCCCGCACTGGGCGACTTGGGAACACTTCAACGAACTGGATGCCAAGGGCCTGGCCATGTACGGCCAGATGACCGCCGGTAGCTGGATCTACATCGGCAGCCAGGGCATCGTCCAGGGCACCTACGAGACCTTCGTCGAGGCCGGCCGCCAGCACTACGACGGCAAGCTCGCCGGTCGCTGGGTGCTCACCGCCGGCCTCGGCGGCATGGGGGGCGCCCAGCCCCTGGCCGCGACCCTGGCGGGCGCCTGCTCGCTGAACATCGAGTGCCAGCAGAGCCGCATCGATTTCCGCCTCAAGACCCGCTACGTCGACGAGCAGGCCAGGGACCTGGATGACGCCCTGGCGCGCATCGCCACCTACACCGCCGAAGGCCGGGCCATCTCCATCGCCCTGCACGGCAACGCCGCCGAGATCCTCCCCGAGCTGGTACGCCGTGGCGTGCGTCCGGACATGGTCACCGACCAGACCAGCGCCCACGACCCGCTCAACGGCTACCTGCCGGCCGGCTGGACCTGGGCGCAGTACCGCGACCGCGCACAGAGCGACCCGGCTGCCGTGGTGAAGGCCGCCAAGCAGTCCATGGCCGTGCACGTGCAGGCCATGCTCGACTTCCAGAAGCAGGGCATCCCCACCTTCGACTACGGCAACAACATCCGCCAGATGGCCAAGGAAGAAGGCGTTGCCAATGCCTTCGATTTCCCCGGCTTCGTCCCGGCCTACATCCGCCCGCTGTTCTGCCGCGGCGTCGGCCCGTTCCGCTGGGCGGTGCTGTCCGGTGACCCGCAGGACATCTACAAGACCGACGCCAAGGTGAAGGAGCTGATCCCCGACGATGCCCACCTGCACCGCTGGCTGGACATGGCCCGCGAGCGCATCGCCTTCCAGGGCCTGCCGGCGCGCATCTGCTGGGTCGGCCTGGGCCAGCGCGCCAAGCTTGGCCTGGCGTTCAACGAGATGGTGCGCAGCGGCGAGCTGTCGGCGCCCATCGTCATCGGTCGCGACCACCTCGACTCCGGCTCGGTCGCAAGCCCCAACCGCGAGACCGAAGCCATGCAGGATGGCTCCGACGCCGTGTCCGACTGGCCGCTGCTCAACGCCCTGCTGAACACCGCCAGCGGCGCCACCTGGGTGTCGCTGCACCACGGCGGTGGCGTGGGCATGGGCTTCTCCCAGCACTCGGGGATGGTCGTCGTCTGCGACGGCACCGACGAGGCCGCCGCGCGCATCGCCCGCGTGCTGACCAACGACCCGGGCACCGGCGTGATGCGCCATGCCGACGCCGGCTACCCGATCGCCATCGACTGCGCCCGCGAGCAGGGCCTCAACCTGCCGATGATCGGCAAGGGGGAATGAGCATGTTCGACCTCCATCTTCTGCCCGGTCGACTGACCCTGGCCCAGCTGCGCAAGGTTCATCTCGGGCCGGTGCGCGTGAGCCTGGACGCCAGCGCCGACGCGCCCATCGAGGCCAGCGTCGCCTGTGTGGAACGCATCATCGCCGAGGACCGCACCGCCTACGGCATCAACACCGGCTTCGGCCTGCTGGCCTCCACCCGCATCGCCCGCGAGGACCTGGAGAAGCTGCAGCGCTCCCTGGTGCTGTCCCACGCCGCCGGTGTCGGCGAGCCGCTGGACGACGCCCTGGTGCGGATGATCATGCTGCTCAAGGTCAACAGCCTGGCCCGTGGCTTCTCCGGCATCCGCCGCAAGGTGATCGACGCGCTGATCGCCCTGATCAACGCCGAGGTCTACCCGCACATCCCGCTCAAGGGCTCGGTGGGTGCCTCCGGTGACCTCGCGCCCCTGGCGCACATGTCCCTGCTGCTGCTCGGCGAGAGCCGCGCCCGCCACCAGGGCCAGTGGCTGCCGGCCACCGAGGCCCTGGCCATCGCCGGGCTGGAGCCGCTGACCCTGGCCGCCAAGGAGGGCCTGGCCCTGCTCAACGGCACCCAGGCTTCCACCGCCTACGCCCTGCGCGGGCTGTTCGAGGCCGAGGATCTGTTCGCCGCCGCCACCGTCTGCGGCGGGCTCAGCGTCGAGGCCATGCTCGGCTCGCGGGCGCCCTTCGATGCGCGCATCCACGCCGCCCGGGGCCAGCGCGGGCAGATCGACGTCGCCGCCGCCTACCGCTCGCTGCTCACCGAGAGCAGCGAGGTGGCGCGCTCCCATGCCCAGTGCGACAAGGTGCAGGACCCCTATTCCCTGCGCTGCCAGCCCCAGGTGATGGGTGCCTGCCTGACCCAGATGCGCCAGGCCGCCGAGGTGCTGGAGGTCGAGGCCAACGCCGTCTCCGACAATCCGCTGGTGTTCGCCGAGCAGGGTGACGTGGTCTCCGGTGGCAACTTCCACGCCGAGCCCGTGGCCCTGGTCGCCGACAACCTGGCCCTGGCCATCGCCGAGATCGGCTCGCTCTCCGAGCGGCGCATCTCGCTGATGATGGACAAGCACATGTCGCAGCTGCCGCCCTTCCTGGTGGCCAATGGCGGGGTCAACTCCGGCTTCATGATCGCCCAGGTCACCGCTGCCGCCCTGGCCAGCGACAACAAGGCGCTGGCCCATCCGCACAGCGTCGACAGCCTGCCCACCTCGGCCAACCAGGAAGACCACGTCTCCATGGCGCCGAACGCCGGCAAGCGCCTCTGGGCCATGGCCGAGAACGTGCGCGGCATCCTCGCCGTGGAGTGGCTGGGCGCCTGCCAGGGCCTGGACTTCCGCGAAGGGCTGAAGAGCTCGCCGAAGCTGGAGGAGGCCCGCGCCCTGCTGCGCGGCCAGGTGCCCTATTACCAGGAGGACCGTTTCTTCGCCCCTGACATCGAGGCCGCCAGCGCGCTGCTGGCCAGCGGTTGCCTCAACGCACTGATGCCGGAGGGCCTGCTGCCGAGCCTCTGAGGCCGGCACCCCGACTACCCGTCATGCCGGGCGGCGCTTGCGATGGAGGCGCCGGAGCCGCCCACCACCCCAAGAACAAGGAGAACAAGGGAATGACTGTACAGACCAGCCTGCGCCGGGGCCTCAACGCCCGGCACATACGTTTCATGGCACTGGGTTCGGCCATCGGCACGGGCCTGTTCTATGGTTCGGCGTCGGCCATCCAGATGGCCGGGCCGGCGGTGCTCATGGCCTACCTGATGGCCGGGGCGGCGGTTTACATGGTGATGCGCGCCCTCGGGGAGATGGCGGTGCGCGAGCCGGTGGCGGGCTCGTTCGGCCAGTACGCGAGCAGCTACATCGGCCCGCTGGCGGGCTTCCTCACCGGCTGGACCTACGCCTTCGAGATGATCATCGTCTGCCTGGCCGACGTGACCGCCTTCGGCATCTACATGAGCTTCTGGTTCCCCGAGGTGCCGCGCTGGATCTGGGTGCTGTCGATCATCTTCTTCATCGGCGCCCTCAACCTGTGCAGCGTGCGGGTGTTCGGCGAGCTGGAATTCTGGCTGTCGCTGCTCAAGGTCTCGGCCATCGTCGCCATGATCCTCGGTGGCTTCGGCATCCTCCTGTTCGGTTTCGGCATGGCCGACGCGACCCATGCCGCCAGCGTCGCCAACCTCTGGAGCCACGGCGGCTTCATGCCCAACGGCCTGGGCGGGCTGATCGCCTCCTTCGCGGTGGTGGTGTTCGCCTTCGGCGGCATCGAGATCATCGGCATCACCGCCGGCGAGGCGCAGGACCCGCGCCGCACCATCCCCAAGGCGATCAACGCGGTGCCGCTGCGCATCCTGCTGTTCTACGTGCTGACCCTGTTCGTGCTGATGGCGATCTTCCCCTGGCCGCAGATCGGCACCCAGGGCAGCCCCTTCGTGCAGATCTTCGACAGCCTGGGCATCGGCTCGGCCGCCACCCTGCTCAACCTGGTGGTGATCTCGGCGGCCGTCTCGGCGATCAACAGCGACATCTTCGGCGCCGGCCGCATGCTCTTCGGCATGGCCCAGCAAGGCCAGGCGCCCTCGGGCTTCGCCCGGGTCTCGCGCCACGGCGTGCCCTGGATGACGGTGCTGGTGATGGCCGGTGCGCTGCTGCTGGGCGTGCTGCTGAACTACCTGATCCCGGAGAACGTGTTTCTGCTGGTGGCCTCCATCGCCACCTTCGCCACCGTCTGGGTGTGGCTGATGATCCTCCTGGCCCAGGTCGGCCTGCGCCGTCGCCTCGGCCGCGAAGAGGTGGCGGCGCTGGCCTTCCCGGTGCCGTTCTGGCCGGTGGGCCCGGCCTGCGCCATCGCCTTCATGCTGTTCATCTTCGGGGTGCTCGGCTGGTTCCCGAAGACCCAGGCCGCGCTGCTGGTAGGCGCGGTGTGGATCGCCCTGCTGGTCATCGCCTGGTTCGTCTGGGTGCGGCCGGGCGCTGGTGAGGGGCGGCAGGAGATGCCGTCCGTGTTGAGTCTGGATGACTGAGTGGTCGTACGCGGGATGAGCGGGGCGCCTGGGCGCACCCGCCATTCACGAGAATTCGTCGTCGCCGACGTACGGGAACCGGCTCTGGCCGGTTTCCTGCCCGGAAGCCGATGGCCTGCCCTCCGGGCATTTGCTCTGCCTTAACCCTTACCAAGTTCAAGGAGCGTCGGAACATGCGATTCAACAAGAAAGTGCTGGGCCTGGTGTGTGCCGTGGGACTGCTGGCGGGCCATGGGACCGCCCAGGCCGAAAGCTGGTGCGGAGCCGGCAAGCCGGTGAAGTTCGCCGGCCTCAACTGGGAGAGCGGCATGCTGCTCACCGACCTGCTGCAGGTCATCCTCAAGCAAGGCTACGGCTGCGAGACCGACAGCCTGCCGGGCAACTCCATCACCATGGAGCAGGCCCTGGGCAACAACGACATCCAGATCTTCGCCGAGGAGTGGATCGGCCGCAGCGACGCCTGGAATAAGGCCGAGAAGGCCGGCAAGGTGGTGGGCGTGGGCGCGCCGATCGTCGGCGCCGTGGAAGGCTGGTACGTGCCGCGCTACCTGGTGGAAGGCGACGCCAAGCGAGGGCTGGAAGCCAAGGCGCCGACGCTCAAGGCCATCGCCGACCTGGGCCAGTACGCCGAGCTGTTCCGTGACCCGGAGGAGCCGTCCAAGGGCCGCTTCTACAACTGCCCGGCCGGCTGGACCTGCGAGCTGGAGAACAGCGAGATGCTCAAGGACTACGGCCTCGAGGACAAATTCACCAACTTCCGCCCCGGCACCGGCCCGGCGCTGGATGCCGCGGTGCTGTCCAGCTACCGCCGTGGCGAGCCTATTCTCTTCTACTACTGGTCGCCGACGCCGCTGATGGGCCAGGCCGACCTGGTGAAGCTCGACGAGAAGCCCGGCGTCGACAAGCGCGTGACCATCCAGGTGGGGCTGTCCAAGACCTTCCACGACGAGGCGCCGGAGCTGGTGGAGATGCTCAAGAAGGTCAATCTGCCCATCGACCTGCTGAACCAGAACCTGGCGCGCATGGCCAAGGAGAAGATCGCCTCGGACAAGCTGGCCAAGGCCTTCCTCAAGGAGCACCCGGAGGTTTGGCACGCCTGGGTCAGCGAGGACGCGGCGAAGAAGGTCGACGCATCGCTCTGACGCCTGACGGCACCCGCGCATCCACTCACCCGGAGAGCTCCCGATGTTTCCCGAACGCTTCACATTTTCCATCGCCGACTGGGTCAATGGCTGGGTCGATGCGCTGGTGACCAACTACGGGGATGTGTTCCGGCACATCTCCGACACCCTGCTGTGGGCCATCGTCAACCTGGAGTGGCTGCTGCGCGCCACGCCCTGGTGGCTGATGCTGGCGCTGGTGGCGGCCATCGCCTGGCACGCCACCCGCCGCGTCCTGCCGACCCTGGTGATCACAGGCCTGCTGTTCCTGGTGGGCGCGGTGGGGCTGTGGGACAAGCTCATGCAGACCCTGGCGCTGATGCTGGTGGCCACCTTCATCTCGGTGCTGATCGGCATCCCGCTGGGCATCCTCTCGGCGCGCAGCAACCGCCTGCGGGCGCTGCTGATGCCGCTGCTGGACATCATGCAGACCATGCCCAGCTTCGTGTACCTGATCCCGGTGCTGATGCTCTTCGGCCTGGGCAAGGTGCCGGCCATCTTCGCCACGGTGATCTACGCCGCGCCGCCGCTGATCCGCCTCACCGACCTGGGGATACGCCAGGTGGACGGCGAGGTGATGGAGGCGGTCAACGCCTTCGGCGCCAACCGCTGGCAGCAGCTGTTCGGCGTGCAGTTGCCGCTGGCGCTGCCGAGCATCATGGCCGGGGTCAACCAGACCACCATGATGGCGCTGTCGATGGTGGTGATCGCCTCCATGATCGGGGCCCGCGGCCTGGGCGAGGACGTGCTCATCGGCATCCAGACGCTCAACGTCGGCAAGGGCCTGGAGGCCGGCCTGGCCATCGTCATCCTCGCCGTGGTCTTCGACCGCATCACCCAGGCCTACGGCCGCTCCCGCCACGAGGCCAGCCAATGAGCAAGATCCAGGTGAAGAACGTCTACAAGATCTTCGGCCCGCGCGCCGAGGAGGCCATGGCGCTGATCCGCCAGGGGCGCAGCAAGGCCGAGGTGCTGTCCGCCACCGGTTGCGTGGTGGGGGTCAACGACCTGTCGCTGTCCATCGAGGCGGGGGAGATCTTCGTCATCATGGGGCTGTCCGGCTCGGGCAAGTCCACCCTGGTGCGCCACTTCAACCGCCTGATCGACCCCACCAGCGGCGAGATCCTGGTGGATGACCAGGACATCCTGCGCTACGACATGCAGGCCCTGCGCGACTTCCGTCGACGCAAGATCAGCATGGTGTTCCAGAGCTTCGGCCTGCTGCCGCACAAGAGCGTGCTCGACAACGTCGCCTACGGTCTCAAGGTGCGCGGCGAGAGCAAGGCGCAGTGCCAGGAGCGCGCCCAGCACTGGATCACCACCGTGGGCCTGGCGGGCTACGAGAAGTCCTACCCGCACCAGCTTTCCGGCGGCATGCGCCAGCGCGTGGGCCTGGCGCGGGCCCTGGCGGCGGACACCGACATCATCCTCATGGACGAGGCCTTCAGCGCCCTCGACCCGCTGATCCGCGCCGACATGCAGGACCAGTTGCTGGAGCTGCAGAAGGGCCTGAACAAGACCATCGTGTTCATCACCCACGACCTCGACGAGGCGGTGCGCATCGGCAACCGCATCGCCATCCTCAAGGACGGCCAGCTGATCCAGGTCGGCGCGCCGAAGGAAATCCTCCACCAGCCCGCTGACGACTACGTCGACCGTTTCGTCCAGCGCCGCGTGGCCAACCTGTGAGGACGGCATGGACATCGTGAAGACCAACCCCGCCACCCTCGGAACCACTGTCTTCGGCGACGGCGCGCTGCGCTGGCGCGACGTGGTGGCCGTGGCCCGAGGCGGCCACCGCCTGGAGTTGTCGCCAGCTGCCTGGGCGCGCATCGACAACGCCCACGCCATCGTCCGCCGCATCGTCGAGCGCGGCGAACGTGCCTACGGCATCAGCACCGGCCTGGGCGCCCTGAGCGACATCCTGCTGGAGGGCGAACAGCTCGCCGCGCTGTCGCGCAACACCCTGCTCAGCCACGCCTGCGGCGTCGGCCCGGTGCTGGAGGACGAGCAGACCCGCGCCATCATCTGCTGCGCCATCGCCAACTACAGCCAGGGCAAGTCCGGCCTGCAGCCACAGGTGGTGGAAGGGCTGCTCAACCTGCTCAACCGCGGCATCACCCCGCGCGTGCCGTCCCAGGGCTCGGTGGGCTACCTGACCCACATGGCCCATGTCGGCATTGCCTTGCTCGGCGTCGGCGAGGTGAGCTATCGCGGCGCCGTGGTGCCCGCTGCCGAGGCGCTGGCGGCCGAAGGGCTGCAGGTGCTGCAGCTGGGCGCCAAGGACGGGCTGTGCCTGGTCAACGGCCTGCCCTGCATGACCGGCCTCGCCTGCCTGGCGCTGGCCGACCTGGAGCACCTGCTGCGCTGGGCCGACGTGATCGGCGCCATGAGCTTCGAGGCCCTGCGCGGCCAGCTCGCCGCCTTCGACCAGGCGATCCTCGAGCTCAAGCCGCACCCGGGCATGCAGAAGGTGGGTGCCAACCTGCGCGCGCTGCTCGCCGGTAGCGAGGTGATCGCCGCCAGCCAGGGCCTGCGTACCCAGGATGCCCTGAGCATCCGCTCGATCCCGCAGGTGCACGGCGCCTGCCGCGACCAGTTCGACCACGCCGCGCGGCAGGTGGAGACCGAGCTCAATTCCGCCAACGACAACCCGCTGGTGCTGGGCACGCCGGACCATTACCGGGTGATCTCCCAGGCCAACCCCCACGGCGAGTCCGTGGCCATGGCCGCCGACCTCCTGGCCATAGCCGTGGCCGAGCTGGGTGGCATCGCCGAGCGTCGCCTGGATCGCCTGGTCAACCCGCTGGTCAGCGGCCTGCCGGCCTTCCTCGTCAGCCGCCCGGGGGTCAACTCGGGAATGATGATCGTGCAGTACGTGGCGGCGGCCCTGGCCGGCGAGAACCGCCACCTGGCGCAACCGGCGGTGGTGGATAACTTCGTCACCTCCGGGTTGCAGGAAGACCACCTGAGCCTGGGCACCAGTGCCGCGCTCAAGCTCGGCCGCGCGCTGGGCAATTGCCGGCAGATACTGGCCATCGAGTACCTGCTGGCGGCGCAGGCCCAGGAGTTCCTCGGCGAGCTGGCCACCGGCGTCGGCACCGCAGCGGCCCGCACCCTGCTGCGTGAGCGGGTGCCGGCCTACGAGGAGGACCGCTGGCTGGCCCCCGATATCGGCGCCGCCGTGGCGTTGCTGCGCGAGGTGCCGGCCCTGGAGACGATTTCCGCACGGACAGGAGGATTGCAATGAAGAGGTTCTGGCGCGGCTGCCGTCTCGCCACCCTGCAGGGCGGGCGCTACTCGATCATCGAGGACGGCGCCCTGCTCACCGAGGGCGAGCTGATCCGCTGGGTCGGGCCGCTCGACCAGGCGCCCGACGCCACCGGCGCCGAGCGCATCGACCTGGGCGGCGCCTGGGTCACCCCGGGGCTGATCGACTGCCACACCCACCTGGTGTTCGGCGGTGACCGCAGCGCCGAATTCGAGCAGCGCCTGGAGGGCGTCAGCTACGCCGAGATCGCCGCCCGGGGCGGCGGCATCGCCAGCACCGTGCGCGCCACCCGCGAAGCCGGCGAGGACGAACTGCTGGCCAGCGCAGTGACACGCGCCCGGCACCTGCTGCGTGACGGCGTCACCACGCTGGAGGTGAAGTCCGGCTACGGGCTGGACCTGGCCAGCGAGCGCAAGATGCTGCGGGTCGCGCGGCGCCTGGGCGAGGCGCTGCCGCTGACGGTCACCACCACCTGCCTGGCCGCCCATGCGCTGCCACCGGAATACGTCGGGCGCGCCGACGACTACATCGAGCAGGTGTGCACCGAGATCCTGCCGCAACTGGCCGCTGAAGGCCTGGTGGATGCGGTGGACGCCTTCTGCGAGCACCTGGCCTTCTCCCCGGCCCAGGTCGAGCGGGTGTTCCAGGCCGCGCGCGGGCTTGGGCTGCCGGTCAAGCTGCACGCCGAGCAGCTGTCGTCCTTGCACGGTTCCAGCCTGGCGGCGCGCTATGGCGCGCTGTCGGCCGACCACCTGGAGTACATGACCGAGGAAGACGCCATCGCCATGGCCGCCGCCGGCACCGTCGCCGTACTGTTGCCCGGCGCCTTCTACCTGCTGCGCGAAACCCGGCTGCCGCCCATCGAGGCCCTGCGCCGCCATGGCGTGGCCATGGCGGTGGCCAGCGACCTCAACCCCGGCACCTCGCCGGCGCTGTCGCTGCGGCTGATGCTGAACATGGCCTGCACCTCGTTCCGCCTGACCCCCGAAGAGGCCCTGGCCGGCGTCACCCTCAACGCCGCCCGTGCCCTGGGCCTGGCCGGGCGCTGCGGCAGCCTGGAGGCGGGCAAGCTCGCCGACTTCGTCGCCTGGGACATCGAGCGCCCGGCACAACTGGCCTATTGGCTCGGCGGCGACCTGCCCAAGCGGGTGGTGCGCCATGGACAGGAGATCGACCTTGGATAACGTCCTCGACTTCACCCCCGGCCGCGTGCCGCTGCTGATCAGCATGCCGCACCCCGGCACCCGCCTGACCCCGGCGGTGGAGGCCGGCCTGGTGGACGGCGCGCGCTCGCTGATCGACACCGACTGGCACATCCCGCTGCTCTACGATTTCGCCGCCGAGCTGGGCGCCGGGCTGCTGGCGGCCAACTACTCGCGCTACGTCATCGACCTCAACCGCCCGGCTGACGACACGCCGCTCTACGCCACCGCCACCACCGGCCTGTTCCCCGACGTGATGTTCGACGGCCAGCCGCTGTTCCGGGCGGGGTGCGAGCCTTCGGCCGAGGAGCGCGCCGGTTACCTGGACGGCATCTGGGCGCCGTACCACGGGCGCATCGTCGAAGAGCTGGCGCGGCTGAAGCGCGAGTTCGGCTATGCGCTGCTGTTCGACGCCCACTCCATCCGCGCCTTCATCCCGCGCCTGTTCGACGGCCACCTGCCGGACTTCAACCTCGGCACCCACGCCGGCGCCAGCTGCGACCCGGGCCTGGCCGATGCGCTGGTCAGCGTCTGCGCCCGCGCCGAGGGCTACAGCCATGTGCTCAACGGGCGTTTCAAGGGCGGCCACATCACCCGCCATTACGGCCAGCCCGACCAGCACATCCACGCCGTGCAGCTGGAACTGGCCCAGCGCACCTACATGAACGAAGTGGAGCCCTTCGCCTTCCGCGAAGACCTCGCCGTGCCCACCCGCAAGGTCATCCGCCAGCTGCTGCTGGCGATGCTCGCCTGGGGGCGGGAGCGGTACGGGCGTTGAGACGGCCTGGGGCCGCGTTGCGGCCATGGGCGAATGAGTTCGCCCCTACAGCGCCGTGCGGTGAAGGGCTTTCGTAGGATGGGAAGAGCGCAGCGAATCCCATCGATCCCACCGGTACCCGGCCTTTCGCGAATGAATTCGCTCCCACAAGAGCGGTGTCGGGCTAGGTCTGCAGGCCGAGATGGCGGATGGTCGGCAGGGCGGGGGCGAGGCGATCCCAGGCGTCGTCCAGCAGTTCGGCGGGATAGAAGGGCAGGGCGGCCAGTTCCTCGCGGCTGATCCAGGCCAGTTCGCGGATGTCGAACTCGTCGCCGCCCAGGCCTTTGAGGTTGGCCAGGGTGGGCTCACCGCGGCGGGCATCGATGCGGTAGAACAGCTCCATGTGGAAGCGGCCCATCGCCGGCTCGGCGAACTCGCGGACGTAGACCAGCGGGCCGACGTCCACCTCCAGCCCGGTCTCCTCGAAGAACTCGCGCCTCACCGTATCGCGGGTGGAGGCGTCGGTGTCGGACTCGAAGCCTCCCCCCGGCGGTATCCAGTAGGTGTCGTCGCCGACCACGTGCTTGACCAGCAGGATGCGGCCGGCCTCTACCAGTAGGCCGGCGGCACGGATGCGGTGTTGCAGCCTGGGCGTCATTCCCAGTCGAGCCGTGCCAGTTTCCATTCGCCGTCCTCCAGCCACCATTCCAGCTTCACGGCATAGTGCCGCGCGGCGTCGGGGATCAGCCCCTCGGCGCCGGCAAGTCCCACCTGGGCCTCGGTGTAGCCCTTGGTACTGTAGGTCGGGTCGATGCGGTTGGTCTTGCCCAGGGCCAGGATGCGCACGTTGTTGTGACGCAGGAACAGCAGGGTCATGGTGCGCTTGGCCCATTCGCGGTCGAATTCCTTCTGGGCGGTGAACTGCGGGTGCAACTGGTCGAGCACCGCGCCGGTCTTCTTCGCCTCGAGGTTGTCCTGCAGTCGCTGCACGGCGGCATCCAGCGCGGCGGCGGGATCGTCCCGGCCGCAACCGGTGAGCGTGAGCAGAATCAGCGCGAGCGCGAAAATCATCTTCCCAGGTGACATGCCTAACTCCCTTTTCCTCGTTATGATGCCCGGCAGGACAGGTGGCGCAGACCCGCAAGGGGTCGAGCTTACGCACAGTATCGGAGCCCAGAATGCAGACTTTGTATCCGGAGATTAAGCCCTACGCCCGCCATGAGCTGGCGGTGGACGAACCGCATGTGCTGTATGTCGACGAGAGCGGTTCGCCCGATGGCCTGCCGGTGGTGTTCATCCACGGCGGCCCGGGATCCGGGTGTGATGCCCTGAGCCGGCGCTTCTTCGATCCCAACCTCTACCGCATCGTCACCTTCGACCAGCGTGGCTGCGGCCGTTCGACGCCCCATGCCAGCCTGGAGAACAACACCACCTGGGACCTGGTCGCCGACCTGGAGCTGATCCGTGAGCACCTGGGCATCGACAAGTGGGTGCTGTTCGGCGGCTCCTGGGGATCGACCCTGTCCCTGGCCTATGCGCAGAAGCACCCCGAGCGCGTTCATGCGCTGATCCTGCGCGGCATCTTCCTCTGCCGTCCGCAGGAGATCACCTGGTTCTACCAGGAAGGCGCGAGCCGCCTGTTCCCCGACTACTGGGAGGACTACGTCGCACCGATCCCGGCCGACGAGCAGGGCGATTTGCTGCACGCCTTCCACAAGCGCCTGACCGGCAGCGACCAGATCGCCCAGATGCACGCGGCCAAGGCCTGGTCCACCTGGGAAGGCCGCACCGCCACGCTGCGCCCCAGCGGCCCGGTGGTGGAGCGCTTCAGCGAGCCGATGCGCGCCCTGTCCATCGCCCGCATCGAATGCCACTACTTCGTCAACGATGCCTTCCTCGAGCCCAACCAGCTGCTGCGCGACATGCACAGGATCGCCCACCTGCCGGGGATCATCGTGCATGGCCGCTACGACGTGATCTGCCCGCTGGACAACGCCTGGGCCTTGCACCAGGCCTGGCCCAACAGCGAGCTGCAGATCGTCCGTGACGCCGGCCATGCCGCGTCCGAGCCGGGCATCACCGATGCGCTGGTGCGCGCCACCGACCAGATCGCCCGCCGCCTGCTCGACCTGCCGCCGGAAGACGAGGCCTGATGAAGGGCCTCCTGCAGCGGGTCTCCGCGGCCCGCGTGGACGTCGCCGGCGAAACCGTCGGCGCCATCGACCGGGGCCTGCTGGTGCTGGTGGGCGTCGAGCCCCAGGACAGCCAGGCCAGCGCCGACAAGCTCTTGCACAAGCTGCTCAACTACCGGGTGTTCAGCGACGCCGAGGGCAAGATGAACCTCTCGCTCGGCGCGGTCGGCGGCGGCCTGTTGCTGGTCTCCCAGTTCACCCTGGCCGCCGATACCCGCAGCGGCCTGCGCCCGAGCTTCTCCAGCGCGGCGCCGCCCGCCCTGGGCGAGGAACTCTTCGACTACCTGGTGCAGCAGGCGCGCCTCAAGCACCCGCAGGTGGCCACCGGGCGCTTCGGTGCCGACATGCAGGTGCACCTGGTCAATGACGGGCCGGTCACCTTCCTCCTGGAGAGCTAGGCTTCACCCGCCACCCGTCCGATTCTGGCGTACTTCTTGCCTCTGACTCGCCATCCACGATCCGGGCGGTTAGCATTCTGCGCCTGCCCGACGTCCGTGGGCTGCACACAATAACGATCTGCCCAACCAGGAGTAAGAATGAAGAAGCTTCTCGCATCCCTGTTGCTCTCCGCCTGTGCCGTCACCGGCCTGGCCCACGCTGGCGTCGTCGATGATGCGGTCAAGCGCGGCACCCTGCGCGTCGGCATGGACCCCACCTACATGCCCTTCGAGATGACCAACAAGCGCGGCGAGATCGTCGGCTTCGAAGTCGACCTGCTCAAGGCCATGTCCAAGGCGATGGGCGTGAAGCTGGAACTGGTCTCCACCAGCTACGACGGCATCATCCCGGCCCTGCTGACCGACAAGTTCGACATGATCGGCTCCGGCATGACCCTGACCCAGGAGCGCAACCTGCGCGTCAACTTCTCCGAGCCCTTCATCGTGGTCGGCCAGACGCTGCTGATCCGCAAGGAGCTGGAAGGCAAGATCAAATCCTACAAGGACCTGAACGACGCCCAGTACCGCATCACCTCGAAGATCGGCACCACCGGCGAGATGGTCGCCAAGAAGCTGATCGCCAAGGCCAAGTACAACGGCTTCGACAACGAGCAGGAAGCGGTGATGGACGTGGTCAACGGCAAGGCCGACGCCTTCATCTATGACGCGCCCTACAACGTGGTCGCGGTGAACAAGGCCGGTGCCGGCAAGCTGGTGTACCTGGAGGAGCCCTTCACCTACGAGCCCCTGGCCTTCGGCCTGAAGAAGGGTGACTACGACAGCATCAACTGGATCAACAACTGGCTGCACCAGATCCAGAAGGACGGCACCTACGATCGCATCCATGCCAAGTGGTTCAAGAACACCGCCTGGCTGAAGGATATGGAGTAACCGCAGCCGCGAAGCCCCGACGCTTCACGCTGCAGACGGCAGGTTCCGGCTCACGAGGCCGGGCCTGCCTTTTTGCCTTCTATGGCCTCCCGCCATGCAAGAGATAGCCCGTGACTAGAAAACAACGTCGCACCTGGCCCTGGCACGTACTGACCGGCCTGATCCTGGTCGTGGTCGCCTACGGCCTCTGGTACTCAACCTCCCTGATCTCCTACGAGTGGCGCTGGAACCGGGTGCCCCAGTACTTCGCCTACCACGCCGAAGAAGCCCAGCGCGCCGCCGAATACGCGCGGGTCGACGCCATCGCCGAGGAGGGCGCCAACGCCCGGGTGACGCTGGTCAACGAGGCGGGCGAAGAGCAGCAGCTGGTGATCGCCAGGGACAGCCTGCAGGTCTCCCAGGGCGATGACGTGGCCGAGGGCGACGTCGTCGGGGTGACCCGCCACTGGGCCGCCGGCCCGCTGCTCTGGGGCCTCTGGACCACCCTGTGGATCTCCGTGCTGTCCGGTGCCTTCGGCCTGGCCATCGGCCTGTTCACCGGGCTCTGCCGGCTGTCGCCGAACCCCACCCTGCGCGACCTCTCCACCGTGTACGTCGAGCTGGTGCGCGGTACGCCGCTGCTGGTGCAGATCTTCATCTTCTATTTCTTCATCGGCACCGTGCTCAACCTGTCCCGCGAGTTCGCCGGGGTGGCGGCGCTGGCGCTGTTCACCGGCGCCTATGTCGGCGAGATCGTCCGTGCCGGCGTGCAGTCCATCGCCCGCGGGCAGAACGAGGCGGCGCGCTCGCTCGGCCTCTCCGCGGGGCAGTCGATGCGCCACGTGATCCTGCCCCAGGCCTTCAAGCGTGTGCTGCCGCCCCTGGCCGGGCAGTTCATCAGCCTGGTCAAGGACACCTCGCTGGTGTCGGTCATCGCCATCACCGAACTGACCAAGAGCGGCCGCGAGGCGATCACCACTTCCTTCTCCACATTCGAGATCTGGTTCTGCGTCGCCGCGCTCTACCTCGTGATCAACCTGCCCCTGTCGCAGATCGCCAACCGCCTGGAACGGAGGCTTGCGCAAAGTGATTGAAGTCCGTGAGCTGGTAAAAGTCTTCGACGCCCGTGGCCATGAAGTGCGCGCGGTCGACAACGTCACCACCCAGGTGAAGCGCGGCGAAGTGGTGGTGGTGATCGGGCCCTCGGGCTCCGGCAAGTCCACCTTCCTGCGCTGCCTCAACGGCCTGGAGGCGCTGGACTCCGGTTCGGTGAGCATCGACGGCGTCGACCTGGCCAACCCCAGGACCGATGTGAACGCCTACCGCCGCGAGGTGGGCATGGTGTTCCAGCACTTCAACCTGTTCCCCCACATGACGGTGCTGGAGAACCTGTGCCTGGCGCAGAAGGTCGTGCGCAAGCGCGGCAAGGCCGAGCGCGAGGAGAAGGCCCGGGCGTTGCTGGCCAAGGTAGGCATCTCGCAGAAGGTCGACGAGTACCCCTCGCGCCTCTCCGGCGGCCAGCAGCAGCGCGTGGCCATCGCCCGTGCCCTGTGCATGGAACCGAAGGTGATGCTGTTCGACGAACCCACGTCGGCGCTGGACCCGGAGATGGTCGGCGAGGTGCTGGACGTGATGAAGCAGCTGGCCGTCGAGGGCATGACCATGGTCTGCGTCACCCACGAGATGGGCTTCGCCCGCGAGGTGGCCGACCGGGTGCTGTTCTTCGACCATGGCAAGTTGCTGGAGGATGCGCCGCCGGCGCAGTTCTTCGAGCAGCCACAGGACCCGCGCGCGCAAGCCTTCCTGCGCCAGGTGCTGTAACGGTTAGGGCCGCGATGCGGCCCGTTTTCATTTTCGATCGCCGTGCCGCAGGGCGGGCATGAGCCGGGTGGCGAGTGGCGGCGTGCGGTTCCCGTTCAGTGCAGCGGCGTGGCCGGTCGCAGCTCGTTCTCTTCGAGCCAGTCCTGGGCCAGCTCGCGCAGGCGCGCGGCTTCGAAGGCCTGCCAGGCTTGCAGCAGCACCGGGTACTCCATCAGCACGTGGTTGAAGGTGCGCACCGGCTTGCGCCCGGCCAGGGCCTGCTCGAGCGCCGTGTAGGCGTGGGGATGGGACACCTCGTGGAGGAATTCCTGCATCAGCCGCAGGCTCTCGCCGGGTGTCAGCGGCTCCACCAGCAGGAAGCGTTCGGGCTCGGCACGCAGCAGGGCGTCCAGCTCCGGGTCGGGGTCTTCTTCGGGGATCAGCAGCAGCTTGCCGCTGAGCAGGTCAAGGTAGTGATCGAGGCCTTCGGTGTTGAGGGCGAAGGCCAGTTCGTCGAGGTCGATGGTCAGTGGGCGCATGACGGGGCCTTTGGGGGGGAAGGGCGACTGCGTGATCCTACCCCCGGGGCGCCGTTTTGTCAGACGCGGAAGCGCGACACCATCGATTGCAGTTCATTGCCCAGGCGCGCCAGCTCGATGCTGGAAGCGGCGGTTTCCTCGCTGGCCGAGGCGGTCTGCTCGGAGATGTCGCGCACGTTGATGACGCTGCGGTTGATCTCCTCGGCCACCGCGCCCTGCTGCTCGGCTGCCGCGGCGATCTGCTGGTTCATCTGCTGGATGGTGGAGACGGCCTGGGCGATGGTGCCCAGGCGGCGGCCGGCACGGCGGGTCAGCTCGACGGTGTTTTCGGTCAGGCTGCGGCTGGTGTCCATCAGGCTGGCGGCCTGCTGGGTGCCGCTCTGCAGGCCGGCGATCAGCTCCTCGATCTCCTCGGTGGATTTCTGCGTGCGCTGGGCCAGGCCGCGCACCTCGTCCGCCACCACGGCGAACCCGCGCCCGGCGTCGCCCGCGCGGGCGGCTTCGATGGCGGCGTTGAGGGCCAGCAGGTTGGTCTGCTCGGCCACCGACTTGATCACGTCGAGCACGCTGCCGATCTTCTCGCTCTCCTGCTTGAGGCGGCCGACGGCCTCGTTGGAGCGGCCCACTTCGGTGGCCAGGCGATCCATCTGCTCGACCGCCTCGTTCACCGCCACCTCGCCCTCGCGGGACAGGCGGTCGGCGGAACTGGCGGCCTCGGAAGCCTGCTCGGCGTTGCGCGCGACTTCCTGCACGGTGGCGGCCATCTCGTTCATGGCGGTGGCGACCTGGTCGGTCTCGACCTTCTGGTTGTTGACCCCCGCGCTGGTCTGCCCGGTGACGGCGGAAAGCTGCTCGGCGGCGCTGGCGATCTGGGTGATGCCGTCACGGATATGGCCGATCAGTTCGCGCAGGCTCAGGGTCATGCGCTGCATGCTCTTCTGCAGTTGGCCGAGTTCGTCGCCGCGATCGACCTTTAGGTCTTCGCTCAGGTCGCCCGAGGCGATGCGTTCGGCCACGGCCAGGGTGCGCTGCAGCGGCAGGACGATCTGCCGGGTGATGATCACGGCGGCGGCGATGCCGATGGCCAGGGCGATGGCGATGGTCGTCAGCAGCAGGGTGCGGGTCTGGGCGGATTCGCTCTCGCGCTTGGCGGACTGGCTCTCGAACAGCTGGTTGCTGATCTGCAACAGCTTGTCGCGCTGCGTGGTCATGGCCTGGGCGTGCGCCAGGGTGGCATCGGTGGCGCTGCGGAAGGCGCCGATGGCGGCGCGGTAGGCCTTGAGGCCGGCGGCGACCTTGGCCAGGTCTTCGTCCTCCCCGAGGGTCTCGCCGAGCTTGGCCTGGCCGGCCAGGGCGGTATCCACGGCGGTGAGGGCGGCCTGCTCCAGGCTGGAGTCGTTGCTGTAGGTGTAGCCGCGCACCTGGAAGCGGGCCTGTTGCACGGCGAGGCGCAGTTCGTTGATCTGGCGGTACTGGTCGAGGCGCGAGGCTTCGTCCAGGGCGATGTCGGAGAGAATGCGCTGCTCGATCTCGCCGATCGCCAGCACGGCGGCATCGGCGCTGGCGCCGAGTTGCGCGCGTGAAGCCTCACGGGCCTGGTAGGCCTGGCCGAGCTGGCCGAAGGCCTGCCGGTAGGCGCCGAGCGCGGCTTCCTCTTGGTCGATGAGGTCGTGGTCCCTGGGATCGCTGAGCTGCTTGTCGAGCTCCTGGGCGAAGGCCTCGATCGCCCTGAGAGCGGCGTCGACCCTGTCGGCCGTCGCCGGCTCCTGCTTGATCTGGTACTCCTGGCGGGCGATGCGCAGGTCCTTGGTCATCTCGCTGAGCTTGGCGCTGGCGCCGAGCTTGTCGCCGCGCTCCAGGGTGGCGTCGAGGGCCAGCCAGCCGGTGAGGGTGATGAGCACCGTGAGCAGCAGTACCAGGCCGAAGCCGAGGGTCAGCTTGACGTTGACACTGATATTGCCGAACCAGCGGAACATGAGGACTTCTCCAGCGAACGAGGCAGTTCCGTGGTTATCGGCAGGCGCGGGCGCGGCTTGAAGGCTGCGATGTCAGAACAGGCGGGCGAGCAGGGCGGTGACGGCGGTTTCCACGCGCAGGATGCGCTCGCCCAGCTGCACCGGGTCGAGGCCGGCTTCCTGGAGCTTTTCCACTTCGTAGGGAATCCAGCCACCTTCCGGGCCGATGGCCAGGGTGAGGGGGCCGTCCACTGCGCGCGGGCAGGCGGGCCAGGGGCCGGGGTGGCCGACCAGGCCGAGGGTGCCGGCGGCCAGCGCGGGCAGGCGGTCTTCGACGAAGGGTTTGAAGCGCTTCTCGATCACCACCTCGGGCAGCACGGTGTCGCGGGCTTGTTCCAGGCCGAGGACGAGCTGCTCGCGGATGGCGGCGGGCTCGAGGAAGGGGGTCTGCCAGAAGCTCTTTTCCACGCGGTAGCTGTTGAGCAGCACCAGGCGCGGTACGCCCATGGCGGCGACGGTCTGCAGCACACGACGGAGCATCTTCGGGCGCGGCAGGGCCAGCAGCAGGGTGATCGGCAGCTTGGCCGGCGGGGCCTGCTCCAGGCTGAACTGCAGCTCGGCGCGGTCGGCCTCCAGGCTCAGCAGGCGGCCTTCGCCCATGGCGCCGCCGAGCAGGCCTACGCGCAGGCTGTCACCGGCCTCGGCGCGGTGCACCTCGTGCAGGTGCCTGAGGCGGCGGCCCTGCAACAGGGCACGATCAGGGGCGATCAGGTCGCCCTCTTCGAGCAGCAGCAGGTTCACGGCTGGGTGGCGGGCGGCTGGTCGCCGGGCTCGTCGGTGCTGTCCTCGGGATGGTCGCCACGCTTGCGGATCAACCCGCCGAAGAACACGCCGACTTCGAACAGCAGCCACATGGGGATGGCCAGGAGGGTCTGGGAGAAGATGTCCGGCGGGGTGAGGACCATGCCCACCACGAAGCACCCGATGATCACGTAGGGGCGGATCTTCTTCAGGTAGCTGACGTCGACCACGCCTATCCAGATCAGCAGCACCACGGCCACCGGGATCTCGAAGGCGACGCCGAAGGCGAAGAACAGGGTCATGACGAAATCGAGGTAGCTGCTGATGTCCGTCATCATCGACACGCCTTCGGGGGTGACGCTGGCGAAGAAGTGGAAGATCAGCGGGAACACCAGGAAGTAGGCGAAGGCCATGCCGGCGTAGAACAGCACGATGCTGGACACCAGCAGCGGCATGGCGATGCGCTTCTCGTGCTTGTACAGGCCGGGCGCGATGAAGCCCCAGACCTGGTGCAGGATCACCGGCATGGCGAGGAACAGCGCCACCACCATGGTCAGCTTGAAGGGCGTGAGGAAGGGCGAGGCCACGTCGGTGGCGATCATGGTCGCGCCTTCGGGCAGGTACTGGCGCAGCGGGGCGGAGACCAGGGTGTAGATCTTCTGGGCGAAGTAGAACAGCCCGGCGAAGATCAGGAAGATCGCGGCCACGCAGCGCAGCAGGCGGGTACGCAGTTCGGTGAGGTGCGAGACCAGGGGCATTTCCTGGTCCAGTTCCGGCTTCTGATCGCTCATAGGGGGCGTGGCGGCTGTGGCTGTTCGATGGGCGCGACGACGGGTGCGCTGGCCGCTAAGGCGTCAGCGGCCGGTACGGCGGGGCTCGACTCGGCCGCCACTGCTGGCGCGGCCTCGGGCGCAGGCTGCGGGGCGGCCGGCGTGGGCACGGGTTCCGCAGCGGGAGGCACGATGCTCTCCTTGATCTGCTTCTCCAGCGCCATGATCTGTTCGTTATGCAGCTGGCGACGGATCTCGTCGGCGCCGATCTCGCGTTCCACTTCCTGCTTGATGGCGTTGAAGCTGCGCTTGAGGCGGCCGATCCACAGGCCGGCGGTGCGGGCGGCACCGGGCAGGCGCTCGGGGCCGAGCACCAGCAGCGCCACCAGGCCGATCAGCAGCAGTTCACCAAAGCTGATACCGAACATGCTGGGTCAGTCCTTGCGCACTACCGGCTCTTCGACCTTCTGCGCCTGGCCGTCGATGGTGTGCGGCTGGTTCAGCGGAGCGCCGGGCTGCTGTGCCTGCGGCTGGGCGGCGGCCTGCTCGGCCTTCTGGTCTTCCTCGGTGTTCATCGCCTTGCGGAAGCCCTTGATCGCTTCGCCGACGTCGGAGCCGAGGTTCTTCAGGCGTTTGGTGCCGAACACCAGGACGACGACGATCAGAATGACCAGCCAGTGTTTCCAGTCGAAAATACCCATGGTTTGCTCCTGAGGCTAATGCGTTATGCGGAAGGCTGGCGGGCGGCTTTTTCAGCGTGCCCGGACAGGCCGAAGCGACGATCCAGTTCGTCCAGAACGGCCTGGGGGTGCTGGCCGAGGGCGGCGAGCATGACCAGGCTGTGGAACCAGAGGTCGGCGGTTTCGTAGATCAGATCGCTGCAGTCGCCGCTGGTGGCGGCGTCCTTGGCGGCCAGGATGGTTTCCACCGATTCCTCGCCGACCTTCTCGAGAATCTTGTTCAGCCCCTTGTGGTACAGGCTGGCCACGTACGAGGAGTCCGCAGCGGCGCCCTTGCGCGCCTCCAGGACCTCGGCGAGGCGGGTGAGGGTGTCACTCATGCGTATGTCCTGCGTGGTAGATCGCATCGGGGTCCTTGATGACCGCGTCGACGGTCTTCCAGTCGCCATTTTCGAAGACGCGGTAGAAGCAGCTTTCACGGCCGGTGTGGCAGGCGATGCCGCCGAATTGCTCGACCATCAGCACCACCACGTCGGCATCGCAGTCCAGGCGCAGCTCGTGCAGGCGTTGCACATGGCCGGATTCCTCGCCCTTGCGCCACAGTTTGCCGCGCGAGCGTGACCAGTAGATGGCACGGTTCTCGGCGACTGTCAGGGCCAGGGATTCGCGGTTCATCCAGGCCATCATCAGGATGCGCCCGGTCTTGTGGTCCTGGGCGATCGCCGGGACCAGGCCGTCCGCATTCCAGTGGATCTGTTCAAGCCAGTCGTTCATTTGTGCTTCCACGAGCGGGTCAGGCGCCCATGCGTGGCCTGACCGGGGCGGTTAGTGTGCCAGCGCCGGCGCAGGCTTGGCTATCGGCGCAATACCAGATACAGACCACCGGCCAGCATCAGCCAGGCGGGCCAGGCCGCCGCATGCTGCTCCAGGCCGAGGGTGGCGGCGCCCACCAGCAGGGCGGCGCCGATCAGGCGCAGGGCCAGGCCGTCGCGGGGCTTGTGCCAGGGCGGCGGCGGATCGGCGGCATGGGGCTGGCTCATGCGTTCCAGCAGGTCGCGGGTCATGTTGGCCAGGTGCGGCACCTGCTCGACCTGGGATTGCAGGTTGTGCAGCAGGCTCCTGGGGCTGATGCGCTCGCGCATCCAGCGCTCCAGGTAGGGCTGGGCGGTGCTCCAGAGGTCGAGGTCCGGGTACAGCTGGCGACCGAGGCCTTCGATGTTGAGCAGGGTCTTCTGCAGCAGCACCAGTTGCGGCTGCACTTCCATGTTGAAGCGGCGCGCGGTCTGGAACAGCCGCAGCAGCAGCTGGCCGAAGGAGATGTCCTTGAGCGGCTTCTCGAAGATCGGCTCGCAGACGGTGCGGATGGCCGCCTCGAAATCGTTGACCCGGGTCTCGGCGGGCACCCAGCCGGAGTCGATGTGCAGCTGGGCGACGCGGCGGTAGTCACGCTTGAAGAAGGCGATGAGGTTGCGTGCCAGGTAGTCCTGGTCCTCTGGAGTGAGGCTGCCGATGATGCCGCAGTCGATGGCGATGTACTGCGGGTTCCAGGGCTGGCGGTTGCTGACGAAGATGTTGCCGGGGTGCATGTCGGCGTGGAAGAAGCTGTCGCGGAACACCTGGGTGAAGAAGATCTCCACACCGCGTTCGGCCAGCAGCTTGAGGTCGGTGCGCTGGTCGGCGAGGGTCGCCAGGTCGGTGACCGGGACGCCGTAGATGCGCTCCATCACCAGCACCTTGGGGCGGCACCAGTCCCAGTACACCTGGGGCACGTAGAGCAGCGGCGAGCCTTCGAAGTTGCGCCGCAGCTGGCTGGCGTTGGCCGCCTCGCGGAGCAGGTCGAGTTCGTCGTAGATGGTCTTCTCGTAGTCGCTGACCACTTCCACCGGGCGCAGGCGGCGGGCGTCGCTGGACAGGCGCTCGGCGACGCGGGCGAGGATGAACAGCCAGGCGAGGTCCTGGCGGATGATCGGCCGCAGGTTGGGGCGGATCACCTTGACCACGACTTCCTCGCCGCTTTTCAGCTGCGCGGCGTGGACCTGGGCCACCGAGGCGGAGGCCAGCGGGGCGACGTCGAAGCGCGCGAAGACCTCGCTGACGCGGGCGCCGAGCTGCTCCTCGATGCGTGCCACGGCCTGCGCGGGGTCGAAGGGCGGGACCTGGTCCTGCAGGCGTGCCAGCTCGTCGGCGATGTCCGGCGGCAGCAGGTCGCGGCGGGTGGACAGCAACTGGCCGAACTTGATGAATATCGGGCCGAGGCCTTCCAGCGCCAGGCGCAGGCGCGCGCCGCGGGAGAGCTCCAGGCGCTTGCGCGGGAGCCAGCGCCAGGGCAGCAGGTAGCTCAGGGCGCGCAGCCACCAGGGCAGCGGCAGGTCGAAGACCAGGTCATCGAGGCGGTAGCGGATGACCACACTCTGGATGCGCAGCAGACGGCGGACGGCGAGCAGCTTCATGCGTTGGGTTTGCTTTTCTGGGTCAGGCGCCCGATGCGGGCGTCGAGGCGGTCGAGGTCGACCTTGAGGCGGTCCAGTTCGGCGAAGCGGGCATCCGCCTCACGTTGGCCGACCAGTGTGCGCGACTCCTCCGCCAGGTAGTCGGCGAGGTTCAGGCGCAGGCTGTCGAGGCTCTGTGCGGTCCAGTCGACCCGGCTGCGGACGTGCGCGCCGAGCAGCTGGCTGGCGACCGGGCCGAGCCAGCGTGACAGTTCGTACTCCCAGTCCAGTTCGAGGTCCTGGAGTATGCCGGCGAGCTCCATGAGCGCGGCGCTGTCGCCGTCCAGCTCGACTTCCGGGCGGTGCAGGACGGCGGTCTTCTCGCGGCTGAGGGCCAGGCGCAGGAGGCTGGCGGCCGGCGCGCGCAGGCGGCAATCGGCCGGGGCGGCCCAGTTCGCGGCCAGTTGCAGTCCGTCGCCCCCGGGGAGGATGAACAGCTGCAGGGCGGGGGCCAGGCAGTCGATCTCGATCACCTTGCCTTCGAGGCGCGACAGGCGTGGCAACGCGGTGCCGTCGAGCCTGAGGACGCGGTTGATGCCGTGTTCGACGCCGGCGAGCAGGGCCTGGGTGAGCATCAGGGCTTGATGCCGCGGTGCAGGGCGACGATGCCGCCGGTCATGTTGTGGTAGGTGGCGCGTTCGAAGCCGGCCTCCACCATCATGGCCTTGAGGGTTTCCTGGTCGGGATGCATGCGGATCGACTCGGCCAGGTAGCGGTAGCTCTCGGAGTCGTTGGTGATCAGCTTGCCCATCAGCGGCAGGAGACTGAAGGAGTAGGCGTCATAGGCCTTGGAAAGCAGGCCGCTGGTGGGCTTGGAGAACTCCAGGACCAGCAGGCGGCCACCGGGCTTGAGCACGCGCAGCATGGAGCGCAGGGCGGCGTCCTTGTGGGTGACGTTGCGCAGGCCGAAGGCGATGGTGACGACATCGAAATGATTGTCGGGGAAGGGCAGCTGCTCGGCGTCGGCCTGGACGAAGCTGACGTTGCCGGCGACGCCGCTGTCCAGCAGCTTGTCGCGACCGACCTTGAGCATCGAGGCGTTGATGTCGGCCAGTACCACCTCGCCGGTCGGGCCGACCAGGCGCGAGAACTGGCGGGTGAGATCGCCCGTGCCGCCGGCGATGTCGAGCACGCGGTTGCCCGGACGCACGCCGGAGAGCTCGATGGTGAAGCGCTTCCACAGCCGATGGACGCCGCCGGACATCAGGTCGTTCATCAGGTCGTACTTGGCGGCCACGGAATGGAACACCTCGGCGACCTTGTCGGCCTTCTGGCTCTCGGGAACGCTCTGGTAGCCGAAGTGGGTGGTGGGTTCGGCATCGCTGCCTTTGCGCGGATCGTTCATGTCGCTGCCCCGGAAGAAATTGGCGGCCATTTTAGGCGCGGTTGCCCTGCTTTGTCTTGGCCCCGAGCGGTGCCGGTTCGCCAGGGCCCAGGGCCGGCCTGCTATAGTCGCGCGACCATAAGTCGCAGTCAGGAGTTGGCCCATGGCCCGCATCAATGTCGAACGTTCCCACAGCCTGGGTCGCACCGCTGTCAGGGCCAAGGCCGAGCAGCTCGCCGAGCGCCTCGCCCGCGAGTACGACGTGCGCTACCAGTGGCGTGGCGACACCCTGGAGTTCAAGCGCAGCGGTGCCGACGGGCAGATCGAGGTCAGCGACGACAAGGTCAACGTCGAGGTGAAGCTGGGCCTGTTGCTCTCGGCCATGAGCGGCAGCATCAAGCGCGAGATCGAGAAGGCGCTGGACGAGTACCTGGTCTGAGTGTTCCAGCGGCATCCCCGCTGCGTCGGGGATGCCGGTTCCGGCGGGGCTGCAACGGCTTCGCCATCACGGGCTCCACGCGGCGCCCCGGCCGACCGGACCCTACCCGCGGCTAGTATGCGGTTTCTAATTTTCCTCGCTAACGTGCACCCCAAGCCCTGAGAAAGGGCGAGTCCTCCATTATCCGAGTGAGGTGCACCATGGCCAAAGCAGCCGTCGTCAAGAAGAAAGTCGAAGCAAGCAAGACCACCGTCCTTTCCGATGTCCGTCTCTATGCCCGCAAGATCTGGCTGGCCGGCCTGGGTGCCTACGCCAAGGCCGGGCAGGAAGGCGCCGACTACCTGCGTGACCTGGTGAAGGCCGGCGAGGGTGTCGAGAAGCAGGGCCGCAAGGCCGTCGATGCGCGAGTCGAAGCCGCCAACAGCCAGATCGATTCGGTGAAGGGCAGCGTGAAGGGCTCGGTCACCGGCGTGAAGGAAAAGGTCGAAGTGCAGCTCGACAAGATCGAAAAGGCGTTCGACAACCGTGTCGCCGTCGCCCTCAATCGCCTGGGTATTCCCTCGCGACAGGACGTTGAGGCACTCTCTGCTAAGCTTGATGAGCTGAGCGCGTTGCTCGAGCACGTCGCGCGAACCAAATAAGGAGAGCAGGATGGCTGGTAAGAAAAAAACCACGAAAGAAACCAACTCCTGGATCGGCGAGATCGAGAAATACTCGCGCCAGATCTGGCTGGCTGGCTTGGGGGCCTACTCGAAGGTCAGCAACGACGGCACCAAGCTGTTCGATGCGCTGGTCAAGGACGGTGAGAAGGCTGAAAAACAGGCCAAGACCGAAGTCGACAAGCAGGTCGATGCGGTCAAGTCCCGCGTTGGTTCACGCGTCGGCTCCGCCAAGTCCAAGGTCGATGAGGTCAAGGACAAGGCGATCGGCAAGTGGAGCGAGCTGGAAGAGGCGTTCGACAAGCGCCTGAACAGTGCCATCTCCCGTCTCGGCGTACCCAGCCGTAACGAAGTGAAGGACCTGAACAGCAAGGTCGACAGCCTGACCCGGCAGATCGAGAAGCTCACCGGCGTCTCCGCCAAGTCGGTCAAGCCTGCCGCCAAGGCAGCAGCGAAACCCGCCGCCAAGCCGGCTGCGAAGACCGCTGCGGCCAAACCGGCTGCCAAGCCCGCCGCCAAACCGGCCGCGAAGGCCGCTGCGAAGCCTGCAGCGAAGACCGCCGCCGCCAAACCGGCAGCCAAGGCCGCCGCCAAGCCGGCCGCGAAACCCGCTGCGAAGGCAGCAGCCAAACCTGCGGCGAAGCCGGCGGCGGCCAAACCCGCAGCCGCTGCCAAGCCTGCAGCTGCGGCCAAGCCTGCGGCGAAGCCCGCTGCCAAACCTGCTGCGAAGAAGCCTGCGGTGAAGAAAGCCGCTGCGCCGAAACCGGCAGCCGCCAAGCCGTCGACCCCGGCCGCGACCCCGGCTCCGGCCGCTGCACCGAGCACCCCGGCCGCCACTCCGGCACCGGCCGCTCCGGCGAGCACGCCAAGCCAGTCCTGATCTCCAGGGACCACAGACGCCCGGCCTTGCGCCGGGCGTTTGCGTTTCAGGCCTCCAGGTAGCGCCGGGCCATGCGTTCGGCGGCCTGGCGTGATTCGTCCTGCAGGTGCGGGGCCACCAGCATCATGATCTGGTACACCACCAGGCGCACTTCTCCTTCGTTGCCGAGGATGCGTTGGTAGTCGAGCGAGAACAGCAGGGTGAGGGTGATCTGCTCCACCAACTGGCCGAGGGATTCGGTATCGCTGACCAGTCGTTCCCGCGCCTTGAGCCGTGCCAGCAGCGAGGCCAGGGTGCGCTTGAGGGCATTCAGCCAGTTGCGCATGCCACGGGCCAGCTTGGGCAGCCGCCCGGCGAGGTTGGACAGGTCCTGGAAGAGGAAGCGGTACTGTGCCAGGCGCTCGACGATCAGGTGCAGGAACAGCCAGTAGTCCTCGACGCCGAGCTCCACGTCCTCGGGTGGGTCGAGCAGGGGCGCGAGCTCATCCTGGAAGCGCTCCAGCAGCGCCATCACCAGGGGTTCCTTGCCGTGGAAGTGGTAGTAGAGGTTGCCCGGGCTGATGCCCAGTTCGGTGGCGATTTCAAGGGTGGTGACGTTGGGCTCGCCCTCGCGGTTGAACAACATCAGGGCGCATTCGAGTATCCGGTCTCGGGTCTTCATCCAGTCTTCTTGTCGTCGTTGCATGCGGCCGGCCGGGTGCGCCCCGGCCAGCCGAACGTCTTCAGCGCACGTGCACGTAAGTGCCGGGTGCTGCCTCCATGGGTGGGTGGGCCTGGTTGCCGAGGGCGACCAGGGTCTCGCGCTGCTCCCCCGAGCGCGCCTGTATCCAGCTCAGCCATTCGGGCCACCAACTGCCCTGGACGTTCTTCGCGTCGTAATACCAGGCACGGTGGTCGGAGCTAAGCTTGCCGTTCTCCAGGTAGTTGGCCTTGGGATTGCCCGGCGGGTTGAGGATGCTCTGGATGTGCCCGCTGTTGGACAGCAGGAAGCGGCTCTCGCCGCCGAGCAGGCGTGCCGAGCGGTAGACCGCGTCCCAGGGAGTGATGTGGTCGTTGATGCCGGCGACGCTGAAGCTGTCCACGGTCACCTTCTGCAGGTCGATCGGGGTGCCGCAGATTTCCAGCGCACCGCCGCGGGTGAGCGGGTTGTGCTTGAAGAAGTCCAGCAGGTCGCCATGCAGTGCGGCGGGCAGCCGGGTGTTGTCGTTGTTCCAGTAGAGGATGTCGAAGGCCGGTGGCTGGCGGCCCAGCAGGTAGTTGTTGACGAAGTAGTTCCACACCAGGTCGTTGGGACGCATCCAGGCGAAGATCTTGGCCATGTCGCGGCCATCCAGCACGCCGTGCTGGTAGGAGCGGCGCTTGGCCGCTTCCAGGGTCTGCTCGTCGGCGAAGAGTGCGGCGGGGCTGTCGACCTGGCTGTCCAGCAGGCTCACCAGGTAGCTGGCGCTGCTGACCTTGCGCAACTGGCGCTTGGCCTGGAGGTGGCCCTGCAGGGCGGCGATGGTCAGGCCCCCGGCGCAGGCCCCCATCAGGTTGACGTCCTTGCTGCCGGTGATGGAACGGGCCACGTCGACCGCCTGCTCCAGCGCTTGCACGTAAGTGGACAGGCCCCATTCGCGGTGGCGGGCATCGGGGTTGCGCCAGCTGACCATGAACACCTGCAGGCCGTTCTTCAGCGCGTACTGGACGAAGCTCTTCTCCGGCGAGAGGTCGAATATGTAGAACTTGTTGATCTGCGGGGGGACGATTAGCAGGGGCTTGAGGTACTGCTTCTCGCTCATCGGCTTGTACTGGATCAGCTCCAGCAGCTCGTTGCGGTAGATCACCGAGCCGGAGGTGGTGGCCAGGTTGCGCCCGATCTCGAAGGCGTGCTTGCTGACCTGGCTGGGCATCGCGTTGTTGTTCAGCAGGTCGTCGAACAGGTGGCGCACGCCGTTGATCAGGCTCAAGCCGCCGGTGTTGAACAGCTCCTTGACCGCCAGGGGATTGAGCAGGCTGTTGGACGGCGCCATGGCGTCGCTGACCAGTGCCAGGACGAAGCGCGCGCGGGCGCGGTCGTCATCGCTGAGGTCACTGTCCTCGACCCAGGCGTAGAGCTGTTTCTGCCAGGCCAGGTAGGCCTGCAGGCCGCGACGGTAGAACGGGTTGTGGCTCCAGGAGGGATCGGCGAAGCGTGCGTCCTGGGGATTGGGCTTGTGCGGGGTGTCGCCCATCAGCACGCGGCCGAGCTGGCCGCCGAAGGCGAGCACGTGCCGGGCGCTGTGCACGGGGTGCTTGAGCCCCTGCAGGGCAAGGGTGCGGACGGTGGAGGCCAGGTCCTTGCCTCGCAAGCCGACGATCGCGCTCTGCGCGTTCATGTAGTTAGCGGGGACCGGCAAGGCACCCGACACCTGTTTCTCTCGCATGGGGGCAACACTCCGTAATCAATCCGTCGTCAAGGAGGGTTAGGCAAGGCTCGTACCACTGAGCGCAATAGGTGCATTCCAGACTACTGCGCTGGAAATTCAAGTTCGTTACAACGCGCTCCCGGAGGGGCGAATGCGGTGCCTCCGCCCCATCATGGAGCGGAGCCACCGGCGCGCCTGGGCTTCAGGGGTTGCGCAGTTGCATGGGCTGCGGATGGATGACCGCCCGCTGACGCTCCTGGGCGAGGAACTTCATGATGATCGGCGCCACCGTCTCCGCGCGGGTCACGAGGAACAGGTGGCCGTCGTCGATGACATGGAGTTCCGAGTTGGGGATGCGCCAGGCGAGCATGCGCATGTTCACCAGCGGGATGATCGGGTCGTCGTCGCCGGCCAGGACCAGGGTCGGTTGGCGGATGCGATGCAGCCAGTGGATGCTGGTCCAGCCGAGGCCGGCGAACAGCTGCCAGTAGTACCCGAGCTTGCCCGAGGAGCGCACCTTGCTGGCGTGGGCCATGGCCAGGGTCGGGTCGCGCCGGAAGGCGCCGCCGTAGATGTCCGGGGCGATGTGCACGCCGTAGGACGGCTGGATGTAGCGTCGCGGACTGGCCATGCGCCAGAGCACCTTGGGCTTGCCGGGCACCATGATCGCGCCGGCCGAGGTGGCGGCGAGGATCAGCTTCTTGCAGCGCTCGGGGTAGTCGTGGGCGAACTGCTGCGCCAGGGCGCCGCCCCAGGACACGCCGATGGCGTTGACCTGGCCGTAGTTCAGGTAGTCGAGCATGCGTGCGGCGAGCTTGGCCAGGCCGGGGAAGCGATAGGGCTTGCTCGGGGTGGACGAGCCGCCGACACCGGGCACGTCGAAGGCGATCACCTCCTGGTCCGGGTCGAGCGCCTGGACGAAGGGGAACACCAGTTCGAGGTTGGCACCGATGCCGTTGAAGATCAGCAGCGGCGTCAGGTGGTCCTTGCCGGGCCTGACGGCGGTGCGGATGGTCTGGCCATCGAGGTCGATGGTGCGGAAGACGAAAGGTTGCGGCATGCGCTGGCCCCTATGGATTGAAACGACGGGAGGCACCCGCGAGGGGCCTCCCTGTAGCGCCAGGCCAAGCCTGGTTCAGGCCGCCGCCGGTCTTGGCGGTGGGCCAGGTCGGCACGTCCGGGTGCCAGGGCAGCAATGCGCGAGCCGCGCGATCAACGTTCGTGGACATAGGTCCCGGGCGATGCCTCGCCGGCCGGGTACGCCTTGTTGCCGAGGGTGAAGCTGGCCTTCTTGGTCTTGCCCGAGCGCTCCGCCAGCCAGGTCTGCCAGTACAGCCACCAGGAGTCGGCATGCTTGGTGGCGTTCTCCTGCCATTCCTTCGGGTCCGCCGGCATCTCGCTGTTGGTCGAGAAGCGCGCCTTGGGGTTGCCCGGGGGGTTGAGGATGCTCTGGATGTGCCCGCTGTTGGACAGCACGAACTCGCATTTGCCGCCCAGCAGGCGGGCGGAGCGGTAGCAGGCCTCCCAGGGGGTGATGTGGTCGGTGGTGCCGGCTACGCAGAAGAAGTCGCAGGTGACCTTCTTCAGGTCGATCGGGGTGCCACAGACCTCCAGCGCATCGGGGCGGGTCAGCGGGTTGGTCTTGAACATCTCCACCAGCTCGCCGTGGAAGGCGGCGGGCAGGCGCGTGGTGTCGTTGTTCCAGTAGAGGATGTCGAACACCGGCGGCTCGTTGCCGAGCAGGTAGTTGTTCACCCAGTAGTTCCAGATCAGGTCGTTGGGGCGCATCCAGGCGAAGACCTTGGCCATGTCCTTGCCTTCGAGCACGCCGGACTGGTACGAGCGGCGCTTGGCGGCTTCCAAGGTGGTTTCGTCGGCGAACAGCGCGACCTGGGTGTCGAGGTTGAAGTCGAGCACGCTGACCAGTTGGGTGAAGGCGTGCACCTTGTGCTCGCCGATCGCCTGGTAATGGCCCAGGAGGGCGACGGTGGTGATGCCGCCGGAGCAGGCACCGAGCATGTTGAGGTCCTTGGCGCCGGTGATCTTCAGCACCACCTCGATGGTTTCCTTGAGCGCTTCGATGTAGGTCGACAGGCCCCACTCGCGCTGGGCCTTGGTCGGGTTGCGCCAGCTGACGATGAAGGTCTGGATGCCGTTGCGCAGGTTGAAGCGCGCCAGGCTCTTCTCCTGGGACAGGTCGAAGACGTAGAACTTGTTGATCTGCGGTGGCACCACCAGCAGCGGGCGCTCATGCACCTGCTCGGTGATGGGCTTGTACTGGATCAGTTCCAGCACGTCGTTGCGGAACACCACCGCCCCTTCGGTGGTGGCGAGGTTCTTGCCGACCTCGAAGGCGTCCATGTTCACCTGGCTGGGCATGCCGCCGTTGTTCACCAGGTCCTTGGCCAGGTGCGAGAGGCCGTCGAGCAGGCTCTTGCCGCCGGTCTCGAAGAAGCGCTTCACCGCCGCCGGGTTGGCCATGGTGTTGGCGGGGGCCATGGCTTCGGTCATCAGGTTGATCACGAAGTGGCCGCGGCTGGTGTCGGATGCGGACAGGTCGCTGTGCTCGATCCACTGGTGCAGTTCCTTGCGCCAGGCGAGGTAGGTCTGCAGGTAGCGCTTGTAGAGCGGGTTCTGGCTCCAGGCCGGGTCAGCGAAGCGACGGTCGTCGGCTTCGGGTTGCAAGGCGGAGGAGCCGAGCAGGACGTTCTTCAGCTCGACCCCGAAATGGGCGACGTGCTTGGCACTGTGGAAGGGCTGCTTGATGGCCTGCAGCATGACCATGCGCGCGGAGGTCAGCAGATCCTTGCCACGGATGCCGATCACCGGGTTCAGGCCCAGGGTGTTCTCCGAGGCTTGTCGCTGCAGGTCTTCATTGTTCTTGTTGCTCATCTACGACGCTCCATTGTCCAGAGGCGGATACCGGGTGACTGCTGTACGGGACAGTTAAGCGTGCCTGGTACTGCTCGGGTTACCGGGGGTGCGAAGAGAACTTCGCCGATTTCTATGAACCTGTGGTTGCCAAATGCATGGAACCTGCCAGTTCTTGGTTACCCGAGTTTGTGGATTTGCGCAAGCTGGCCCGGGGACGGGCGCGCGCGGAGGGAGTATGTCGCGGGGTTCTAGAAAATGCGCTCTAACCTTGTGCGGCCTGGCCAGAAGGGGGCTGGCCGGTGCACCGGATCAGAGCATCAGGCGGACGACGCTTTCGTCGGGATCGCGAGAGCGGCCGGCGGCGGCAAGCTGCTCCAGGTAGTCCTTCCAGAGTTCGTCCTGGCGGGTGGCGAGTTCGAAGAGGTAGTCCCAGGTGAAGAGGCCGCTGTCGTGGCCATCGTCGAAGACCAGTTTCAGGGCATAGTTGCCCGCCGGTTCGACGCCGGTGAGCGCGACCCGTGCCTTGCCGTACTGCAGGATCGGCTTGCCGTGGCCCTGCACCTCGGCCGACGGCGAATGCACCCGCAGGAATTCGGCTGGCAGGCTGTAGCGCGTATCGCCATAGCCCAGCACCAGGGTGCGGGAGGCTTTGTGCAATTCGATCGAAGTGGGGATGCGCATAGCGATAGCTCCAAGCGGCAAGCTTCAAGCTGCAAGAGGCGTGGTGCTTGCCGCTTGCAGCTTGGGGCTTGAGGCTGCGGTCAGAGAATATACCGCGACAGGTCTTCGTCCTTCGCCAGCTCGCCGAGGTGGCTGTTGACGTAGGCGGCGTCGATCAGGATCGGTTTCTCGTCGTGCTGGGCGGCCAGGTCGCCGGCGCTGAAGGAGACTTCCTCGAGCAGGCGCTCCAGCAGCGTGTGCAGGCGGCGGGCACCGATGTTCTCGGTCTTCTCGTTGACCTGCCAGGCGATCTCGGCCAGGCGCTTGATGCCTTCGGGCGCGAACTCGATGTTCAGGCCTTCGGTCTTCAGCAGCGCGCTGTACTGCTCGGTCAGCGAGGCATGCGGCTCGGTGAGGATGCGCTCGAAGTCCTCCGGCGAGAGTGCCTTGAGCTCCACGCGGATCGGCAGGCGGCCCTGCAGTTCGGGCACCAGGTCGCTGGGCTTGGACAGGTGGAAGGCGCCGGAGGCGATGAACAGGATGTGGTCGGTCTTGACCATGCCCAGCTTGGTGTTGACGGTGCAGCCTTCGATCAGCGGCAGCAGGTCGCGCTGCACGCCCTCGCGGGAGACATCGGCGCCGCCGACGTTGCCGCGCTTGGCGACCTTGTCGATCTCGTCGATGAAGACGATGCCGTTCTGCTCCACCGCTTCCAGGGCGCGGGCCTTGAGTTCCTCTTCGTTGACCAGGCGCGCGGCTTCCTCGTCACGCACCAGTTTCAGCGCTTCCTTGACCTTGAGCTTGCGGCTCTTGCGCTTGCCCTTGCCCATGTTGGAGAAGAGATTCTGCAGCTGGCTGGTCATCTCCTCCATGCCGGGCGGGGCCATGATCTCGACGCCGGCGGGGCTTTCGGCCACTTCGATGTCGATCTCCTTGTCGTCCAGCTGGCCTTCGCGCAGGCGCTTGCGGAACAGCTGCCGGGTGTTGGAGTCCTCGCGCTGCGGCTCGTCGCCGAAGCCGTTGCGGGCCGGCGGCAGCAGGGCGTCGAGGATGCGGTCCTCGGCGGCGTCCTCGGCGCGGAAGCGCACCTTGTGCATCTCCTGCTCGCGCATCATCTTCACGGCGGCGTCGGCCAGGTCGCGGATGATCGATTCGACGTCTCGGCCCACATAACCCACCTCGGTGAACTTGGTGGCCTCGACCTTGAGGAAGGGCGCGTTGGCCAGCTTGGCCAGGCGGCGGGCGATCTCGGTCTTGCCGACGCCGGTCGGGCCGATCATCAGGATGTTCTTCGGCGTCACCTCGGCGCGCAGCTCGACCGGCAGTTGCATGCGCCGCCAGCGGTTGCGCAGGGCGATGGCCACGGCGCGCTTGGCGTCGTCCTGGCCGATGATGTGGCGGTTGAGTTCGTGGACGATCTCGCGGGGGGTCATGGACATGTACGGAAACTCCGGTCTGAACGGCCTCACTCGGCGGCGTCCAGCTCCTCGACGGTGAGGTTCTGGTTGGTGAACACGCAGATCGAGCCGGCGATGTTCAGGGCGGTCTCGGTGATCTCGCGAGCGGACAGGTCGGTGCGCTGCAGCAGCGCGGTGGCCGCGGCCTGGGCGAAGCCGCCGCCGGAGCCCATGGCGATCAGGCCGTGCTCGGGTTCGACCACGTCGCCGTTGCCGGTGATGATCAGCGAGGCGTCCTTGTTGGCCACGGCGAGCATGGCCTCCAGGCGGCTGAGGGAGCGGTCTGTGCGCCAGTCCTTGGCCAGCTCGACGGCGGCGCGGACGAGGTGGCCCTGGTGTTTCTCCAACTGGCCTTCGAAACGTTCGAACAGGGTGAAGGCATCTGCGGTGGCACCGGCGAAGCCGGCAAGAACCTGGCCGTGGTAGAGGCGACGCACCTTCTTGGCATTGCCTTTCATCACGGTGTTGCCGAGGGAAACCTGGCCGTCGCCGCCCATGACGACTTTGCCGTTGCGGCGGACTGAAACGATGGTGGTCAAGGGGGAAGTCTCCACGCAGCGGGGCGAATTGCCCGAATGGAAACCCAGATGGGGGAGGCGACGCGGCTTTTCAACCGCGCGCCTGCGAATAGCCGATCAGCGTACCTGCCGCTGTTGCAACAGGAGATTACCGAAGCCGCTGCCGGCCAACTGTTTCTGTGCCCCGGCCAGTTGCTCGCGGGTGGCGAAGGGGCCGACAAGCACGCGGTACCAGGTTTCCTCGCGCACGGTGCCGGATTCCACCTGGACATTCTGGCCCAGCAGGATGATCTGCGCGCGCACGCGGTCGGCGTCGTCCTTCTTGCGGAAGGAGCCGGCCTGCAGGAAGAACTGGGTCACCGGCGCCTTGGCCACGGTGGGCGGGGGAGGCGGCGTCTGGCCAGCGAGGGCGGCCTCGGCGCGAGCTGCGTCGATCTTCGCCGCTTCCTCGGGCGTCACCGGCTGGGTGGGCGGCGTCGGCGGCGTGTCCTTGGGCAGGGCGTCCGGCGGCACGATGACCTCGGACTCCGGCAGTAGCGTGTAGAAGTCGTACTTGGGCTTGGCCGGTTCCGGTGTCGCCTGGGTTTGCGGCTGGCCACCCGTTTGCGGGCGCGGCGTCGGCTTGCCGTTCGCCGCCTGCTGCTCGGGCTTGGTGCGGCGGATATCGTCGCGACCCGGCTCGAGCTTCATCAGCATGACCACGAAGCCGCCGATGACCAGGCCCATCACCAGCCAGACCCAGCCCGGCACCGGCTTCTTCGGCGGTGCCTGGTAGCGGCTGGCCCCGCGCTTGGGTGCTGCTTTCTTCTTCGCCATAGTCCGTTACATGCGTTCCAGGGTTTGCAGGCCGAGCAGCTCCAGGCCCTGCTTGAGGGTGCGGCCGGTCAGCGCGGCGAGGCGCAGGCGGCTCTGCTGGGTGGCTTCGTCCTCGGCGGCGAGGATCGGGCAGTTCTCGTAGAAGCTGGAGAACAGGCCGGCAAGGTCGTAGAGGTAGGTGCAGAGGATGTGCGGCACGCCCTTGGCGGCGACGTTGTTGAGGATGTCGGCGAACTGCGCCAGCTTGGCCGCCAGGGCCTGCTCCTGCTCGGCGGCGAGGACGATCTGCCCGCCGATCTCGTCGATGCCCTTGCCCAGCTTGCGGAAGACGCTGGCGGTCCGGGTGTAGGCATAGAGCAGGTAGGGCGCGGTGTTGCCCTCGAAGCTCAGCATCTGCTCGAAGTTGAAGCTGTAGTCGCTGGTGCGGTGCTTGGAGAGGTCGGCGTACTTGACGGCGCCGATGCCGACGGCGCGGGCGATCTGGCGCAGTTCGGTCTCGTCCAGCTCCGGGTTCTTCTCCTTGACCAGGGCATAGGCACGTTCCTCGGCCTCGTCGAGCAGGTCGATCAGCTTGATGGTGCCGCCGTCGCGGGTCTTGAAGGGCTTGCCGTCGGCGCCGTTCATGGTGCCGAAGCCCATGTGCTCCATCTCGAATTCGGGGCGCACGAAGCCGGCCAGGCGCGCGGCGGCGAAGACCATCTGGAAGTGCAGGGCCTGGCGCTGGTCGACGAAGTAGAGGGCGCGGTCGGCCTTGAGCACGCCGCTGCGGTAGCGGGTGGCGGCGAGGTCGGTGGTGGCGTAGAGGTAGCCACCGCCGGCCTTCTGCACGATCAGCGGCAGCGGGTCGCCCTCGGCGTTCTTGAACTCGTCCATGAACACGCACAGCGCGCCGTCGCTTTCGGTGAGCAGGCCTTTGGCGCGCAGGTCGGCGACCACGTTGGGCAGGTCGTCGTTGTAGGCGCTCTCGCCCTTCACGTCGGCCATGGTCAGTTTCACGCCCAGGCGGTCGTAGACGGCCTGGCAGTGGCTGAGGGAGATGTCGTTGAAGCGGTTCCACAGGCGCAGGCATTCGGCATCGCCGGCCTGCAGCTTGACCACCAGTTCTCGGGCGCGGTCGGCGAATTCGCTGGATTCGTCGAAGCGCTTCTTGGCGGCACGGTAGAAGCCTTCCAGGTCCGACAGCTCGGCGTCGCTGTCCACCGGCTGTTCCTGCATGTAGGCCAGCAGCATGCCGAACTGGGTGCCCCAGTCGCCCACGTGGTTCTGGCGGATCACCTCGTCGCCGAGGAACTCCAGGACGCGGGCCACACCGTCACCGATGATGGTGGAGCGCAGGTGGCCGACGTGCATCTCCTTGGCCAGGTTGGGGGCGGAGAGGTCGACCACCACGCGCTGCGCCGGGCCGGCCTTGCGCACGCCGAGGTGGGCGTCGGCCAGGGCGGCGTCCAGGCGCTGGGCCAGGGCCTGGGTGTTCTGGAAGAAGTTGAGGAAGCCGGGGCCGGCGATCTCCACCTTGCTCACCTGGTTGTCCTGGGGCAGGGCGGCGATCAGCTTCTCGGCCAGGTCGCGCGGCTTCAGGCCGGCCGGCTTGGCCAGCATCATGGCGATGTTGCTGGCGAAGTCGCCGTGGGTCTTGTCCTTGGTGTTTTCCACCTGGATGGTGGGAGCCAGGCCTTCGGGCAGCACGCCTTCGCTGGCGAGACGGGTCAGGGCTTGCTGGATCAGCTGGCGAATGGTGTCTTTCATGTTCTGCTCTCGGCCGGTGTGCGGCGGCGCCTGGGCGCTGGTTGAAAACTGGGCATTATCGGCGGGCTGAGCCCGCAGCTTCAAGCGCCAAGCGCCAGGCCGAGTGCCGGAACCCCCTGGTGGAGGCCCTGGCGCGCGACCCGCCGCTAGAAAAGGTCGATCGGGTCGATATCCAGCGACCAGCGCACGGTGCGCCCGCCGGGCAACTGCTCCAGGGCCAGGCTCCAGGGCGTCAGCAGGCGGTGCAGGCTCGCGCGGGCGTTGGCCTGGATCAGCAATTGCGCGCGGTGCTTGCCGGCGCGGCGCTCCATGGGGGCAGGCACCGGGCCGAGCAACTCGATGCCGGACAGACCCTGTTCTGCGAGCAAATGTTCCGCTTCGGCGCAGGCGGCATCGAGAAATTCCTCGGCCTGCCCGGGCTTGTGCGCCTCGGCACGCAGCAGCGCCAGGTGGGCGAAGGGCGGCAGGCCGGCCGCGCGGCGCTCGGAGAGGGCCTGCTCGGCGAAGGCGAAGTAGCCCTCTTCGGTGAGCTGCACCAGCAGCGGGTGGTCGGCGAGGTGGGTCTGGATGATCACCCGGCCCGGCTCTTCCGCCCGGCCGGCGCGGCCCGCCACCTGCACGATGAGCTGGGCCATGCGCTCGCTGGCGCGGAAGTCGGCGGAGAACAGGCCTCCGTCCGCATCGAGGATCGCGACCAGGGTGACGCGGGGGAAGTGGTGCCCCTTGGCGAGCATCTGGGTGCCCACAAGGATGCAGGGTTCACCCTTGTTGATGGTGGCGAAGAGCTTGTTCATGGCGTCCTTGCGCGCGGTGCTGTCGCGATCGATGCGCAGCACGGGGACGTCCGGGAAGAGAATGTTCAGGCGCTCTTCCGCGCGCTCGGTGCCGGCGCCGACGGGGCGCAGGTCGACCTTGGCGCAGTCCGGGCAGGCGCGGGGCTGGCGCTGGGCTTGGCCGCAATGGTGGCAGCGCAGTTCGCCGGAGCGCTGGTGCAGGGTCATGCGCGCGTCGCAGCGCGGGCACTGGCTGATCCAGCCGCAGTCGTGGCACAGCAGGGTCGGGGCGAAGCCGCGGCGATTGAGGAACACCAGCACCTGCTGGCCGGCCTTGAGGGTCTGCTCGATGGCCTGTTGCAGCGGCCCGGAAATGCCGGAGTCGAGCGGGCGGCTCTTGATGTCCAGGCGCAGGAAGCGCGGCTGGCGGGCACCGCCGGCGCGCTGGGTCAGGCGCAGCAGGCCATAGCGGCCGGCGTGGGCGTTCTGCAGGCTTTCCAGCGACGGCGTGGCGGAGCCGAGGAGGATGGGGATGTTCTCCTGCCGCGCCCGCACCAGGGCCAGGTCGCGGGCGTGGTAGCGCAGGCCCTCCTGCTGCTTGTAGGAGGCGTCGTGTTCCTCGTCGATGATGATCAGGCCGGGGTTCTTCATCGGCGTGAACAGCGCGGAACGCGTGCCGATGATGATGTCGGCCTCGCCGTCGCGGGCGGCGAGCCAGGCGTCCAGGCGCTCGCGGTCGTTGACGGCGGAGTGCAGCAGGGCGATGCGGGCGTTGAAGCGCCGGGAGAAGCGTTCGAGCGTCTGCGGGCCGAGGTTGATCTCCGGGATCAGCACCAGGGCCTGCTTGCCGGCGGCGAGGGTTTCGCGGATCAGCTGCAGGTAGACCTCGGTCTTGCCGCTACCGGTGACGCCGGCCAGGAGGAAGGCATTGAACTGGCCGAAGGTCGAGAACACGGCGTCGTAGGCGGCGCGCTGCTCGGCGTTGAGCGGCAACTCGGCCTGCGCCAGCCAGTGCTCGTGGCGCGGCGCGGCCGTTCCGCGGCGGGTCTCGATGTAGACCAGGCCCTTTTCCAGCAGCAGGTCGAGACTGTCCTTGTTCAGCTGCAACTGGCTGAGCAACTGGTGGGCGACGCCATGGGGGTGCTGGGCGAGGGTGGTCAGCGCCTGACGCTGGCGCGGCGCGCGGGCCAGGCGCGGATCGTCGGCGCGAGCCCCTTCGCTTGCGTGCCAGAAACGCTCCTGGCGGGCTTCGGCGGGCTCGCCCTGGCGCAGCAGCACGGGCAGCGCCCAGCTGAGGGTGTCGCCGAGGCTGTGCTGGTAGTACTGGGCGGTCCACAGGCAGAGCTTGAACAGCTCGGCGGGCAGCGGGGGCTTCTGGTCGAGCAGCTCCAGGGCGGGGCGCAGCTTGTCGTCCGGCACCTCGCTGTGCTCGGCCACTTCCACCAGTACGCCGATCACCTCGCGGCGGCCGAAGGGCACGCGCAGGCGCACGCCGGGCTGCAGCTGTCTGGCCGGGACGCCGGCGGGCGCGCGGTAGTCGAACAGGCGGCGCAGGGGCGAGGGCAGGGCAAGGCGCAGGATGGCGTTGGGCACGGGGGTCTCCGATCGGGCGGGGCGATCCTAGCACGGCCGCACGTCGCCGGGCTCGGCGGCCGACTTGCGTGATGGCGCGGCTCTGGTATGATCCTGCGCCTGTTTCCGTGCGGTGCTCGACATAGGGTCGGGTGGCGGCACGCCAGACCTGAGGATCAAGCCATGAAACCGGAAATCCATCCCGAATACGTAGCGATCGAAGCTACCTGCAGCTGCGGTAACGTCATCAAGACCCGCTCCACCCTGGCCAAGAACATCAGCCTCGACGTTTGCTCCGAGTGCCACCCGTTCTACACCGGCAAGCAGAAGGTCCTGGACACCGGCGGCCGTATCGATCGCTTCAAGCAGCGTTTCGGTGTATTCGGCGCCAAGTAAGCGACCGAGTGACCGGGGAGGCTTCGACGAAGCCCTTCCAGCTGTACAGAGAAAGGCGCCCAATGGGCGCCTTTTTCGTTTCTGGCGTTCAGTCCTGGCGCGTCCGGGATGGCGATTGACCGGCTAGCCGGGGCGGCGTAAAAAGCCGCATAGCCCCGCAGGACGCAGTGGTTGCGCGAGCGGTCGCCGAGGTGATCCATGCCCGCTTTGCCGATTCTGCTGTCATGCCTGCTGCTGTCCCTGCTCACCGGCTGTGCCGTCAACCCGGCTACCGGGGAGCGCAATTTCGTGATGATGAGCGAACGCCAGGAGCTCGACCTCGGCAGCCGCTACAACCAGCAGATCCAGAAGGAATTCCCCCGCTACGCCGATGATCGGCTGCAAGCCTATGTGCAGCGGGTGGGCGAGCGCGTGGCGCGGCACAGCCATCGTGCCAACCTCAATTACATCTTCACGGTGGTCGATTCGCCGGACATCAACGCCTTCGCCCTGCCGGGTGGCTACATCTATATACATCGCGGCCTGATGGCCTACCTGAACTCAGAAGCGGAGCTGGCAGCCGTGCTGGCACACGAGGTGGGGCACGTCACGGCTCGGCACAGCGTGCAGCAGCAGAGCCAGTCGCAGGCCTGGAACATACTCGGGCAGGCGGTCGCCATCGGTACCGGCGTCAGTGCGGCGGGCGACCTGACCAATGTGCTGGGTGGCGCGATGGTTCGGGGCTATGGCCGCGACATGGAGCTGCAGGCCGACGGACTCGGCGCACAGTACCTGGCCCGCAGTGGCTATGACCCCCAGGCGATGATCGAGGTGGTCAAGGTGCTGAAGAACCAGGAGGCGTTCGCGCGCGACGAAGCGAAGCGCAAGGGGCAGGAGGTGCCCGAGGCGGGCAGCTATCACGGCGTCTTCGATACCCACCCGGACAACGACACGCGCCTGCAGCAGGTGGTCAGGCCGGCACGCGCCCTGGCTGGTGGGCAGCAGGAGGTCAATCGCGAGGCTTACCTGAAGGCCATCGACGGCATGCCCTTCGGTGATTCGGCCGATACGGGCATCCGCCGCGGGCAGCAGTTCTACCACGTCGGACTGGACTTCACCCTGCGTTACCCCGACGGCTGGGAGCTGGTGAACCGCCCCGAAGTGCTGATCGGCCATCCTCGTGATGAGCAGGCCTTCATCGCCATGCAGCTGGCGGAGCGCACACCGGGGCTGACGCCCTCCGAGTTGCTGCATCAGCGCGCCGGACGCCAGCGCCTGGTGATGGAGGAGACCTTCAGCCAGGACGGCATCATCGGTGTGACGGCGGTGGTCCCCGGCGATTCCGCCCGACGTGTGGCTGTCGTCTTCAAAGGGGATCAGGCGTATCTGTTTATCGCCGGCATGAAGGGCAGGGCATCCCTGGAAACCGAAGATGCCCGGTTCCTTTCCGTCATTTACAGCTTCCGTGCCCTCAAGCCCGAGGAGAGGGCCCTGGCGCAGCCGCCGAGGTTGCATCTGGTCCAGGTGAAGGCTGCGGAAACCGTAGCCGGCATCGTTCGCGCCAGTGGGGCGGCGGGGGATCAGGCGGAGCTGGAAAATCGTATCCGATTGATCAATAATTTGTATCCAATCGGCGAGCCCAAGGCCGGGGATTGGCTTAAAGTCGTACGTTAGAGGGCTTGACGTGGCGTGACTGAACAGTCTTGTAGGCCCCCGGTATCTTGCGTATCCTCGCCCGTCCGTCTGTCACAACAGTAAAAGCGGAATGCCAAAATGTCTGATCTGAAAACTGCCGCTCTCGAGTACCACGCCCAGCCCCGTCCCGGGAAACTCAGCGTCGAGCTGACCAAGCCGACCGCCACCGCCCGCGACCTGTCGCTGGCCTACAGCCCGGGTGTGGCCGAGCCCGTCCGCGAGATCGCCCGCGATCCGGAGCTGGCCTTCAAGTACACCGGCAAGGGCAATCTGGTGGCAGTGATCTCCGATGGCACCGCGATTCTCGGCCTCGGCAACCTCGGCCCGCTGGCCTCCAAGCCGGTCATGGAGGGCAAGGGCGTGCTGTTCAAGCGCTTCGCTGGTGTCGACGTGTTCGACATCGAGGTCGACGCCGAGAGCCCCCAGGCCTTCATCGATACCGTCAAGCGCATCTCCATCACCTTCGGTGGCATCAACCTTGAAGACATCAAGGCGCCCGAGTGCTTCGAGATCGAGCGCACCCTGATCGAACAGTGCGACATCCCGGTTTTCCACGATGACCAGCACGGCACCGCCATCGTGACCGCTGCCGGCATGCTCAACGCCCTGGAAATCGCCGGCAAGAGCCTGCCGGAAGCCAAGATCGTCTGCCTGGGCGCCGGCGCTGCGGCCATCTCCTGCATGAAGCTGCTGGTGAGCATGGGGGCGAAGGTCGAGAACATCTTCATGATCGACCGCAAGGGCGTCATCCATGCTGGTCGCGATGATCTGAACCAGTACAAGGCGGTCTTCGCCCACGAAACCTCCAAGCGCACCCTGTCGGATGCACTGGATGGCGCGGACGTGTTCGTCGGCCTGTCGGGCGCCAACCTGCTGAGCGCCGAAGACCTGAAGCGCATGGCGCCGAACCCGATCGTCTTCGCCTGCTCCAACCCGGACCCGGAAATCCAGCCGGAACTGGCACACGCGACCCGCAATGACGTGATCATGGCCACCGGCCGCTCGGACTATCCGAACCAGGTCAACAACGTGCTGGGCTTCCCCTTCATCTTCCGTGGTGCCCTGGACGTTCGCGCGACCCGCATCAACGAAGATATGAAGATCGCCGCCGCCCTGGCCCTTCGCGACCTGGCCAAGGAGCCGGTGCCCAAGGATGTATGCGATGCATATGGCGTCGCGTCCCTCGAGTTCGGCCGTGAGTACATCATTCCGAAGCCCATGGACAAGCGCCTGATCACCGTGGTTTCCGATGCCGTGGCCAAGGCCGCCATCGAGTCCGGTGTCGCGACGCTGCCCTACCCGAAACACTATCCGCTGAAGTCGGTGGAAGACGTGTTCAACGGCTGATCGGCCTGGTCGATGAAGAACCCGCCTCACGGCGGGTTTTTTATTGGGCGCGATTTCCTTCGGGCAACAAAAAGCCCGCTGTCGAGGCGGGCTTCTTGTTGTCTTCGCGGCGATCAGAACAGATCGATGGGGGCTGCCTCGTCGGCGGGCAGTGGGCTGCCCGGCGCGCTCATGCCTGGATCGAATTCGCTCATGGGCGGCGGCGAATCTTCGCTCTTGAACAGTTCGAAGAAGGCGTTGGGCGTCCCCGGGGCCGCAGCGCGACCGCTGAGCGGGTCGATGCGCAGGGTGAGCAGGCCTTCGGGCTCGGGCAGCACGTGCTCCGGCTTGTCCTTCAGGGCAGCGCTCATGTAGGTCATCCAGATGGGCAGGGCCACGGTGCCGCCGTATTCGTGGCGGCCCAGGCTTTCCGGCTGGTCGAAGCCGACCCAGACGGTGGTCACGTAGTCCGCGTTGTAGCCGGAGAACCAGCTGTCCTTGGATTCGTTGGTGGTGCCGGTCTTGCCGGCTATGTCGCCGCGCCCCATGGCCAGGGCGCGCCGGCCGGTCCCGCGCTTGATCACATCCTGCAGCATGCTGGTGAGGATGTAGGTGGTGCGTGCATCGACGATGCGCTCGGCGACTGCGGGTTCCTGCGGCTCCGCGCCGGGAAGGCGGGTATCCGGCGCGGCGACGGTCTGGGCGACCTGCGTGTCAGGGGCGTCGTTCTTCGGCACGGTCGGCGGGTTGGCGGTGAAGATGACCTTGCCGTCGCGGCTCTCGATGCGTTCGATCAGGTAGGGCTGGATCTTGTAGCCACCGTTGGCGAAGGTGCTCCAGCCGCTGGCGATCTCCATCGGCGTCAGGGTCGCGGTGCCCAGGGCCAGGGACAGGTTGCGCGGCAACTCCTGCTTGTTGAAGCCGAAGCGGCTCATGTAGTTCAGCGCGTACTCGATGCCCACCGCCTGGAGCAGGCGGATCGACACCAGGTTGCGCGACTTGTAAAGCGCTTCGCGCAGGCGGATCGGGCCAAGGAAGGTGTTGTTGTCGTTCTTCGGGCGCCAGACCTTGTCCAGGTATTCGTCGACGAAGACGATCGGGGCGTCGTTCACCAGGCTGGCGGCGGTGAAGCCGTTATCCAGTGCCGCGCTGTAGAGGAACGGCTTGAAGCTGGAGCCCGGCTGGCGCTTGGCCTGGACCGCGCGGTTGTAGTTGCTCTGCTCGAACGAGAAGCCACCGACCAGGGAACGGATCGCGCCGTTCTGCGGGTCCAGGGACACCAGGGCGCTCTGCGCCGCCGGTTGCTGGACGAACAGCAGCGTGCCGTCCGCCTGGCGCTGGACGCGGATCAGGTCGCCGACCTGTGCGACATCGGCGGGCTGCTGGGGGCGCGGACCGAGGCTGTTGGTGTTGAGGAAGGGGCGGGCCCATTTCATGCTGTCCCAGCCCACGGCTTCTTCCTTGCCGCTACGGGTGAGCACCAGGATGCCGCTCTTCTCCACCTGGGTGACGATCGCAGGCTCCAGGCCCCCGATGAACTTCTGCTTGGCCAGCTCCTGGGCCCAGCTCTCGCGGGTCATGCCGGGGAAGCGCGATTCCGGGCCTCGGTAGCCGTGACGCTGGTCGTATTCGATCAGGCCGCTGCGCAGTGCATTGTTGGCTGCTTCCTGCAGGTCGCTCGGTACCGTGGTGGTGACGCGGAAGCCTTCGGTATAGGCATCGCTGCCATAGCGGCCGACCATTTCGGCGCGGGCCATCTCGGCGACGTAGGGAGCGTTCACTTCCGGCGTCGGCACGTGGTAGCTGGCGTCGATCGGCTCGGCTATCGCCTGGTCGTAGCGGGCCTGGTCGATACGGCCGAGCTTGAACATGCGGCCGAGGATCCAGTCGCGACGCTCCTTGCTGCGGGTCGGGTTGACCAGGGGATTGAAGCGCGAAGGTGCCTTGGGCAGGCCGGCGATCATCGCCATCTGCGCCAGGCTGACGTCGCGGATGGACTTGCCGTAGTAGACCTGGGCGGCGGCTTCGATGCCGTAGGCGCGGTTGCCCAGGTAGATCTTGTTCACGTAGAGCTCGAGGATTTCATCCTTGCTGAGCTCCCGCTCGATCTGCAGGGCGAGAAGTATTTCATTGATCTTTCTGGAGAAACTTCTCTCGCTGGTGAGGAAGTAGTTCTTCGCCACCTGCATGGTGATGGTGCTGCCGCCGCTCTGAATATGACCGCTCTTCAATAATTGCGTGGCAGCGCGCACCAGGCTGGTGAGGTCGACGCCATAATGGTTGGCGAAGTTGTCATCCTCGGCAGCCAATAATGCCTGGATGAATTCCGGTGGTATGTCCGCGAAACGAATGGGCGCACGGCGCATTTCGCCGAACTCGGCGATGAGCTTGCCGTCGCTGCTGTACACGCGCAGCGGGATCTGCAGCTGGATGCTGCGCAGGGAATCGACAGAAGGAAGAGTCGGGCTAAGGTAGAGATAAGCGCCGCTGAAACTGAGCAACAGCCCACAAAAAACGGCGACGCAGGACCACCAGAAAAACTTCAGCAGGCGTATCAAGGCTCTTGGATTTCCAGATAAAAGAATGAGTTAAGCGGAAGCAGATCTTAAAAGGGAAAAACTGTTCACATTATATGCGTTTTTTTTCCCGGGTAGCCATTTGCGCTTCTGTCAAGACTGTTATTTAATGTGGAAAAACATAAATCGTCCGTAAGTCTCGGATGCTGATAGGAAATCGGTCGTGCTAGGGCTCTTCAACAAGAAAGCGAATACGCTGCTGGGGATCGACATAAGCTCGACTTCAGTCAAGCTCCTTGAATTGAGTCGCTCGGGAAGCCGCTACAAGGTAGAGGCCTACGCCGTCGAGCCGCTCCCACCGAATGCTGTGGTCGAAAAGAACATCGCCGAACTGGAGGGGGTCGGCCAGGCGTTGTCTCGTGTTCTTGGCAAGGCCAAGGCCAGTTCGAAGTCCGTCGCCGTAGCGGTCGCGGGCTCCGCTGTAATCACCAAGACGATCGAGATGGATGCCGGTCTTTCCGACGATGAGTTGGAGAACCAGCTGAAGATCGAGGCGGACCAGTACATCCCTTATCCGCTCGAAGAAGTCGCGATCGACTTCGAGGTCCAGGGCGCTTCCGCGCGCAACCCTGAGCGGGTCGATGTGCTCCTCGCCGCGTGCCGCAAGGAGAACGTCGAGGTCCGTGAAGCCGCTCTGGCCCTGGCGGGCCTGACCGCCAAGGTCGTCGACGTCGAAGCCTATGCGCTGGAACGTGCCTACGGACTTCTCGCTGCGCAACTGGGCAACGGGAGCGACGAACTGACGGTCGCCGTCGTGGATATCGGGGCGACCATGACGACCCTGAGCGTCCTGCACAACGGCCGGACCATCTACAGCCGCGAGCAGCTTTTCGGCGGACGCCAGCTCACCGAGGAGATCCAGCGCCGCTATGGCCTGTCCGTGGAAGAAGCGGGTCTTGCCAAGAAGCAGGGCGGTCTTCCGGATGACTACGACAGCGAAGTGTTGCAACCGTTCAAGGACGCAGTGGTCCAGCAAGTGTCCCGTTCGCTGCAGTTCTTCTTCGCTGCGGGCCAGTTCAACGATGTCGACTACATCCTCCTGGCGGGTGGCACGGCGTCCATTCCTGATCTGGATCGTTTGATCCAGCAGAAGATCGGCACTCCTACCCAGGTTGCCAACCCCTTCGCGGAGATGGCGCTGAGTGGCAAGGTCAATGCGGGCGCATTGGCCAGTGATGCCCCGGCGCTGATGATTGCCTGCGGACTGGCGATGAGGAGTTTCGACTGATGGCACGCATCAACCTACTCCCCTGGCGGGAGCAGCTGCGCGAGGAACGCAAGCAGCGATTTCTCGTGGCCCTTGCGGGTGTGCTGGTGATTTCGGCTGGCCTGGTTTTCCTCGGCGATCAGTACCTGAACGGCGAGATCGAGAACCAGCAGGCGCGTAACGAGTTCGTGCGCAAGGAAATTGCGGTGCTGGACACTCGGATCAAAGAGATCAGCGAGCTCAAGACGCGTCGCCAGCAACTGCTCGAGCGAATGAAGATCATTCAGGACCTGCAGGGCAACCGCCCCATCATTGGTCGCGTTTTCGACCAGTTGGTGCGCACGTTGCCGGATGGGGTCTTCTTCACGAACGTAGCGATGAAAGGGCAAAGCATCGCCATCGTTGGCGCTGCCGAGTCCAACAACAGGGTTTCCAACCTGATGCGTAATCTCGATGCCTCCGAATGGTTGACCGCTCCGAACCTTACCGAGGTCCGGGCGATTACCGCTGGCGCGGTCGACCAGGCAAATGTCTTCCAGTTGACCGTGCAGCAGACCCAGCCTGCCGCCGACGCAGAAGGAGCCAAGAAATGAGCTTGGCTGATTCGCTCGAAAGTCTACGCAAGGTCGATCTGAACGACCTCGACTTCAACAACGTTGGTTCCTGGCCGGGCGCGGTAAAAGTAATTGCCTGCGTCTTGCTGATCGCAGCTGTCCTTGCGCTGGGTTACAACTTCCATCTCAAGGATCTGGAACTTCAGCTCGATCAGCAGCGCGCCGAAGAAGAAACGCTCAAGCAGCAGTTCACGACAAAGGCTTTCCAGGCGGCCAACCTCGAAGCCTATAAAGATCAAATGAAGGAAATGGAAACTTCCTTTGGTGCCCTTCTTCGGCAGCTGCCCAGTGATACCGAAGTCCCTGGCTTGCTGGAGGACATCACCCGCACTGGTCTTGGAAGCGGGTTGGAGTTCGAGGAGATCAAGCTCCTTCCGGAAGTCGCCCAGCAGTTCTATATCGAGCTGCCGATCCAGATATCGGTGGTGGGGACGTACCACGACCTGGCCACCTTTGTGAGCGGAGTTGCAAGCCTTCCCCGCATCGTGACGCTGCATGATTTCAGCATTGCTCCTGCCAATGCTGGAAGCACCACGCAGTTGCGCATGAGTATCCTGGCGAAGACCTATCGCTACAACGACAAGGGGCTGCAGAAATGATTCGTACCAGCTCCCGTCTGATTCTCAGTGGTCTTCTGCTGGCTAGCCTGTCCGGATGCGGAGGTGGCGGTGATTTCGCCGATCTCCAGGCTTACATGGATGAAGTTCGTGCCCGCCCGAAAGGCACGATCGAACCGCTCCCGAAGTTCCAGCCCTATGAGGCCTTTACATACAGCGCAGCCGCCTTGCGCAGCCCGTTCCAGCCGCCGGTGAAGATCGACCTGGCGAACAAGATCAAGGGCAGCAAGGACGTGCACCCGGATGAGACGCGGGTAAAACAATTCCTTGAAGGGTTCAACATCGAGTCCTTCGAGATGGTTGGCACGCTTTCCAATGAGGGAGGCATGTTCGCTCTGGTTCGAGGCGCTGGAGGGGTGCATCGAATCAGGGTGGGTGATTTCCTTGGGCGCAATGACGGCAAGGTCGTCGCGATAAACGAATCCAAGATCGACGTCGTAGAGATAGTCCCGGATGGCGAGGGTGGCTGGCTCGAGCGCCCGCGCAGTCTCACGCTCAAGGAGCGCTCTTAAGGGCGGGGTGACTTATGAAAAACAAACACCGGTCTGCACAACGGAACCAGATGATGAACAGCTCGCTTTCGCGCTTCGGCCTTACCCTATTGGCCGCCATGTTGTCGCCAGTATTGCTGGCTGCCGACCTGCAGGGTCTCGATGTGGCAGCCTTGCCTGGCGGTAAGGTTGAACTGAAACTTGCCTTCGACGAGCCGGTTGTCGCGCCTCGGGGCTATACCATCGAGCAGCCTGCGCGTATTGCCCTGGACCTGCCCGGGGTAACCAACAAGCTGGGGAGCAAGAATCGTGAGCTGGGTGTGGGCAACGCGCGGAGCGTCACCATAGTCGAGGCCAAGGATCGCACCCGGATGATTATCAACCTGGCGACACTCGTGCCCTACAGCACGCGTGTCGAAGGTAACAATCTCTATGTCGTGGTGGGTGAGGCGGGCGGTGCCACGCAGCAAGCGACCCGTACTTCTCCTGTTGCCGCTCCGGCAGCCCCCGCAGCACCCGTCAAGACTTTTGCTGCGGCAGGCAAGGCCATCAGCAACATTGATTTTCAGCGCGGTGACCAGGGTGAAGGCAATGTTGTAATCACGCTTTCCGATCCCACTGTAAGCCCGGACATTCAGGAACAGGGTGGCAAGATTCGCCTTGATTTCGCCAAGACCCAATTGCCCGAGTCGTTGCGCGTACGCCTGGATGTGAAGGATTTCGCTACGCCGGTTCAGTTCGTCAGCGCAGCGGGCTCTTCAGGTAACGCCAGCATCACCATCGAGCCGACTGGTTTCTACGATTACCTGGCCTATCAAACCGATAACAAGTTGACTGTCAGCATCAAGCCGCTGACGCAAGAAGATGTCGAGAAGCGCAAGTCCGAGCGTTTTGCCTACTCGGGTGAAAAGCTCTCTTTGAACTTCCAGGACATCGATGTGCGTTCGGTGCTTCAGCTGATTGCTGACTTCACCGACCTCAACCTGGTGGCCTCGGACACCGTGCAGGGCAACATCACCCTGCGCCTGCAGAACGTGCCCTGGGACCAGGCGTTGGACCTGGTGCTGAAAACCAAGGGGCTCGACAAGCGCAAGGTTGGCAACGTGCTGCTGGTTGCACCGGCTGACGAAATTGCTGCTCGTGAGCGTCAAGAGCTGGAGTCCCAGAAGCAGATCGCCGAGTTGGCTCCGCTGCGTCGTGAGCTGATCCAGGTGAACTACGCCAAGGCTGCCGATATCGCCAAGCTGTTCCAGTCCGTGACCAGTGGCAACGAGTCGTCGGATGAGCGTGGTTCGATCACTGTGGATGACCGCACCAACAGCATCATCGCCTACCAGACCCAGGACAAGCTGGACGAACTGCGCCGCATCGTGGCCCAGCTCGATATCCCGGTCCGTCAGGTGATGATCGAGGCTCGTATCGTCGAGGCGAACGTCGACTACGACAAATCGCTGGGTGTGAACTGGCGCGGTGCGCGTGTGGGTGACAACAACTTCGTCATCGGCGGGGAAGGTGGCACTCGTACCGGTGGTGGTGGCACCAGCCCCAACGCGGCTCTTGGTACCTTTGTTGATATGGGGGCTACAGGTGCTACTTCCTCCATTGGCATCGGCTTCGTAACCGACAACACCATCCTCGACCTCGAACTCTCCGCCATGGAGAAGACCGGCAACGGCGAGATCGTATCCCAGCCGAAGGTCGTAACTTCGGATAAGGAAACCGCGAAGATCCTTAAGGGCGCCGAGATTCCCTACCAGGAAGCCAGCTCCAGCGGTGCCAGTACCACGTCCTTCAAGGAAGCGGCCCTGTCCCTGGAGGTGACTCCGCAGATCACGCCTGACAACCGCATCATCATGGAAGTCAAGGTGACCAAGGATGCCCCGGACTTCTCCAACGCGTTGAACGGCGTACCGCCGATCAACAAGAACGAGGTCAATGCCAAGGTTCTGGTCAGCGATGGCGAGACCATCGTGATCGGTGGTGTGTTCTCCAACACCCAGACCAAGGCGACTGACAAGGTCCCATTCCTCGGCGACCTGCCGTTCCTCGGCCGCATGTTCAAGCGTGATGTGGTCCAGGACAAGAAATCCGAGCTGCTGGTCTTCCTCACCCCGCGTATCATGAACAACCAGGCTATTGCGGTGAGTCGCTGACATCAGTGCGTAATTTGATCCTCGTTGGCCCGATGGGAGCTGGAAAGAGCACCATCGGGCGTTTGCTTGCCAAAGAACTGCGCCTGCCCTTCAAGGATTCCGACAAGGAAATCGAGCAGCGGACGGGTGCGGACATCCCCTGGATATTCGATGTCGAAGGCGAGCAGGGTTTTCGTGATCGCGAGCAGTCGATGCTTCAGGAGCTCTGCCTCGCCGATGGCGTCGTGGTTGCGACGGGGGGCGGAGCTGTCTTGCGGCCTGCCAACCGCGAAGCGCTCAGGGGGGGAGGCCGGGTCGTCTATCTGCACACCTCGGTTGAGCAGCAGATCGACCGCACCTCCCGCGACCGAAACCGGCCGTTGCTGCGCACCGCTGATCCGGGGCGTGTACTGCGTGACCTCATGGCCATCCGCGACCCCCTTTACCGTGAGATCGCCGACATCATCATCGAGACCGATGAGCGGCCTCCGCGTCTGGTGGTCCAGGAAATCCTCGAACGATTGCAGGCGCTGCCACCCCGTTAAAGCAGGGACCGAACTGCGCTATCCTAGTGCCCTTTTCATAGTGGGGGCCCCATGCGGACACTTCAGGTCGATCTTGGCGAGCGTAGTTATCCCATCCATATCGGCGCTGGCCTGCTGACGCAGGTCGAGCTTTTCGCGCCCCATATCGCCGGCAAGCAGGTGGCCATCGTCACCAACGAGACCGTCGCCCCTCTCTATCTTGAACAGCTGACCCGCACGCTTTCCGCCTACAAGGTGCAGCCGATCGTCCTGCCCGACGGCGAAGCCTTCAAGAACTGGGAAACCCTGCAACTGATCTTCGACGGCCTGCTCACCGCCCGTCACGATCGCCGCACCACCGTCATCGCCCTGGGCGGCGGCGTGATCGGTGACATGGCCGGCTTCGCGGCGGCCTGCTACCAGCGTGGTGTCGATTTCATCCAGGTGCCCACCACCCTGCTGTCCCAGGTGGACTCCTCCGTGGGTGGCAAGACCGGCATCAACCACCCGCTGGGCAAGAACATGGTCGGCGCCTTCTACCAGCCCCGGGCCGTGATCATCGATACTGCGACGCTGCGCACGCTTGCGCCGCGCGAGCTCTCCGCCGGCCTCGCCGAAGTGATCAAATACGGCCTGATCTGCGACGAGCCCTTCCTGCCCTGGCTTGAAGAGCATATGGCCGCCCTGCGCAGCCTCGAACAGGAGCCCCTGACCGAAGCCATCGAGCGCTCCTGTGCGGCGAAAGCCCGGGTCGTCGGGGCCGACGAGCGCGAGTCCGGCGTACGCGCCACTCTCAACCTCGGCCACACCTTCGGCCATGCCATCGAGACCCACATGGGCTATGGCGTCTGGTTGCATGGCGAGGCGGTTTCCGCCGGCACCGTCATGGCACTGGAGATGTCCCGGCGCCTGGGCTGGATCAACGAAGAGGAGCGTGATCGTTCGATCCGCCTGCTGCGCGATGCCGGCTTGCCCATCGTGCCGCCGGAGGAGATGACGCCCGAGCAGTTCCTCGAACACATGGCAGTGGACAAGAAGGTCCTCGACGGACAGCTGCGCCTGGTGCTGTTGCGCGCGATCGGCGAGGCCGTTGTCACTGCGGATTACCCGCGAAATATTCTGGACGACACCCTGAGCGCGGACTATCGCGCCCTGGCTGACCAGCTTGGAGAGTAAAAAGAGTCCCATGACCAGCCTGCACGCCGACGAGGCCTTCCTGGCCCACTACCAGTTCACCCACGACCCCTTCGCCGCGCGGGTACCCGGCTTCAAGTTCTATCCCGCCCAGCGCAAGCCGGTGCTTGGGCAGTTGCACCACCTGGCCCGCTACAGCCAGCTGCTGCTGGTGGTGACCGGTCCCCAGGGCAGCGGCAAGACGCTGCTGCGCCAGGCGCTGGTCGCCAGCACCAACAAGCAGGCGGTGCAAAGCGTGGTGGTTTCCGCGCGCGGCGCGGCCGAGGCGGGTGGTCTGATGCGCCTGGTCGCCCAGGCGCTGGGCGTTGCCCAGAGTGACGCGCGCTCGGTCCTCGCCCAGGTCGGCCAGCTCGCGCTGACCGGCCAGGAGGTCTACCTGCTGGTGGACGATGCCGAAGACCTCGACGACGCCGGCCTCGACAACCTGCTGACCCTGGCCGCTGGCAACAGCGAGGCGCGCCCGCATGTCTTCCTCTTCGCCGACTCCAACCTGCTGCCGCGCCTGGAACTGCTCGCCGATGGCGAAGAACGTTTCCACGCCATTGAACTTCTGCCCTACAGCGAGGACGAAACCCGCGAATATCTGGCGCAGCGGCTCGAAGGCGCCGGACAGGGGATTGAGCTGCTGACCGAGGAGCAGATCGAGGACATCCATCTGCAATCCGGTGGTTGGCCCGGCGGCATCAATCAGTCCGCTCGTGAACTGTTGGTCGAGGCCATGCTCGCCGAGCGGGGGGCCTCGCGCAAAGGAGGGTTCAGCTTGAATCTACCGAAGAAGCACCTGCTGGCACTGGGGGTCGTCGCCATTGGCGTCGTCGCGGCCCTGTTGATGCAGAACCGTTCGGACAGCCCGGCTTCCACGCAGCCCACGACCGCACAGCTGCCCATGGGCCAGCAGCCGACGCCTGCCGGTGAAGCGCCCGCTGGCCAGCCCCAGGCACCGGCGGAAGCACCCGCGGTGGAATTCGCCGGCTCCTCGCAGCCCCTGCCGCTGCCCCTGGTGGGCGAAGCCCAGCCGGTGATCCGCGAGCCGCTGGCGCAGGCGGCAGGCCAGGACGATCTCGATGATGGTGGTGCCCAGCCTGGCTCCCAGGCGGCCATTCCGCCGACCGTCACCACCGTCGCACCGCCTGTGGGCGCTGTCGCCGGCACCGCTCCGGCCGTGCCGCCCGCTCCGGTGATCACCCAGCAGCCGGCGGTCAAGCCGATCCAGCCGATCGCCACTGCGCCGACTTCCGCCGCGTCCGCCCCGGCTGCCGTGCCCACGGCGCCCGCCAAGCCCGCCGTTGCGGCCACGACTCCGGCCAAGCCGGCCGAGAAGCCTGCTGCCAAGCCCGCTGCCGCACCGGCCGTGGCCGCTGCCGGCACTGCGTCCGCCGGTGCCGGTGATGGCTGGTATCGCTCCCAGGCCGGCGGTCATTACGCCGTGCAGATCCTCGGGACCAGCTCCGAAGGCAGTGCCAAGGCATTCGTCCAGCAGAACGGCGGCGAGTACCGCTACTTCAAGAAAGTCCACCAGGGCAAGCCGCTGTACGTCGTCACCTATGGCAATTTCCCCAGCCGCAATGCCGCCCAGGCCGCGATCAAGGGGCTCCCCGCCAAGGTCCAGGCCGGCAAGCCCTGGCCCAAGAGCTTCGCCAGCATCCAGCAGGAAATCGCCCGCTGACAGCGGGCGCCATCTCCCTCCCGCCTCCGTGACCGGAGGGTCGTTAGCACGACCTTTCGGTCTAATCCTTCGGTTTGGCGACATAAACTTTCACTTAATCGTCGCGAAGATTTGTGACGGACCAAGTGGATATGTACAATGACCTCCCTTTTGCCTGCGCAAAGCTGGCGCCTAGTCCTGCGCGTGTGGTAAGTGGTTGAACTACAAAGCAATTTTGCCTTTTTACCAAGGCAGTTCCTGGTGAGAGTTCCCTATGAAAGCAGGTCTGTACCATCCTGATGAGTTCAAGGATAACTGCGGTTTCGGCTTGATCGCCCACATGCAAGGCGAGGCAAGCCACCATCTTCTGCAAACCGCTATTGAAGCACTGACCTGCATGACCCACCGCGGCGGCATCAACGCCGACGGCAAGACCGGCGACGGTTGTGGCCTGCTGATCCAGAAACCCGACCTGTTCCTGCGCGCCACGGCCAAGGCCGAGTTCGCGGTCGACCTGCCCACCCAGTACGCCGTGGGCATGGTCTTCCTGAACCAGGACCAGGCTCGTGCCGACGCCGCCCGCGCCAACATGAACCGCGAGATCGAAGCCGCCGGCCTGCAGCTGATCGGCTGGCGCAAGGTGCCGATCGATACCAGCGTCCTCGGCCGCCTGGCCCTCGAGCGCCTGCCGCAGATCGAGCAGGTGTTCATCGGTGGCGAAGGCCTCTCCGACCAGGAGATGGCCATCAAGCTGTTCAGCGCCCGTCGTCGTTCCTCGGTGGCCAACGCCGATGACAGCGAGCACTACATCTGCAGCCTCTCGCACAAGACCATCATCTACAAAGGCCTGATGATGCCGGCCGACCTGCAGCAGTTCTACCCGGACCTGGGTGACGAGCGCCTGCAGACCGCCATCTGCGTCTTCCACCAGCGCTTCTCCACCAACACCCTGCCGAAGTGGCCGCTGGCGCAGCCCTTCCGCTTCCTCGCCCACAACGGCGAGATCAACACCATCACCGGCAACCGCAACTGGGCCCTGGCCCGTCGCACCAAGTTCGCCAACGACCAGCTGCCCGACATCGACGAGCTCGGCCCGCTGGTCAACCGCGTCGGTTCCGACTCCTCCAGCATGGACAACATGCTCGAGCTGATGGTCACCGGCGGCATCGACCTGTTCCGCGGCCTGCGCATGATCATTCCGCCGGCCTGGCAGAACGTCGAGACCATGGACGCCGACCTGCGCGCCTTCTACGAATACAACTCCATGCACATGGAACCCTGGGACGGCCCCGCCGGCGTCGTGCTGACCGACGGCCGTCACGCCGTCTGCCTGCTCGACCGCAACGGCCTGCGCCCGGCCCGCTGGGTCACCACCAAGAACGGCTACATCACCCTGGCCTCCGAGATCGGCGTCTGGGACTACAAGCCCGAGGACGTCATCGCCAAGGGCCGTGTCGGCCCCGGCCAGATCCTCGCCGTGGACACCGAGACCGGCCAGGTCCTCACCACCGACGACATCGACAACCGCCTCAAGTCGCGCCACCCCTACAAGCAGTGGCTGCGCCAGAGCGCCGTGCGCATCCAGGCCAAGCTCGACGACGACCACGGCGTGGCCAGCTACGACAGCGACCAGCTCAAGCAGTACATGAAGATGTTCCAGGTCACCTTCGAGGAGCGTGACCAGGTGCTGCGCCCGCTGGGCGAGCAGGGCCAGGAAGCCGTCGGCTCCATGGGCGACGACACTCCCATGGCCGTGCTCTCGCGTCGCGTGCGTTCCACCTACGACTACTTCCGCCAGCAATTCGCGCAGGTCACCAACCCGCCGATCGACCCGCTGCGCGAAGCCATCGTCATGTCCCTGGAAATCTGCCTGGGCGCCGAGCGCAACATCTTCTCCGAGTCCCGCGAGCACGCCACCCGCGTGATCCTCAGCAGCCCGGTGATCTCCCCGGCCAAGTGGCGTGCGCTGATGAGCCTCGACCGCGAAGGCTTCGAGCGCCAGGTGATCGACCTCAACTACGACGAGTCCATCGGCCTCGAGGCCGCCGTACGCAACATCGCCGACCAGGCCGAGGAAGCCGTGCGCTCGGGCAAGGTGCTGCTGGTCCTCAGCGACCGCCACATCGGCCCCGGCAAGCTGCCGGCCCACGCGTCCCTGGCCGTCGGCGCCGTGCACCACCGCCTGACCGAGCAGGGCCTGCGTTGCGACTGCAACATCCTGGTCGAGACCGCCACCGCGCGTGACCCGCACCACTTCGCCGTCCTGGTCGGCTTCGGCGCCTCCGCCGTGTACCCGTACCTGGCCTACGAAGTGCTGGCCGACCTGATCCGTACCGGCGAAGTGCTGGGCGATCTCTACGAAGTCTTCAAGCACTACCGCAAGGGCATCTCCAAGGGCCTGCTGAAGATCCTCTCGAAGATGGGCATCTCCACCATCGCCTCCTACCGCGGCGCGCAGCTGTTCGAAGCCGTGGGCCTCTCCGAGGAAGTGGTCGAGCTCAGCTTCAAGGGCGTCGCCAGCCGCATCAAGGGTGCGCGTTTCGTCGACATCGAGGCCGAGCAGAAGCTGCTCGCCTTCGAAGCCTGGAACAACCGCAAGCCGATCCAGCAGGGCGGCCTGCTCAAGTTCGTCTACGGCGGCGAGTACCACGCCTACAACCCCGATGTGGTCAACACCCTGCAGGCCGCCGTGCAGCAGAGCGACTACGCCAAGTACAAGGAATACGCCGCGCTGGTGGACAACCGTCCGGTGTCGATGCTGCGCGACCTGCTCAAGGTCAAGCTCGCCGACCAGCCGCTGTCGCTCGACCAGGTCGAGCCGCTGGACGCCATCTTCAAGCGCTTCGACGCGGCCGGCATCTCCCTCGGCGCCCTGTCTCCGGAGGCCCACGAGGCCCTCGCCGAAGCCATGAACCGCCTCGGCGGCCGCTCCAACTCCGGTGAGGGCGGTGAAGACCCGGCGCGCTACGGCACCGTGCGCAGCTCCAAGATCAAGCAGGTCGCCACCGGCCGCTTCGGCGTCACCCCCGAGTACCTGGTCAACGCCGAAGTGCTGCAGATCAAGGTCGCCCAGGGCGCCAAGCCCGGCGAAGGCGGCCAACTGCCCGGCGGCAAGGTCAACGGCCTGATCGCCAAGCTGCGCTATGCGGTCCCCGGCGTGACCCTGATCTCGCCGCCGCCGCACCACGACATCTACTCCATCGAAGACCTGTCGCAGCTGATCTTCGACCTCAAGCAGGTCAACCCCAAGGCGCTGGTCTCGGTGAAGCTGGTGGCGGAAGCCGGTGTCGGCACCATCGCCGCCGGCGTGGCCAAGGCCTATGCCGACCTGATCACCATCTCCGGCTATGACGGCGGCACCGGCGCCTCGCCGCTGACCTCCATCAAGTACGCCGGCAGCCCCTGGGAGCTCGGCCTCGCCGAGACCCACCAGACCCTGCGCGGCAACGACCTGCGCGGCAAGGTCCGGGTGCAGACCGACGGCGGCCTGAAGACCGGCCTCGACGTGATCAAGGCCGCCATCCTCGGCGCCGAGAGCTTCGGCTTCGGCACCGGCCCGATGGTCGCCCTGGGCTGCAAGTACCTGCGCATCTGCCACCTGAACAACTGCGCCACCGGCGTGGCCACCCAGAACGACAAGCTGCGCAAGGACCACTTCATCGGCACCGTCGAAATGGTGATGAACTACTTCACCTACGTCGCCGAAGACACCCGCGAGTGGCTGGCCAAGCTCGGCGTGCCGAGCCTGGGCGAGCTGATCGGCCGCACCGACCTGCTGGAAATGCTCCCCGGCGAGACCGAGAAGCAGGGCCACCTGGACCTGTCCCCGCTGCTGGGCAGCGACAAGGTCCCGGCCGACAAGCCGCAGTTCTGCGAAGTCGAGAAGAACCCGCCGTTCGACCAGGGCCTGCTGGCCGAGAAGATGGTCGAACTGGCCAAGGCCGCCATCGACGCCAAGAGCGGCGCCGAGTTCGCCCTCGACATCTGCAACTGCGACCGCTCCATCGGTGCCCGTGTCTCCGGCGAGATCGCCCGTGTGCACGGCAACCAGGGCATGGCCAAGGCGCCTATCACCTTCCGCTTCAAGGGCACCGCGGGCCAGAGCTTCGGCGTGTGGAACGCCGGCGGCCTGAACCTGTACCTCGAAGGCGACGCCAACGACTACGTCGGCAAGGGCATGACCGGCGGCAAGCTGGTCATCACCCCGCCCAAGGGCAGCCCGTTCAAGACTCAGGAGTCGGCCATCATCGGCAACACCTGCCTGTACGGCGCCACCGGCGGCAAGCTGTTCGCCGCAGGCACCGCGGGCGAGCGTTTCGCCGTGCGCAACTCCGGCGCCCACACGGTCGTGGAAGGCACCGGCGACCACTGCTGCGAATACATGACCGGCGGCTTCGTCTGCGTCCTCGGCAAGACCGGCTACAACTTCGGCTCGGGCATGACCGGCGGCTTCGCCTACGTGCTCGACCTGGACAACAGCTTCGTCGACCGGGTGAACCACGAACTGGTGGAGATCCAGCGCATCAGCAACGAGGCGATGGAGGCCTACCGCAGCCATCTGCACAGCGTGCTGGCCGAGTACGTCAAGGAAACCGAAAGCGAGTGGGGCGCCCACCTGCTGGAGAACCTGGACGACTACCTGCGCAAGTTCTGGCTGGTCAAGCCGAAGGCCGCGAATCTCGCCTCGCTGCTCTCCAGCACCCGAGCCAACCCGCAATAACAAACGCCCAGCCCGGCAGGCCCATCGGCCTGCCGGGTACCGTGATGAGTCTTGCAGCTTGCAGCTTGTAGCTTGCCGCTGCTGTTAAGAGGTTTTTCAAATGACTGAACGTCTGAACAACGACTTCCAGTTCATCGAGGTCGGGCGCAAGGATCCGAAGAAGAAGCTGCTGCGCCAGCGCAAGCGCGAGTTCGTCGAGATCCACGACCTGTTCAAGCCGCAGCAGGCGGCTGACCAGGCGCACCGCTGCCTCGGTTGCGGCAACCCCTATTGCGAGTGGAAGTGCCCGGTGCACAACTTCATTCCGAACTGGCTGAAGCTGGTCTCGGAAGGCAACATCCTGGCCGCCGCCGAACTGTCCCACCAGACCAACACCCTGCCGGAAGTCTGCGGCCGCGTGTGCCCGCAGGACCGCCTCTGCGAAGGTGCCTGCACCCTCAATGACGGCTTCGGCGCGGTCACCATCGGCTCGGTGGAGAAGTACATCACCGACACCGCCTTCGCCATGGGCTGGCGTCCGGACATGTCCAAGGTCAAGCCCACCGGCAAGCGCGTCGCCGTCATCGGCGCCGGCCCGGCCGGCCTCGGCTGCGCCGACATCCTGGTGCGCAACGGCGTGACCCCGGTGGTATTCGACAAGAACCCCGAGATCGGTGGCCTGCTGACCTTCGGCATCCCCGAGTTCAAGCTGGAAAAGACCGTGATGAGCCGCCGCCGCGAGGTCTTCACCGGCATGGGCGTCGAGTTCCGCCTGAACACCGAGATCGGCAAGGACGTCACCATGCAGCAACTGCTGGATGAGTACGACGCCGTGTTCATGGGCATGGGCACCTACACCTACATGAAGGGCGGCTTCCCGGGCGAAGACCTGCCGGGCGTGCACGACGCGCTCGACTTCCTCATCGCCAACGTCAATCGCAACCTCGGCTTCGAGAAGGCGCCGGAAGACTTCATCGACATGAAGGGCAAGCGCGTCGTCGTCCTCGGTGGCGGCGACACCGCGATGGACTGCAACCGCACCTCCATCCGCCAGGGCGCCAAGTCCGTGACCTGCGCCTACCGCCGCGACGAAGAGAACATGCCCGGCTCGCGCAAAGAGGTGAAGAACGCCAAGGAAGAGGGCGTGAAGTTCCTCTTCAACCGCCAGCCCATCGCCATCGTCGGCGAAGACAGGGTGGAAGGCGTCAAGGTGGTCGAGACCCGTCTCGGCGAACCGGACGCCCGTGGCCGCCGCAGCCCCGAGCCGATCCCGGGCTCCGAGGAGATCATCCCGGCCGAAGCCGTGCTGATCGCCTTCGGCTTCCGCCCGAGCCCGGCCCCCTGGTTCGAGCAGTTCGGCATCAGCATCGACAGCCAGGGCCGCGTCGTCGCACCCGAGCAGAACGCGTTCAAGCACCAGACCAGCAACCCGAAGATCTTCGCCGGTGGCGACATGGTCCGCGGTTCCGACCTGGTGGTGACGGCGATCTTCGAAGGCCGCAACGCTGCCGAAGGCATCCTCGATTATCTGGGGGTCTGAGGGGCAAGCCGCACGCTACAAGCTACAAGTGCGTAGGGTGGATGCCGCTCTTTGCATCCACCAGCGGTGCTGATCGGGGCTCCGCTGCGGTGGGCCGGTGGAGTGTGGTCCACCCGACATGCCACAAGTGACGCCCGCTTGTGACTTGAGGCGTGTAGCTCCTGACCGCGACATTCTGTCGCTAAAGACAAAAGGCACGGCCCCCGCCGTGCCTTTTGCGTTGGGCTTTGCGAAAATGCCCGCACTTTTTCGTTGGACACTGCCATGACCGTCTTGAAGAACGACCGTTTCCTCCGCGCCCTGCTCAAGCAGCCCGTCGATGTCACCCCCGTCTGGATGATGCGCCAGGCCGGTCGTTACCTGCCGGAATACCGGGCCACCCGCGCCAAGGCCGGTGACTTCGTCAGCCTGATGAAGAACCCCGAGCTGGCCTGCGAGGTCACCATCCAGCCGCTGGACCGCTACCCGCAGCTGGACGCCGCGATCCTCTTCTCCGACATCCTCACCATCCCCGACGCCATGGGCCAGGGCCTGTACTTCGAGACCGGCGAAGGTCCGCGCTTCAAGAAGGTGGTGAGCAGCCTGGCCGACGTCGAGGCCCTGCCGATCCCCGATCCCGAGCAGGACCTGGGCTACGTGATGGACGCCGTGCGCAACATCCGTCGCGAGCTGAACGGCCGCGTGCCGCTGATCGGCTTCACCGGCAGCCCCTGGACGCTCGCCACCTACATGGTCGAAGGCGGCTCCAGCCGCGACTTCCGCAAGTCCAAGGCGATGCTCTACAACGACCCCCAGGCCATGCACGCCCTGCTCGACAAGCTGGCGAAATCCATCATCGCCTACCTCAACGGGCAGATCCGCGCCGGCGCCCAGGCCGTGCAGATCTTCGACTCCTGGGGCGGCAGCCTCTCGGCGGCGGCCTACCAGGAGTTTTCCCTGGCCTACATGAAACAGATCATCGACGGCCTGATCCGCGAGCATGACGGGCGTCGCGTGCCGGTGATCCTCTTCACCAAGGGCGGCGGCCTGTGGCTCGAATCCATGGCCGATAGCGGCGCCGAAGCGCTGGGCCTGGACTGGACCTGCGACATCGGCAGCGCCCGCGCCCGCGTCGGCGCCAAGGTCGCCCTGCAGGGCAACATGGACCCGGCCGTGCTCTACGCCAACCCCGCCGCCATCCGCGCCGAAGTGGGGCGCATCCTCGCCGCCTACGGCCAGGGCAGCGGCCAGGTGTTCAACCTCGGCCATGGCGTCACCCCGGAAGTCGACCCGGCCAACGCCGGCGCCTTCTTCGAGGCCGTCCACGAGCTGTCGGCGCAGTACCACCGCTGAGTGGCACCCGCCCGTGAAAAAAGGCCGCTGATGCGGCCTTTCTTCTGCCCTAGTCCAGGCGCATATCGCTTATCCCCAGCAGCTCGGCCTGCTGGATGATCTCCTGCGCAGAAGCGTCCGCCGCGGGCATCACCAGGCTGTTCTCGGCGTCGGCGAAATGCAGCACCAGGAGGTGCATGGCGGTTTCGCACGGGTCGGGGCGGTGCTCCAGCTCCAGCACGTGGCGGCGCGGTTCGTCGTGGAAGCGATAGTGGATCGTGTACGGCTGCAGGGGCATGCGCGGTCTCCTCGGAGGGTGGGCGGTCTCGATTGAGTTGACTTGGCGGTCAGCTATTTCGTTCAGGGCATTTCCCGCGCCCATGAAAAAGGCCGCTCGCGCGGCCTTCCCCAACAGCTGCAACGCCTTACTTGACGTTGGCGATGGCGCCCTTGAGGGCGACGCCGGCGACGAAGGCGCCCGCGTGGCACTCGTACTTGCTGGCGTCCTTGTATTCCTTGCGCTTGTAGTTGCTGGCGATGTCCACCACCGCGTTGGCGCCGGCCGACTTGGCCGCGTCCTGCAGGCGGATCAGGGCGGACTGCAGCACCCAGCGGCAGGCTTCCTCGTCGCTCTTGTTGAAGGCGTTGGTCTTCTGGTTGGTGGTGATGTTGGGGTTGATCACCGTCACCTTGCCGGCGGGGGTGTTGCCGGCCAGGTAGAACTTCACGCTGCCATCCAGGCGTCCTGCCTGCACGGCCTCGGTGACCACCGAATTGAAGTCGAGGTAATGCACGGTATCGCGGGCCTGGCTGATGCCGGGCAGAACAGCGGCGGACAGTACAGCAACAGCGGTCCAGGTCTTGAGGCTCATGGTCGTCTCCTTGACGGTCTTGTTGGGTATGGGGGCTTGGAAGTCAGCGCCAGCGACGGAAGATCAACGAGGTGTTGACCCCGCCGAAGGCGAAGTTGTTGTTCATCACGTATTCGTTGCTCATCTGCCGGGGCTCGCCACGCAGGTAGTCGAGCTCGCCGCAGGCCGGGTCTACGGCGTCGAGGTTGAGGGTGTGGATGTACTGGTCGCTGTTCATCATCTCGATGCTGAACCAGGACTCCAGCGCCCCGCAGGCGCCCAGGGTGTGGCCGAGGAAGCTCTTCTGCGAGCTGATGGGCATGCGCGCGCCGAACAGGCTGCTGGTGGCGAGCGTCTCCGCCACGTCGCCCTGCTCGGTGGCGGTGCCGTGGCCGTTGACGTAGCCGATGGCCTCCGGTGCCAGGCCGGCGTCGGCCAGGGCCAGCTCCATCGCGCCGCGCATGGTCGCCTGCTCCGGCTTGGTGGTGTGCTGGCCGTCGGCATTGCAGCCGAAGCCGACGATCTCGGCGTGGATCTTCGCGCCCCGGGCCAGGGCATGCTCCAGCTCCTCCAGCACCAGGATGCCGGCGCCTTCGCCGATCACCAGGCCGTCGCGGCCGCTGTCGTAGGGGCGCGGCGAGGTGTGCGGGGCGTCGTTCTTCAGGCTGGTGGCGTAGAGCGCATCGAACACCATCGCCTCGGTGGGGCAGAGCTCCTCGGCGCCGCCGGCGAGCATCATCGGCAGGCGGCCGAACTTGATCGCCTCATAGGCGTAGCCGATGCCCTGGCTGCCGCTGGTGCAGGCGCTGGAGGTGGGGATCAGGCGGCCCTTGAGGCCGAAGAAGATGCTGATATTGGCCGCTGCCGTGTGCGGCATCATGCGCACGTAGGAGTTGGCGTTGAGGCCGTCCGCCACCGAGTTCAGCAGCATGTTGCCGAAGGCCTTGATCTCGTCGGTGCTGCCGGTGGACGAGCCACAGGCCACGCCCATGCGCCCGTCCTTGATCATCGCCTCACCCGCCAGCCCCGTATCGGCCAGCGCCCGCTCCGCCGCGTAGACCGCCAGCTTGGAGACGCGACCCATGCTGCGCATCTGCTTGCGCGTCCAGTGCGAGGGCGTGGCGAAATCATCGATGGGGCCGGCCAGGCGGGTGTTCAGCTCGGTGAAGCGGTCCCACTCGTCCATGCGCCGGATGCCGCTGCGGTTGCCCAGGAAGTTGGCCGAGATGCCGGCCCAGTCGTTGCCCAGGGAGGTGACGCCGGCCATGCCGGTAATGACGACGCGTTTCATCAGCACAACCCACCATTCACAGCGAGGACCTGGCGGGTGATGTACCCCGCCTCCTCGGACATCAGGAAATTCACGGCGCCGGCCACTTCTTCCGGCGTGCCCATGCGCTGCGCCGGAACCATCTTGAGGATCTCCTCCACCGGCACCTGCTCGTCGAGTATCTCGGTATCGATCAGCCCCGGGGCCACGCAGTTGACCGTGATGCGGCGCTTGCCCAGCTCGATGGCCAGGGCCTTGGCCGCGCCGATCACGCCGGCCTTGGACGCGCTGTAGTTGACCTGGCCACGGTTGCCGATCAGGCCCGAGACCGAGGTGATGCAGACGATGCGTCCCGGCTTGCGGCGGCGGATCATCGGCATGCACAGCGGGTGCAGCACGTTGTAGAAACCGTCCAGGTTGGTGCGCAGCACGCTGTCCCAGTCGTCCTCGCTGAGGGCCGGGAAGGCACCGTCGCGGGTCAGGCCGGCGTTGCACACCACGCCGTAGTAGGCGCCGTGGGCTTCCACGTCGGCCTCCAGCTGCGCGCGGCAGGCAGCGCGGTCGGAGACGTCGAACTGCAGCACCCTGGCGCTGCGGCCCAGGGTTTGGATCTCGGCCTTCACCGCCTCGGCTTCGTCGCGGCGCGAGCGGCAATGCAGCACCAGGTCGAAGCCGGCGCGCGCCAGGCGCAGGGCGATGGCGCGGCCGATGCCACGGCTGGAGCCGGTGACCAGGATGGTCTCGCTCATGGTTGGGGTTCCTCCAGGTAACTGGCCACCTGCGGCGGACGGAAGACATTGAGGCGGGCGAAGGCCGTGAGGCCCGGCCCCTCCAGGCGGCATTCGAACACGCCCATGCCGTTGTCGTCCTGCAGCGTGCGGGTGGCGATGATGTGCAGCTCGGCGCCGGCCGGGAAGCGGTCGACGTCGCATTGATAGTTGCGGGTGCCGAGCAGGAAGCCCAGCTCCACGGGAAGCCCCGCCTGGCGTGCCTGGCAGCCGGCGTAGGCGGCGATGCTCTGGGCCATCAGCTCCACGCCGACCCAGGCCGGCAGGCTGCCGTCGTCCTGGCTGAACAGCCCGGGGCGCACGGTGGCGAGGGTTTCCACGTCCTCGTCGCCGAAGCGCAGGACGCGGTCGATGAGGATCATGTCCCCGGCATGGGGGACCAGCTCGGCAATCGGCCAGTCGTTCATGGCGCATCTCCGATGATCAGGCTGATGTTGCTGCCGCCGAAGGCGAACGAATTGCTCATCAGGCGGCGGCCCGAGGATGGCTCCAGGGCGCGGCCACGGTGCGCAAGTTCCAGCGCGGGCAGCTCGGGGTCGGCCTCGCCGTCCCACAGGTGCGGCGGCAGCAGGCGGTCGCGGTTGTGCTCGCTCAGCGCCAGCCAGCAGAAGGCGGCCTCCAGCGCACCGGCGGCGCCCAGGGTGTGGCCGGTCAGCGGCTTGGTGGACGACACCGGCAGCCCGGCGGGGAACAGCGCGGCGGTGGCATGGCTCTCCATGGCGTCGTTGTGCACCGTGGCGGTGCCATGCAGGTTCAGGTAGTGGATGCCTGCGGCGTTGGTCCCGGCGTCGGCCAGGGCCAGGCGCATGGCGCGCTGGGCGCCGACGCCGCCGGGCTCCGGGGCCGAGATGTGGTGCGCGTCGGAGCAGGCGCCGGCACCCAGCAGGGCGATGGGGCCCGGCTCGCGGTCGAGCAGGAACAGCGCCGCGCCTTCGCCGATGTTGATGCCGTTGCGGTTGCGCGACAGCGGGTTGCAGGGCTCGGCGGAGACCGCTTCCAGCGCGCTGAACCCGTTGAGGGTGAGGCCGCAGAGCGAATCCACGCCGCCGCAGATCACCGCGTCGCACACGCCGAGTGCCAGCAGCCGGCGTGCGCTGAGCAGGGCGCGGGCGCTGGAGGTGCAGGCGGTGGAGATGCAATAGGCCGGGCCGCGCGTGCCCAGCCAGGCGGCGAGGAAGGCGGCCGGGGCGGCCAGTTCCTGCTGCGGGTAGCGGTAGTCATCCGGCAGGGTGCCGGTGCGCAGGTGCTCGCCGATGCCTTCGCTGGCTTCCTGGATGCCCGAGGTGCTGGTGCCGAGGACGATGCCCACGCGGTCCAGGCCATGGCGCTCGATGGCGGCACGCAACTGCGGCTCGATCTCCAGCGCGGCGGCCAGCAGCAACTGGTTGTTGCGGCTCTGGCAGGCCTCCAGGCCGGCGGGCATGGCCGGCAGGTCGCCGGGCACCGCACCGATGCTCAGTTCGCGTCCCGCGACCCAGCCGGCCTGGCGGCGCATGCCCGATGCGTCGCCGGCGAACAGCGCGTCGGCCACCGCCTGCTTGCCCTGGCCCAGGGCGCAGACCAGGCCCAGGGCATTGAGATTGGCGATCATCGGGGTTCCTCGTCGAGAGCGGTGATTCGGTAGTGCGGGCCGTCGCGGCGCTGCAGGTCGAAGTCCAGCGGCGCGCGGTAGGCGATGCTCCAGCGTCCGGCCAGCTCGCGCCGGCCATCGGTGGCGATGCGTTGCTCGATACCGGCGTAGGCCGGCTGCAATGCCTCGGCCGGGGCCAGGGCATAGAGCAGCGCGGCGAAGAGTTCGCGGGCCTCGTCGTTGGGCGGCAGCAGGCCGTCGTTGCGCCAGGAACCGTCCTCCAGCACCTGGCGCGACAGGGGCACTCCCAGCGGGTCGAACAGCGACCAGCGCAATGCCGGCCCCTCGGCCTGCACCACCAGCAGCCAGTCGCGGGTCTCGCCCTGCGCCTGGCGCTGCACCTGCAGGGATTGCGGCAGGTCCAGCCGCGGCGGTCGTTCGGGCACCGGCGTACGCGCCGCACAGGCGGCGAGCAGCAGGCACAGGCCGGCGAGCAGCAGGCGCTTCATCGACCGTCAGTCTCCAGCGGCTTGCGCGCCACGGCGTTGACCAGGGTCTCGTTGCGCTGGCCGGGCGGCGGCGGGTTGCGCAGCCCCCAGCGCTCCAGCAGGCCGAAGTCGGCGGAGCGGCTCCACCACAGGTAGGGGTAGGACACATTGCGCGCCTCGAAGACGAAGCCCTGGCCGCGCAGCATCTCCAGGTACTGCTCGGCGGTGCGCTGCACGTGCATCGGATGGCGGAACAGCCAGCGGATCACCCAGGTGTCGATGTAGTAGCGCGTGGATTCGGCGAACAGCAGGTAGCCGCCCGGCTTCAGCACCCGCCAGAACTCGGCCAGGGCGCGCTCCTGCTCCACCAGGTGGTGGAAGGTCTGGTGGCAGAAGAGGAGGTCGACGCTGGCGTCCGGCAGGGCGATCGCGGCGCAGTCGCTGCTCACCAGTTGCACCTCCAGGCCCAGGCGCTCGGCTTCGGCGCGGGAGCAGTCGAGGCTGTGCGGGTCGGCGTCCAGGCCGATCATCCGCGCCGGGGTGAAGGTGTCCGCCAGCAGGCGGAAGGACTTGCCCTGGCCGCAGCCGGCGTCCAGCAGCACCGGCGCCTCCGGCAGCGGCTCGCTGAACAGGCCCCTGAGGTCGTTGATCGCCACGCGCAGCACATGGTGCTGCCAGGTGTGGCTCTGCAGGAACCAGAAGCCGAAGCGGGTCTCCTCGACGTAGGTGGCGGCGGCGCGTTCCATGGTCGGCTCCCTCATTCCGTGGCGCAGAATTCGCTGATCATGCGCAGGCGGCGCTTGGGCTCGGCGACGAAGGGGTTGCGCGTGTCCCAGGCGTAGCCGGCGAGGATCGAGCAGATCATCCCGCGGATTTCCGGCGACCCGCCCTCATGGAAGATCACGTCCTGGAAGCTGCCCTCGTACCAGCCCTCGACGTAGGCACGGAAGGTGTCCACGCCCTTCTTCAGCGGCGTGGCGAACTCGCTCTCCCAGTCCACCTGTTCGCCGTTCAGCTGCCGGTCGAGCACCGCCGCGGCCATGCTCGCCGAGCGCATGGCGATGGTCACGCCGGAGGAGAACACCGGGTCGAGGAACTCGGCCGCGTTGCCCAGCAGGGCGAAGCCCGGGCCGTGCAAGGCCTTCACGTTGGCCGAGTAGCCGCCCAGGGCGCGGGCCGGGGTGTCCCACACGGCATTGGCCAGCAGGCGGCGCAGGTTCGGCGTCTCGGCGATGAAGCCCTTGAGGCAGGCATCCAGGTCCTCGGGGCGGCCCGCATAGCGGCCGGCTTCGCCCACCACGCCCAGGGAGCAGCGGCCGTTGCTGAAGGGGATCAGCCAGAACCAGATGTCACGGTGCTCGGGGTGGATGCTGATGAGGATCTTCTCGCGGTCGAAGCCGGCATCGTCGATGCGGTCCTCGATATGGGTGAACACCGCCTGGCGCACCGGGAAGCTGGACGGCGCCTCCAGGTCCAGCAGGCGCGGCAGCACCCGGCCGTAGCCGCTGCCGTCGAGGACGAAGGCGGTCTCCACCTGGTACTGGCTGCCGTCCAGGCGGCGCACGGTGAGCCGCGGGCAGTCACCCTCGAACGCGGCGGCGATGATCTCCTCCTCGTAGCGGATCTCCACGCCCTGCAGTTCGGCCTGGTCGGCCAGCAGCTTGTCGAAGTCGGCCCGCTGTACCTGGAAGGTGGTGCCCTTGCCGGGGGTGAACTTGTGGCGGAAATCGAAGGCGGTGTAGCGCCCGCCCCAGGCGAAGGCCGCGCCGTGCTTGATCTGGAAGCCGGCGGCCATGACCGCTTCGAGCATCCCCGCTTCCTCGATGAAGTCCAGGCAGTGGGATAGCAGGCTCTCGCCGATGGAGAAGCGCGGGAAGCGCTGGCGTTCGAGGATCAGCACATCGTGGCCCTTGCGCTTGAGCAGGGCGGCGGCGATGGCGCCGGAGGGGCCGGCACCGATGACCACGACCTGGCGCTGCTGGATTTCAATGGGCTTCATGGGGACTCCTTTCCGGGGCGGGGGTGGCGACCGCGTGCGCTCTGCGCGTCAGGGCCGGCAACAGGGTGGCGATCAGTCCCATCAGCATCAGCGCGAAGTACAGCTGCGCGCTGATGATGTGCTGCTGGAACAGAAGGTTGAGGAAGACGATCTCGGTCAGGCCGCGGGTGTTGAGCAGCACGGTCTCGCGCCACTTCACCGGGCTGGCCGCCAGGCGGCCCTCGGCCCAGGACAGGCCCAGCCAGTTGCCCGCCAGCTTGCTGACGATGGGCAACACCAGCAGGGCGCCGAACTGCAGCCAGGAATAGTTCTGCCAGGCCGTGTGCCAGTCGATCTGCAGCAGGCCGAAGGCGAGGATCAGCGGCACCGCCAGCCACACCTGCACGTCGTGGAAGACGCGCGCCGGCAACGGCAGGCGGAACGGCACGCGCAGCAGGGCCATCACCAGCAGGTAGGCGATGCCGAACACCAGGGCGTTGAGCTTGAGCTGCTGCAGCGTCAGCAGCAGCGCGAAGAAGGCCAGGCTGTAGGCCAGCGGCGCACGCACCCGCGCCAGGTGCAGCGCCAGGGGCAGCAGGGCGGCCAGCAGTGGCCAGAGCAGGGCGCCGGGCGCGGCGCTGCCCTGGGCCAGGCCGAAGATGCTCCAGCACATCAGGTCCATCAGGATCGCCGCCTGCAGCAGGCGGCGGATGGACGCCTCGGCGTAGCCCAGGTGGCGCAGGTAGAGGAACAGCACCGGGATCGCCGTCAGGGCGAACAGCAGGCCCACGGCGATGGCCGAGAGCAGGCCGTCGGCGGGCAGCAGCCAGAGGGCACAGCCCAGGCCGCAGAAGAACGGCAGGAAGAAGCTCGGCAGGGCGATCTTCACGCTGGCCGCTTCCAGGCGCAGGTCGATCACATCGCTGAGGATGTGCCCCAGCAGCAGGGTGAAGGCCACGCCGTACAGCGGCTTGAGCCAGGGCGCGGCCAGCACCTGGGCGTTGTCCAGGCCCACCGGCGCGGCCAGCCAGAGCATCACCAGCGGCAGGCCGAAGCTGGCCAGCAACAGCTGGCTGACGATGGGGATCAGGCCGAGCCTGCGACCCAGCCAGGTGGCCAGGGCGAACAGGGCCAGCAGGCCGATCCAGAACACGACGACGCTCATGCCGGCACTTCCTTGCCCTGGGGTGGCGCGGCCTGCGCCCAGGGGGCGAGCAGGAAGCAGAAGAACAGCCCGAGGCTGATGGTCAGGCCGAAGTTGGCGATGGCCGGGGTCTGGCTCAGCAGCAGCAGGCCGAAGGAGAGCCAACTGGTCAGGCCCGACAGCAGCGTGCCCAGCAGGCTCACCGCCGCGCCGCCGATCGCCTCGCGCATGAGGATCGCGTAATCCACGCCGATGGCGGTGACCAGCAGCAGGCCGAACAGGCTGAACAGGGTCAGCGGCTGGCCCAGCCAGCCGAGGCTCGCCAGGGCGGCCAGCGCCGCCAGCAGCGGCAGCGCCACGATGCGCAGCGAACCGCCGAAGCCGAAGGGGATGCACAGCAGGAGGAGGATGGCCAGGCAGGACGCCAGCTTGAGTTCTGCAGCGCTGAGCTGGGTGGCGGCGAACAGGCGGTTCAGCTCGCCGATGCGGTCGACCAGCTGCACGCCTTCCAGGCCCTCGGCGGCGTCGGCCATCAGCATGGGCGAGGCCAGGCCCTGCAGGCTGACGATGCCTGCGGCGCGGCCCTGGGTGTCGACGCCCAGCCAGAGCGGGCGCCAGGCCTCGCCCAGGGTGCCCGCCAGGGCCGCGTCGAGGTCCTGCTCGGGCTGCGTGCGCAGCTGGGCGATCTCGTTCTCCAGCGCTTGGGCGGGGATGCCGAGCGCCAGTAATGGCTGCCAGTGTTGCGGCAGGCGCGCCAGGGCGTCACGCAGGGCCTGGCGCTCGGTGCCGGGCGGCACCAGTTGGCTGAGGGCGCGGTAGCCCTGCAGGTTGCCGTCGGCCACGGCGCGTTCGAGGCGCTCGGCCAGCTCGGCCTGGCGCTGGAGCATCTGGTCCTGGCTGTCGCCGCGCACCAGGAAGAACTGGCTGGTGGGCTGCAGGCCGGTGAGGCGGGCGATCTCGCGGGCCTCGTCGAGCAGGCGCGGCTCGGCACCGAGCCACTGGCGCAGGTCGTTCTGCGGCTGCACCTGCCACAGGCCGGCGGCGCTGAATACCAGCAGGGCGAGCAGCCAGGGCAGGCTGCCGGTGCGTGCCAGCAGGCGCTCGCGGCGCTCCAGCAGGCGCTCGGCCAGGCGCAGCGGTGCGCGCGGCGGTGCCAGGCGCAGGCTGCCCAGCAACGCCGGCAGCAGGCACACGGAGCAGAGGTAGGCGGTGACCAGGCCGGCGGCGGAGAACACCGCGATCTGGGTCAGTGCCGGGAAGGGGGTGAAGGCCAGGGCCAGGTAGCCGATCAGGTTGGTGCCCAGGCTCAGGCTGAGGCCCGGCAGGGTCTCGCGCACCGCCTGCCAGGCGCGCCAGGGCTGGCCGGTCCAGCTCTTGCTCAGGTAGTGCAGCGGGTAGTCGGCGGCGACACCGGTGAGGCTGGCGCCGAGCACCAGGGTCAGTGCGTTGATCTCGCCGAACACCAGCACGCAGGCGGTACAGCCCGCGCCCAGGGCCAGGCCCACCGGCAACAGGCTGAGCAGGGTGCGCGGGCGGCGGAACACCAGCAGCATCAGCAGCAGGGTGCCGAGGCTGGCGCCACCGCCGATCAGGCTGATCTCGCGGGCGGCCTTGGCCTGCCCGGCGGCGGCGTGGAGCAGGCCGCTGGCGGCGAGCAGGCGACCGCCATCGGCTTCGATGTCCTGGCGGGCGCGGGCGACTTCGCCCGCGAGCCAGGGCGGTGCCTGCATGTCGAAGGCGCCTTCCCGGGTGCGGGCACGCAGCAGCACCCAGGTGGTATCGCCGTCCTGCACCTGCAGGGCGCCGCTGGCCAGGTCGGCCTGAACCCGGCTGGCGGGCACCAGTGCCTTCTGCGCGAGGCCGGCGAGGCCCAGCCAGTCGTTTTCGGTCGGCACCAGGGCGACGGCGGAGAAGGGGTCGAACAGGCGTTCCGCGCGTTGGGCGATGAAGCGCCCGGGTTCCTGCTCCAGCAGCGCGCGATCGGCCCGGGGCAGCAGCGCCAGGCGGTTGTCCAGCAGTTGCTGGCGCAGGGCCGGCAGGTCGGCCTGCAGGCTCCACTGCACGCGCTCGAAGCGCGGCTCCTGCTGCCAGCGTTCGGCGATACGCTGGGCCAGGGTCCGGGCGCGTGCGGCGTCGGTGTGCCCTACCAGCAGCAGGACCTCGCGGTTCAGCGGCTCCTGCATGCGTTGTTCGGCACGTTGCACCCAGGCATCCCCGGCGCCCTGGGGCAGCAGGGCGAGCATGTCGGCGGCCACCGGCGGGCCGTTGCGCCATTGCCAGGCGGCCAGCGCCAGCAGGGCGACGAGGCCCAGCAGGAACAGGCGCGGCAGCAGGCGTTCAGGGCGCAAGGTCGCGCGCCTCCGTGGCCGCGAGGGCATCGCCGGCTTCGCTCGCCGGCAGGCGCAGCACGGTGCTGTCGCCCTGGGTTTCCAGCAGCTCGATGCGCTCCACCAGGGCGCCGCCCTCGATCCGGATGGCACTGAAGATCTGCTTGAGCAGCAGGGAGTTCGGCGTCAGGTGCAGCTGCCAGTGCGCGGCATCGCCGCTGAGCTGCAGCTGGAAGTCGCGGGCCAGGCCCTGGTGATCGCCCTTGAGCACGGCGAGGAACAGGCGGCTCTGCTGGGCGGCGACGTCCTGGCCGGGCTGGGCCTGCCACTGGCCGTCGACGCGACGGGCGATGCCGGCGGCGCCGATGCGGTAGTCCTGCTTCAGCGGCCTTTCCAGCAGCCAGAGCAGCCCCTGCTCGCGGGAGAGCACGAAGCGCCCCTCGCTGGTCAGCGGCCTGGGCAGGGCGCGCAGGTGTTTCTCCTGCACGAAGGGGCCGCGCACCACGGCGGGCTTGCCCAGTTGCGCGGCGAGCTGGTCGAGGTCGAAGGCCTGGGCGAGCGAACTCGCCAGCAGGGCCGGCACCAGCAGCAGGGCGCGCAAGCGGATCATGGCAGCGCCCGCTCCACGGCTTCGAGGAACACTTTCGGCGAGGCCAGCAGCATCTCGCGGGTGGCGATCTCCACCGCCACCTGTACGCTGCTGCCCCGGGTCAGGCGTTCGCCGGTGGCGGCGTCGGTGATCAGGTAGTTGATCTTCAGGCGGTTCTCCCACTCCACCAGGTCGGCGCGCACGACGATCCTCTGGCCGAAGCGGGCGCCACGGATGTAGCGCAGCTGCAGGTCGATGATGGGCCAGGCGTAGCCGGCGTCACGCATCTGCGAGTAGTTGTGGTCGAGCTTGTCGAGCAGGGCGCAACGGGCCACTTCCAGGTACTTGACGTAGTGGCCGTGCCAGACCACTTCCATCATGTCGACGTCGAAGAAGGGCACGAGGATCTCGACCTCGGCCTGGATCACCCCGGCGCTACGCATAGAGCCTCCAGTGGCGGGCGCGGATGCGTTCCAGGCACAGGCGCAGCTCGCCTTCCAGGGCGCGGTCCTCGATCACCGGCGGGAAGTCCCCGGCCAGTTGCCGGTGCATGGCGGTGAGCGGCTCGGGCAGTGCGCGCGGGTTCTCGCGCTGGCGCAGCCAGACGCCCTGGTTGGCCGCCAGCAGGGTGGCGGCGGCCACCTGCTCGGTGAGCTCCAGGCTGCGCAGGGCGTCGCGGGCGGCGATGGTGCCCATGCTCACCTTGTCCTGGTTGTGGCACTCGGTGGAGCGTGAGAAGACGCTGGCCGGCATGGTGTTCTTCAGCGCCTCGGCGGTCCAGGCGCTGGCGCCGATCTGCACGGCCTTGAAGCCGTGGTTGATCATCGCCGTGGCCTGGGGCGCGCCGGAGAGGTTGCTCGGCAGGCCGTGGTTGTAGCGCACGTCCACCAGCAGGGCGAGCTGGCGGTCGAGCAGGTCGGCGACGTTGCCCACCAGGTTCTTCAGGCTGTCCATGGCGAAGGCGATGTGGCCGCCGTAGAAGTGACCGCCGTGCAGCACGCGCTCGGCCTCGGCGTCGATCAGCGGGTTGTCGTTGGCACTGTTCAGCTCGGTTTCGATGAATTGCCGCAGCAGGCCCAGGCTGTCGGCCAGCACGCCCAGCACGTGGGGCGCGCAGCGCAGCGAGTAGCGGTCCTGCAGGCGGTGCAGCGGCGGCGTCGGCGCGTCGATGGCCAGGTCCTGGCGCAGCCAGGCGGCCACCTGCATCTGCCCCGGGTGCGGCTTGGCAGCGAACAGGCGCTCGTCGAAGTGCTCCGGGTTGCCTTCCAGCGCCACCACGTTGAGCGCGGTGATGCGCGTGGCCAGTTGCAGCAGGTAGTCGGCGCGGGCGTAGGCCAGGCAGGCCAGGGCGGTCATCACGGCGGTGCCGTTCATCAGCGCCAGGGCTTCCTTGGGGCGCAGCACCAGCGGCTGCCAGCCCAGTTCGGCGTGCACCTCGGCGGCGCTGCGGCGCTGGCCCTTGTAGAACACGTCGCGCTGGCCGGAGAGGGTGGCGGCTACGTAGGACAGCGGGGTGAGGTCGCCGCTGGCGCCCACCGAGCCTTCCTCCGGGATCACCGGCAGCACGTCGTGTTCGAGGAACGCCTGCAGGCGCTCCAGCAGTTCGACGCGCACGCCGGAAACGCCATGGCACAGCGACTGCAGGCGCGCCGCCAGCACCGCGCGGGTGGCGGCCTCGTCCAGCACCTTGCCCAGGCCGCAGCCGTGGAAGGTGAACAGGTGGCGCGGCAGGGCCTCGACCTGCTCCAGCGGCACGGCCACCACGCAGGAGTCGCCGTAGCCGGTGGTGACGCCGTAGATCACGCCTTCCTTGTCCAGCAGGGTGTCGAGGAAGCGCGCGCCCTTGGCGATGCGCTCGCGCCAGGCGGCGTCGCCCTGCAGCAGGGCGGGGGCGCGGCGCTGGGAGAGGGCCACGACCTGCTCGATGGACAGCGGCAGCTCGCCGAAGACCACGGGTTCAGGCTGATGTGTCGTCATGTTCGTTCCAGAACGGGTAGAAGTTGAACCATTGCTCGGGGGCCTTCAGGCACAGCTCGCCGAGGCGCTGGGCATAGCGTTGGACCCAGCCTTCGATCACCGCGTCACGCTCGCTGCGGCGCCATTGCACGCGCTCGGCGAAGGGTTCGAGGAAGACCTTGTAGTGGCCGTCGATCTTCAGGCAGGTCATCAGGTTGAGCGGACACTTGAGCAGCCCGGCCAGCAGCCAGGGGCCCTGGGGGAAGGCGGCGGGGTGGCCGAGGAAATCGACCTGGGTGGTGCGCCCGCCGTGCAGCGGCACGCGGTCGCCGGCGATGGCCAGCCATTCACCGCGCTCCAGGCGTTCGCTCAATTGCAGCATGATCGCCGGGTCCAGCTCGCTGACCTGGATCAGTCGCAGGTGGCTCGCGCCGGCCTCGCCCAGCAGGCGGTTGAAGCGCTCGGCGTGGCGGGTGTGCACCAGCACGTTCATCTGCACCTTCTCGCCCAGCTCGGCCAGGGCGCGGCACACCTCCAGGTTGCCCAGGTGCGCGCCGACCAGCAGTTGGCCGCGCCCGCCGCGCAACTGCTGGCGCAGGCCCGTCGGGTCCACCAGTTCGATGCGCTCCAGGGGCAGTTGGCCGCGCCAGATGTCGAGCTTGTCCAGCAGGGCGTCGGCGAAGGCCATGAACTGGGCGAACACCGAGCCGAGGGTGGGCGCCAGCTCCGGGCGGCCGCTCCAGGCGGCGAGGTTGGCCTGGTAGCGCCGGGCGCTGCGCCGGGCCTTGGTGCCGAAGAGGAAGAAGTAGAAGACGATGACGTAGAGCAGCGGGCTGAGCACGCGCCGGCCCAGGTGGCGCACCGCCAGGGCGGTGAACTTCATCAGCAGGAAGCTGCCGCGCTCGTCCTGGCGTGCCCAGTGCCGTTCGCTCATGGTCGGCACCTGCGCCAGAGGATCAGTGGTGCGCGCAGGAGCATGCCGAAGAACAGCTTGGCGTGCATCTTCGAGATCAGCGCGTTGTCGTGGAACAGGCGGAAGTGCGAGAGCCCGTCCAGCGGGTAGTGCACCCGGGTCGGCAGCCAGTGCATGGGCTGTTTGCGCCAGGCCAGGCGCACGAGGATCTCCGGGTCGAAGTCCATGCGCTTGCCGAGGCGGGCGGAATCGATCAGGGCGATGGTCGGCGCCAGGGGGTAGACGCGGAAGCCGCACATGCCGTCGCGGATCGACAGCGACAGGCTGTTGATCCACACCCAGACGTGGGTCAGGTAGCGGGCGTAGAGGCGGCTCTTGGGCACGCTTTCGTCGTACTGCGGGTAGCCGCAGATCAGCTCGCCCGGGCGGGCCTGGGCGGCAGCGAGGAAGCGCTGCACGTCGGCGAGGTCGTGCTGGCCGTCGGCGTCCACCTGCAGGGCGTGGGAGAAGCCCAGCCGGCCGGCTTCGCGCAGGCCGGCCATGACGGCGCCGCCCTTGCCCTGGTTGATGGCCAGGCGCACCAGGTGGACGTCGGGCTGGGTGGCCAGCTGGTCCATCACCTGGGCGCAGGCGGGGCTGGAGGCGTCGTCCACCAGCACGCAGGGCAGGCCGTGCTGGCGCAGGGCGTCGACCACCAGGGGCAGGGCGTGCTCGTGGTTGTAGACGGGGATGACGGCGCAGGGCTTGAACGGGTTCATGTCGGCATCGGGCAGTGCGGGTGGGTTTCGTGGCCCGGTTCGTGGCCGAGTGTGCGTCGAGTCTCTGTTTCGCCTTGCCGGGCGAGTCCCTTTTCCAATCGTTGAAAAGGAACCAAAAAACTTGCCCCTGCATCCGGCCCCGGCTGCGCCGGAGTGCCCTCGCTCCCATCGTTGCGCCGGGAGCCCGGCGCGACAGGCCATCCCTGGCCAGATCGCGCCTCTCGCGGCATCCATGCCGCTCGACTCCCTCTGCAACGATTCCGCTCGGCCTCCTGAAGGGGCGTTGTCCCCGCCCCACCCGCCGAGCTGGAGAGGGCCATGTACTGCGCAGGAACCTCTTGCGGCACGCGTTCTTGAACACTGTGGGAACCGGCGCGCGCGCCGCTCAGGGCGTTGAAGGCCTTACGCATGGTCGGCCACCAGCAGGATGCGCCCGGAGGAGCAGGCGGCTTCGCCGTTGCGGAAGGCGAAGTAGAGCTTGCCCTTGTCGGCGTCGAAGCGCAGGGACAGTTGGAGGCGGTCGCCGGGGCGGACCAGTTGCTGGAACTTGAGGACTTCCATGCCGGCGAAGCGCGGGGGCAGGGCCATGACCTGGCGGGCGAGGTGCTGGGCCCAGTCGATCTGCACCACGCCGGGCAGGACCGGTGTACGTGGGAAGTGGCCGGAGAAGTGCGCCAGGTCCAGCGGCACTTCCAGGTCCAGTTGCCATTCGCCGTCGATTTCGCGGCTGGCCAGTGGCTCCACCGTCTTCGGACGAGGGGCCTTGACCAGGTTCTCCACCAGCGCCTGGGGCAGCTTGCCCTGGCTGCTCCAGGGCAACTGGCGCAGCAGGCGCCAGCGGCGCGGCAGGGCGATGGTTTCGCAGTGGCCGGCCAGGTGGCGGCGCAGGGTCTCGGTGACGGTGCGCCGACCCTGGTTGCGCAGGGCATGGATGCCCTCGGTGCTCAGGGCCACCAGGGCGCCGAGGAAGGCGCGGCCTTCCTGCACCACGCCCAGGCGGGCTTCGGCCACCCAGGGGTGTTCGCCCAGGGCCTGTTCCAGCATGGGCAGGGAGATGCGTTTTTCTTCCAGCTTGACGATGCGGTCGAGCCGGCCGAGCAGTTCGAAGCGGCCGTCGGCGTCGATGCGCACGGCATCGGCGGTCTGTTCGCGGTGGCCGGCGGGCAGGTAGGGCGAGGCGAGGTTCAGCGCGCCTTCCTCGTCCCGGCCCAGCTCGACGCCGGCGAAGGGCTGCCACAGGGCGCCACCCTGGCGCCAGGCGATGCCGCCGGTTTCGGAGCTGCCGTAGATTTCCGTGGGCCACTGGCCGAGGCGTTGCTGCAACTCGGCTGCGGCATCGGCGGGCAGGGCGCCGCCGGAGGAGAACACCCGGCGCACGCCGCGCAGGGCGGGCCAGTCGAGGTTGTCGCCCATGCGCTTGAGCAGGGCGGGGCTGGCGATCCAGGCGAAGTCGCCGGCTTCCAGGCTGGCCTGCTGGATGTCCTCGGCGAAGGGCTGCGCCCGGCGCACGAAGGGGCGGCCGGCGCACAGCGGCCAGAGCACGCGGAACAGCAGGCCGTAGATGTGCTGGGCGGAGACACTGGCGACCAGGGTCGCGCCGGCGAGGTCGGCGCCCCAGAGGGCTTCCAGGGCCTCTACTTCATTGGCCAGCTGGCGCAGGGTCTTGTCGATCAGCTTGGCTTCGCCGCTGGAGCCGGAGGTGCACAGCACCAGGCGGCAGGCGTCCAGGTCCAGCGCGGCGGGGGCCAGCGGCTCGCCATCGAGGCCGTCGAGGCTGTCGAGCCAGAGGTCGCAGCGTTCGGCCAGGCGCTTGCGGGTCTGCGCCTGGGCGTCGGCCGGCAACAGCACCTCGATGCCGGCGCGCCAGGCGGCCAGCAGGGCGGTGGCCAGCTCGGCGCCGTCCTCGAGGTACAGCGCCACGCGCCGGGCGCCAAGGGCCCGGAGGGCGCCGGCCAGGCGCAGGGCCTGCTCGGCGAGGGCGGCCTGGTCCAATGCCGGGGCCAGGGTGACCGGGCGTCGCGGGTCGGCCCGCAGCAGCAGGTCCTGCAGGGCGATCCAGCTCACGCGAACCTCCGTACGCGCTGGCGCACCAGCCATTCACCGGCGAACAGCAAGCCCATCAGCAGGTAGGCGATGAAGCCGGTGTAGAGCGTCCACCAGCCCAGCGGCGCCCAGAGGGTGAGGCCGGCGGCGACCAGGCCGTTGGCCAGGAAGAACGAGGCCCAGACGGCCGTGACGCGACGGGTGTAGCGCACCGCCACCTCGGGCAGCTCGGGTTCGCGCAGGCGTGCCATGCGTTCCACCAGCGGGGTGCCGTGGAACAGGCTGGCGCCGAACAGGCCGAGCAGCACGGCGCTCATCAGCACCGGGTACCAGCGCAGCAGGTCGGCCTGGTTGACCAGCCCCAGCAGCAGGCAGAAACCCAGGGCGGCGACGGCCGTCCAGCGGTTGCCGGGGCGTTGCGCGGCGCTCAGGCTGCGGGCCAGCCAGAGGCCGCCCAGCAGCAGGGCGAACAGGCGCGGCGACAGGTGCTCCATGCCGTAGTACACGGCAAAGGGGTAGCCCAGGCCGGCCAGCACCAGCAGCAGCCCGATCAGGCGGCTCATGCGGGCTCGTTCACCAGGCGGTGCACGGCTTCGACCACGTCGCTGACGGTGCGCACGGCCTTGAAGTCCTCGGCGGCGATCTTGCGGCCGGTGTGGCGCTTGATGTGGTCGATCAGGTCGACGGCGTCGATGCTGTCGATCTCCAGGTCCTCGTAGAGATTGGATTCCAGGCTGATCTGCGCCGGGTCCAGCTCGAAGAGTTCGACCAGGGCGTCGCGCAGGGTGGTGAAGATCTCGTCACGGGTTTGCATCGCGGTCTTTTCCTCAGGCGGCTTTCTGTGCCGAGACGAAGGCCGCGAGGCTGGCCACGTTGGCAAAGTGTTTGCGGGTGTCCTTGGCATCGGCGTCGATCTTGATGCCGAAGCGCTTCTGGATGGCCAGGCCCAGTTCCAGGGCGTCCACCGAGTCCAGGCCCAGGCCTTCGCCGAACAGGGTCTGTTCGGCGTCGATGTCGTCGGGGCCGATGTCTTCGAGGCCCAGGGCCTCGATGATCAGGTTCTTGATCTCAAGCTGCAGAGCGCTCATCCAGGCCGAGCTCCTTCATGAAATGTTGATGCAGATGGTCGTTGAGGCGGCGCGAAGCGATGGGTGCCGACCCCTGTGAGGCGAAGCTCTGCGGGTCGATGTCGTGACCGACGCGCAGGTGGAAGTGGAAGCGCCGCGACGGGATGCTGTACCAGGGCTCGGCCTTGGTCAGGGTGGTCGGGGTCACGCTGATGGTCACCGGGGTGACGATGCGGGCGCCGCGCAGGGCGATGGCGGCCGCGCCACGATGGAATTGCGGGGCCTGCCCCGGTGTGGTGCGGGTGCCTTCGGGAAAGACGATCAGGGTCTGGCCTTCCTGCAGGGCGGCGGCGGCCTCGTCGAGCATGTCCATGCTGCCGCTGTTGCTGATGTACTGGGCGGCGCGGATCGGGCCGCGCATGCAGGGGTTGTCCCAGAGGCTTTGCTTGACCACGCAATTGGCGTCGCGAATCAGGGCGATAAGTACCACCACGTCGATCAGCGAGGGGTGGTTGGCGATGATCATCTGCCCGGGGCGGCCGAGGCGTTCGGCACCTTCCACTTCGTAGGTGAGCACGCCGCTGCGGTACATGAACTGGACGAACAGCCAGAACAAGCGGCTGGTTGTGGCGCGGGCACGGCGACGCTGGTCGGTAGCGTCGCCCGGCAGCAGCGAAAGCAGCGGGAACACGACGATGCGCAGCAGCACGCCGCCGACCCCGAACAGGGTGAAGGACAGCGCGGTGGCGATCAGGCGCCACCAGTAGGGGGCGTTGGGGCGGGCGTTCAGGGCCGGTTGCGTTGCCAGGTCCATTTACGGCTCTTCCATTGATGCTGACGGTGGGGCAGATCGTTGAGCAGTGCGTGCAGCAGGCCCAGTGCGTGGGGCCAGGGTTCCGGCGCCTGTTCCGGCGCTTCGGGGGACAGCTTCAGTAGCCACTGGTCGCCAGGTGCGAGCTTCAGGGCGACGGCGTACGGGAAGGGCACGTCCTCCACCCAGGGGCGGTAGATATCCGGCGGGCTTTCCTCGGTGATCACCAGCAACACGGCAGGAGCACCCTCGGCGAGCATGCCGGCGGCCTCCAGGACGGCGTGCTCCAGGCCGTCGCCCTCGGCGGCCAGGGCGGTCATCTCGCTGGTGTCGCCGCGCAGGATCGACCACTGGCCGATGATCGCGTTGTGCACCGAGAGGCTGAACTGGGTAGGCGACAGCGGCTCGCCGCGTGCCAGGTCCTGCAGCAGGGCCAGGGTGCGCGGCGTCTCGCCGTGGCGCGAGGCGAACACCATGGGCAGTTGCTCGCCCTCGGCGGCCAGGGGCCAGGCGACACTCATCGCCATGCGCGCGAGGCGCGACAGGCGGCGGCGCTGCATGGCGGGGAGGAAGGAGACATCGGGCTGGGTTTCGCTGTCGGCGGGCGCGAACGGCTGCCTGCACCAGGCGCGCCAGTCGTCCTCGCTTTCCAGGCCCGGGGCCCAGGCACGCCATTGTTCGATGCTGAAGTGAGTCACGCTAAGAGCTCTTTTCGGCCCCTGTCGGGCGTCCTTGTCGACTGGCAATCCCTGAACGACAAAGGCCTTGTCGATGACGCCATAGCAAAGTGCCGCATTATCCCCGACCGTCGGGTTACTTCGCAAACTTCAGACACAATCTTCAGATGTAAGGCACATAAATTCCCGCCGGTAAGAAAGCCCAGGCAGTGCTCGCCCTTGTCACGGGCTTTGCATAGAATCCGGGGCTATCCAAGGGATCCGGGAGGTGTGCGATGCGGCGAGTGGTGTTCAATCAGAAGGGCGGCGTAGGCAAGTCGAGCATCGCCTGCAACCTGGCGGCGGTCAGTGCCTCGGAGGGTTATCGCACGCTGCTGATCGACCTCGACACACAGGCCAACTCCACCCACTACCTGACGGGTCTCACCGGCGAGGACATCCCCATGGGGATCGCCGATTTCTTCAAGCAGACCCTCTCTTCCGGCCCCTTCGGCAAGAAGGGCAAGGTCGATATCTACGAGACCCCCTTCGACAACCTGCACGTGATCACCGCCACGGCGGAGTTGGCCGACCTGCAGCCCAAGCTCGAGGCCAAGCACAAGATCAACAAGCTGGCGAAGCTGCTGGACGAGCTGGCCGAGGATTACGACCGTATCTACCTGGATACGCCGCCGGCCTTGAATTTCTATACGGTTTCGGCGCTGATCGCGGCCGATCGCGTGCTTATACCCTTCGATTGCGACAGTTTCTCGCGCAATGCCCTCTACGGGCTGCTGGCCGAGATCGAGGAGCTGAAGGAGGACCATAACGAAGGCCTGGAGGTCGAGGGCATCGTGGTCAACCAATTCCAGCCCCGCGCCAGCCTGCCCCAGCAGTTGCTGGACGAGTTGATCGCCGAGGGCCTGCCGGTGCTGCCGGTGAACCTGATGAGCTCGGTGAAGATGCGCGAGTCCCACCAGGCATGCACCCCGCTGATCTATCTGGACCGCAGCCACAAGCTGACCCAGCAATTCGTCGAACTGCACAATCTTCTAGAAGCGTGAAGCTTCCGGCTTCCGGCTTCCGGCTCGCCGCTTGCGGCTTTGCCGCCTACTTCACCACCAACACATCACAGGGCGGGCGCTGCAGATAGTGCAGCGCCAGGCTGCCCAGTAGCGCCTGGGAGATCATGCTGCGGCCGTGGCTGCCGAGGGTGACGAACTGCGGCTGGCTTGCGGCGATGGCCTCGTCCAGGGCGCGCGGCAGGGTGCCGTGGGTGACCTCCAGGCTGATCGTCGGGGCGGCCTTCACGTTGCCCAGTTCATCCTTCAGCAATTGCTCCAGCAGCTCGCGCTGGGTCTTGAGGTATTCGCCGGCACTGCCCGCCTTGGCCAGCAGGCGGCCGGTCACCTCCATCACGTTCACCGCCTGCAGGTGGCCTTCGGCGGTCAGCAGGCTGCAGGCGCTGCGCAGGGCGTCGCAGGCGCAGAGGGAGAAGTCCAGCGCGGTGAAGCCCTTGCGATAGGGGGCGGGCCTCTCGCCCACCGCCAGCAGCAAGGGGATGTCGATGTGCCGGGCGACACGCTCCAGCGTGGTGCCGATGAACAGCTCCGGTGCGTTGTGGTGGTGGTTGCCGATCACCAGCAGGTCGGCCTTGCTTTCTTCCACCTCTTCGAGAATCTGCAGCGCCGGGCGGCCCTTGCGCAGCAGCACCTGGGTGGGCGGCGCGCCGAGTTGTTCCAGGCGCTGCTGGAACAGGCGCTGGGCGCCTTCGCGCAGGTTTTCCTGGAGCGCATTGGGCAGGTGGTCTTCGAGCACGTGCAGCAGGGTCAGGCGGGCGTCGTACTGGCGCGCGAGGTCCACGGCGCGTTGCAGGGCGAGGTCGGCCTCGCGGCTCAGGTCATGGGCGATGAGGATATGGCTGAACATGGATGGCACCTCCGGGTGAGGCGCCACTCTGGGGCAATTCGCCGCGCGGCAACTTGATCCAGGGCAATCCGCCCCCGGGCTCAGTGGGCGCGCAGCTGGTAAAGCCCGCGGCTCTGCGCCACCACCTCGCCGGTGGCGTCCACCAGGTCGAGTTCCAGCAGGTAGTCGGCCTTGCCGTTGGCGCTCGCTTCGGCCTGGATGCGCTCGATCTCCTCGGCGCCGATGCGCGCCTCGACGCTGATGTCGCCCTTGGCCGGGCGGCGGAAGCGCAGGCTCATGTCCTTGATGATGGGGTAGAAGCGGCGGGTGTCGAAGCTGGTGATGAACAGCGCGCCGCCGGGTATCTCCGCCAGGGTGAACAGGGCACCGGCGTACATGGTGCCGATGTGGTTCTCGTTGCCGGCCAGGGGGACCAGCAGCTTCACATGGCCCGGTTCCAGGGTCACGGCCTTGAGGCCCATGCGGCGGACGAAGGCGATCTTGTCCTCGGTGAAGTGGCGGGCCATCTCTTCGCTGAATTGCATGACGATCTCCGGCGGGGCGAATGCCTGGAGCCTAGCCGGATGCGTGCCGCCGGCAATGACCGGGACGGCCAGCACGGGTGACCGAAACGATCAGGCCCCGGCCATTGGGTGGGACTTTCACCGAGAGGTCGAGCCTGTAACGGACGCGCTTCATTGCCTAGGGTAGTAAATGGCCTGCGCATGTCGCGCTCGCTCGAACCAGCAGGGAAAGCCCATGAACGCCACCTTCAAGCCCCAGGGATTCAACACCATCACCCCGAACAGCATCGTCAGCGACCTGGCCAGCGCCGTCAGGTTCTACCAGGCGGTGTTCGACGCCGAGGAGCTGCTGCGCCTGACGACGCCGGACGGCAAGGTGGTGCATTGCGAACTGAGGTTCGGCGACTCGCGGGTGAACCTGGGGGAGGCGATGGACGGCTGGCCGGAGCAGCCCTTGCTGGCGCAGATCTACGTGCCGGACTCGGATGCGACCTTCGCGCGGGCGATACGCGAGGGCGCCCGGGAGCTGAGCCCGGTGGCCGATATGTTCTTCGGCTCGCGGGAAGGTCGGGTCATCGACCCGTTCGGCAACACCTGGACCGTCTCCACCCACAAGCGCCAGGTCTCCGCCGAGGAGATGCAGCGGGCGCTGAACGAGATGTACGCCGGGCAAGGCTAGCCGGAGCCGAGCCCGCCCGGCTTTCTAGATGCCCTGGCTCTTCAGCCAGCCCAGCAGCTGCGGCAGGGGCAGGGCGCCGCTCTGGCGGGCGATTTCGACGCCGCCCTTGAACAGGATCAGGGTGGGGATGGAACGGATGTTGAGCTGCCCGGCCAGCTGGCGGTTGGCTTCGCTGTCCAGCTTGCCCAGGCGGCAGCGGCCCTGGAGCTGGGCGGCGGCTTGCTGGTAGGTGGGGGCGAAGGCCTTGCACGGGCCGCACCAGTCGGCCCAGACGTCCACCAGCAGCGGCAGGTCGCCGCGCAGCTGCTTGGCGAAGCTGGCTTCGCTGAGGTCGAAGGGGCTGGCCGGCAGCACGGCAGCCTTGCAGTGGCCGCAGCGGGGCGCGTCGCCCAGGCGGTTGGCGGGGATGCGGTTGAGGCCGGCGCAGTGGGCGCAGGGAATCATCAGGGGGTCGGTCATGGTCGGCTCCGGATCAGGTTTCCCTGATCTGGAGCCGACCGGCCGAATATCAACCCCTGTGCATCAGCCCCGCGCGGCCTCGAGGGACTGGCTGAGGTCGGCGAGGATGTCGTCGATGTGCTCGATGCCGATGGACAGGCGCACCATGTCGCGCGGTACGCCGGCCTTCTCCAGTTCCTCGTCGTTGAGCTGGCGGTGGGTGGTGGAGGCCGGGTGGCAGGCCAGGGACTTGGCGTCGCCGATGTTCACCAGGCGCACCACCAGCTTCAGCGCGTCGATGAAGCGTGCCCCCGCCTCGGCGCCGCCGACGATGCCGAAGGAGAGGATCGCCGCCGGCTTGCCGCCGGTGTAGCGCTGGGCCAGTTCGTGCTCGGGGTGGTCCGGCAGGCCGGCGTATTTCACCCAGGCCACCTGCGGGTGGGCCTGGAGGAAGTGGGCGACCTTCAGCGCGTTCTCGGTGTGGCGCTCCATGCGCAGGGGCAGGGTTTCCAGCCCCTGGAGGATGAGGAAGGCGTTGAACGGCGACAGCGCCGCGCCCATGTTGCGCAGCGGCACCACGCGGCAGCGGCCGATGAAGGCGGCGGGGCCGAAGGCTTCGGTGTAGGTCACGCCGTGGTAGGAGGCGTCCGGGGTGTTGAGCAGCGGGAAGCGTGCCTTGTGCTCGGCCCAGGGGAACTTCCCGGAGTCGACGACGATGCCGCCGATGCTGTTGCCGTGGCCGCCGATGTACTTGGTCAGCGAGTGCACGACGATGTCGGCGCCATGCTCGAAGGGGCGGCAGAGGATGGGCGTGGCGACGGTGTTGTCGACGATCAGCGGCACGCCATGGCGGTGGGCGGCGGCGGCCAGGGCGGCGAGGTCGATGATATTGCCGGCCGGGTTGCCGATGGATTCGCAGAACACCGCCTTGGTGCGTTCGTCGATCAGCGCTTCGAGGGCAGCGATGTCGTCATGGGCGGCGAAGCGCACCTGGATGCCGGAGCGCGGCAGGGTGTGGGCGAACAGGTTGTAGGTGCCGCCGTAGAGCTTGGCCACCGAGACGATGTTGTCGCCGGCCTCGGCGACTGTCTGGATGGCGTAGGTGATGGCCGCCATGCCGGAGGCCACGGCCAGGGCGCCGACGCCGCCTTCCAGCGCGGCGACGCGCTTCTCCAGCACGTCGTTGGTGGGGTTCATGATGCGGGTGTAGATGTTGCCGGCGACCTTGAGGTCGAACAGGTCGGCGCCGTGCTGGGTGTCGTCGAAGGCGTAGGAGGTGGTCTGGTAGATCGGTACCGCCACCGCACGCGTGGTCGGATCGGGGCTGTAGCCGGCGTGGATGGCGAGGGTTTCCGGTTTCATCGTGGCTGCGTTCCTTCGGGGCTGATTGAGGAGCGCAGCATGTGAAAGCGGAAGGGCCCAGGTCAATGACCTGAAGCAATCGCGCAGGCGCGTGGCTAGACCGAAAAGTTAGGTGGCTAGAACCGGCCGATCAGCGCAGGGCCATGTAGATGTTGAAGGCGCTGATCAGGGTGATCAGGGTGCCCACCAGGGTCAGCAGGGTGCGTGCCGGCAGCTTCTTGCACAGCATGGCGGCGAAGGGCGCGGCGAACAGGCCGCCGAAGACCAGGCCGGCCACCAGCATCCAGGTGTTCAGCTCGCCCGCCAGGAGGATGAAGGAGGTGGCGCTGGAGATGGTCAGGAAGAACTCGGCGAAGTTCACCGAGCCGATGGTGGTGCGCGGGTCGCTGCCCGAGCCCAGCAGGCTGCTGGTGACCACCGGGCCCCAGCCACCGCCGCCGGCGGCATCGACGAAGCCACCGAACAGCGCCAGCTTGGCCACGTGTTTCGGCGCGCGGCGCTGGGCCACGTGGCGGTAGGCCTTGCTGAGGATGTACAGGCCCATCAGCAGCAGGTAGGCGGAGATGAAGGGCTTGAGCGCGGCGCCGTCGAAGGTGGTGATCAGCACCGCACCGAGCACGGCGCCGATGATGCCCGGCAGCAGCAGGCGCAGGAACAGGGACTTGTTGACGTTGCCCAGCTTGACGTGGGAGATGCCGGAGAGGCCGGTGGTGAAGACTTCGGCGATGTGCACGCTGGCGCTGGCCGCTGCTGGCGAGGCGCCTGCGGTGAGCAGGAAGGTGGTCGCGGTGATGCCGTAGGCCATGCCCAGCGCGCCATCCACCACCTGGGCGAGGAAACCCACGGCCACGGCGCTCCAGAAGGACGGGCTGCTCAGGGTGCGCTCGATGATGTCGAGGCCGGTGGCGCCGCCGTGGTCGCCGAAGAACAGGCGCCAGGCGAGGAAGCCCAGCAGGCTCACCAGGATCAGCACGGCCGCCCACATCGCGGCACGCAGCACCGGGTGGTTGTCGGGGTGGCTGACGAAATCCTCGACGGGAGGAATGCCCAGGGCCTCGTGCTCGGTGTTGATCGGGCTCTGGCTGAGGTCGAGGTTGCGGATCTTCATGCGGGGTACGGCGCCTGACAGTGGGTGGTAGAACAGGCCGGAATAAGCAGGCGGCGAAGATAAGCGCCTTTGCTTAGAGAGTCTAAGAAGATTTCCGCAGGTTCATATTCCATTTTCGTTGGATGGAAGCGGCGCGGGATGGCGCTCGGCGCGTGGGGCTGTACGCACCGATTGCCCGGCAACTGTATGCCCGGCGCCCTCTGAGGCTGGGCTAGGCTTTGAGCTTTTGGCGCAGAGGTGGCGATGAGGACATTGGGTGTACTGGGCGGCATGAGCTGGGAGTCGACCCTGAGCTATTACCGGCTGCTCAACGAGGGCGTGCGTGACCAGCTCGGCGGCCTGCATTCGGCTCCGTTGCTGCTGCATTCGGTGGATTTCGCCGGCATCGCCGCGCTGCAGAAGTCCGGCGGCTGGGACGAGGCCGGGCTCCAGTTGGCCGCCGCTGCGCAAGGATTGGCGCGGGCCGGCGCCGGTGCTCTGCTGCTGGCCACCAACACCATGCACAAGGTCGCGGCGGCGATCGAGGCGGCGGTGGACATCCCCCTGCTGCATATCGGCGATGGCGTGGGCGAGGCCCTGCAGGCGCTGGGCTGCGAGCGGGCGGCGCTGCTCGGCACGCGCTTCACCATGCAGGAGGATTTCTACCGGCGGCGCCTGGACGAGCGTTTCGGCATCCAGGTGCAGGTGCCCGACGCCGCGGCGATGGCGGAGATCGACCGGGTGATCTTCCAGGAGCTGTGCCTGGGCCGCTTCCTCCCCGAGGCACGGGCGTTCTACCTCGACCAGTTGCGCCAGCTGCAAGCCGCGGGTGCCCAGGCGGCGATCCTCGGCTGCACCGAGATCGGCCTGCTGCTGGAGGGCTGCGACTCGCCGCTGCCCCTGGTGGACAGCACCGAGCAGCACGTACGCATGGGCCTGCGCTGGATGCTGGCCGAAGGCTGAACCATGGGGCATGACGGAGTGGGAACGATGCGGACCGGGATCATCCGTTGGGCGGGCCGGTGCGCGCTGCTGCTGGCCTTGGCGATGTCGCTGGTCTTCGCCGTGCGGGTGCTGGACATCCAGGGCGAGCCGTCACTCGAGCCCTGGCACAGGTTCGTGCCGGAGGAGCTCGACGAGCGCGAGCTGGACCAGGCCGACTGGAGCGCCTGGATGAACGCCGAGGCGCGCGTCTTCGCGCAAGTGCGTGAACAGGTCAGCGAGCAGCTGGAAGCCGAGGAGCAGGTGCCGGCCAACCGCTATTTCCCGGGGAGCCCGCTGTACCCCGGCCGTTTCAGCCAGGACTGGAACCGCTCCTATGTGCTGCGCCCCGAGGGCGAGCCGGTGGGCGCGGTGGTGATGCTGCACGGCCTCACCGATTCGCCCTACAGCCTGCGCCACCTGGCGCTGCGTTATCGCCAGGCGGGCTTCGTGGTGCTCGGCCTGCGCCTGCCCGGGCACGGTACGGTGCCGGCGGCGCTGACGGATGTGAGCTGGGAGCAGTGGCTGGCCGCCACCCGCCTGGCGATGCGCGAGGCCCGGCGGCTCGTGGGGGCACAGCGGCCGCTGCGGCTGGTGGGCTACTCCAACGGCGGTGCGCTGGCGTTGAAGTATTCGCTGGATGCGCTGGAGGACCCGTCCCTGCCACGCGCCGAGCGCCTGGTGCTGCTCTCGCCCATGCTGGGGGTCGCCGGCTACGCGCGTTTCGCCGGGCTGGCGGGCCTGCCCGCCGTGTTCCCGGCCTTCGCCAAGGCCGCCTGGCTCGACCTGCTGCCCGAGTACAACCCCTTCAAGTACAACTCCTTCCCGGTCAACGGCGCGCGCCAGTCCTACCAGCTCACCGTCGCGCTGCAGGAGCAGTTGCTGAACGCCTCGCGGCGCGACGGGTTGCGGGGCCTGCCGCCGCTGCTGACCTTCCAGTCGGTGGTGGATGCGACCGTGAGCACCTCGGCGGTGGTGGAGTCGCTCTATCGCCTGGTGCCGGACAACGGCAGCGAGCTGGTGCTGTTCGATATCAACCGCTCGGTGGACTTCGGCCCGCTGCTGCGCCCGGACGCCAGCCTGGCGCTGGCGCGGCTGTTGCCGCCGCCACCGCGTGCCTATCGCACGGCGGTAATCACCAACGCCACGGCGAGCAGCCGGGAGGTGGTCGAGCGGGTGATCGAGGCCGGTGGCCGCGAGGAGTGGGTCCGGCCCCTGGACATGGCCTTCCCGCGCGAGCTGTTCTCGCTGTCCCACGTGGCGCTGCCGTTCCCGGACAGCGACGGGCTCTACGGCCGCCACCCCGATGCGGCGGACGACTTCGGCATCCACCTGGGCAACCTGTCGCTGCGGGGTGAGCGCGGGGTGCTGGTGATGAACATGGACGCCCTGCAACGGGCGACGTCCAATCCCTTCTTCCCCTACCTGCTGCAGCGGCTGGAGCGGGTGGAGGGGCTGGCGCGCTGAAGGCCTCGCCGCGCGGTGGGGCTCAGGAGGAGCAACTGATCTCCAGGTGCTTGCCCCACTCCGGTGGCCGCTCGGCATAGCGCTCCATGCCGGGCTGCTCGTCGAAGGGGCGGGCGAGCACGGCGTGCAGCTGGCGCACCTCGCCGAAGTCGCCCTGCTCGGCGGCCTCGATGGCGCGCTGGGCCAGGTAGTTGCGCAGGATGTACTTCGGGTTCACCGCGTGCATGCGCTGGCGGCGGGCCTCCTGGTCGGCGCCTTCGCGCGTGGCGCGCTCCACGTACTGCGCGGCCCAGGCATCGAAGCCGGCGAGGTCGACGAACTCGTCGCGCAGCACCGCCACCGCCTGTTCGGGCGCGGTCTCGCCCAGGCGGCGGAAGAACAGCGTGTAGTCCACCGCGCTGGTCTGCATCAGTTGCAGCAGGCGCTGCACCAGGGCCTCGTCGCCCTCTTCGGCGCGGGTGAAGCCCAGGCGGCGGCGCATCAGGTCCAGCCAGGCCGTCTGGTACAGCGGCAGGAACAGCTCCAGCGCCTCGCGCAGGGCCTCCACGGTGATGTGGGGCGTCAGCGCCTGGGCCAGGGCGGCGAGGTTCCAGTGGGCGATGGGCACCTGGTTGCTGAAGCTGTAGCGCCCGCTGTCGTCGGAGTGGTTGCAGATGTGGTTGGCGTCGAAATCGTCGAGGAAGGCGTAGGGGCCGTAGTCGAAGGTGATGCCGAGGATCGACATGTTGTCGGTGTTCATCACCCCGTGGCAGAAGCCGTAGGCCTGCCAGCGGGCGATCATCCCGGCGTTGCGCTCGATGATTTCGCGGAACATCGCCAGCCAGGGCTCCTCGGCTTCCAGGCACGCGGGGAAGTGGCAGGCCAGGACGTGCTCGCCGAGGGTCTTCAACTGCTCGTGCTGGCGGGTGTAGTAGAAGTACTCGAAGTGGCCGAAGCGCACGTGGCTCGGCGCCAGGCGCAGGACCATGGCGCCGGTCTCCTTCTTCTCGCGGTACACCGGGGTGCTGGAGCCGGTGACGCACAGTGCGCGGCTGCTGGGGATGCCCAGGGCGTGCAGGTGCTCGCTGGCGAGGAACTCGCGGATCGAGCTGCGCAGCACCGCACGGCCGTCGCCCATGCGCGAGTAGGGGGTCTGGCCGGCGCCCTTGAGGTGCAGGTCCCAGTGCTCGCCGGCCTGGTTGACCACTTCGCCCAGCAACAGGCCGCGGCCATCGCCCAGGCGCGGGTTGTAGCTGCCGAACTGGTGCCCGGAATAGACCATGGCGCGCGGGGCTGCGTCGGACCAGAGCGTATGCCCGGCGAACAGCTCGGCGAACACGGGCTCCTCGGCCTGCGCCGGGTCGAGGTCGAGCAGGGCCATGGCCGCCGGGCTCGCCACCACCAGGTGCGGGTCGTCCAGCGGGTCGGGCAGGACTTCGGTGGAGAAGGCATCGCCCAGGCGGGCGAAGCGGTTGTCGAACTGCAGGTCGTCGAGTCTTTTCATGGGCTCAGCTTGTCACGCGGCCGGGGCCGGGGGAAATCGCGGGGATGGGTGGTCCCCGCGTGGCGGTGGCTTACTTGGCGCGCTCTTCGGCGGCGTCGGCCGCCTGTTCCTCGGCGGCGTCGGCCGCCTGTTCCTCGGCGGGTGCGTGCTCGACGCTCTTGCGGCTGAGGATGACGTCCATCTTCGGCACCGAGGAGATGTTGATGCCGTGCTCCTGGAACAGCTGGTCGATGCGCCGGTTCAGCTCGTCGGTGGCCAGGCCCCGATCGCCCAGTTCGCGCACGTAGATCTTCAGTTCGTGTTCCAGGGTGGTGGCGCCGTAGGTCTTCAGCTGGACGTTGGGGGCCGGGTCGCGCAGCACGCGGGTGTTCTCCTGGGTGGCTTGCAGCAGCAGCTTGCGCACCAGTTCCAGGTCGGCGCCGCGGTTGACGTTGTAGACCAGCACGATGCGGGTGACGGTGTCGGTCAGCGTCCAGTTGATCAGCTGGCTGGTGAGGAAGGTCTGGTTGGGGACGATGACTTCCTTGCGGTCGCTGTCGGTGATGTGGGTGGCGCGGATGCGGATCCGGTTCACCGTGCCGGTGACGGTGCCGATGGTCACCAGGTCGCCGATGCGCACCGGGCGCTCGAACAGCAGGATCAGGCCGGAGATGAAGTTGGCGAAGATCGCCTGCATGCCGAAGCCGATACCCACCGAGAGCGCGGCCACCAGCCACTGCAGCTTGTCCCAGCTGACCCCGAGGGTGGACAGGGCGCTGACGAAGCCGATGCCGGCGATGGCATAGGAGAGCAGCGTGGTGGTGGCGTAGGCGCTGCCCTGGGCCAGCTTCAGGCGCGACAGCACCAGGACTTCCAGCAGGCCCGGCAGGTTGCGTGCGAGCGCGGTGGTGATGCCGGCGATGATCAGCGCGCCGAGCACGTCCAGCAGGCTGATGGGCACCTGGGTGGCGGCGGCGCCGGTGCCGGTGGCGTATTGGTAGAGCGTCACTTCGTCGAGGTAGGCGAAGACGCTGATCAGGTCGGCCCAGACCAGGTACATCGAGGCGATGAAGACGCCGAGCAGGGCCAGGCGGATCAGGCGCAGGGACTGCTGGTTGACCTGCTCGATGTCCAGGGTCGGCTCTTCCACCGCCACTTCCTCGCCTTCGGCGTTCTCCTTGGTCTGCGCCTGGCGCTTGGCCAGCGCGCGGGCGTAGGCCAGGCGCCGGGCGGCGACGGCCAGGCCGCGGACGAAGGCGGCCTCGATGATCAGGGTGAGGATCAGCAGGTAGAGGGTGTTGATCAGGCGGTCGGTGAGCTTCAGCGAGGTGTAGTAGTAGCCGAAGCCGACGGCGACGATGAACACCAGGGGCAGCAGGGTGAAGCCCAGGCCGATGAGGAAGCGGAAGGGCGAGGTGTGCTCGCGCATCGGTTCGGCCAGCAGCAGGTTGCTCAGCACCAGGGCCATCAGGGCGTAGCAGGTGATGACGACGATGATGCCGATGACGTCCTCGGCCAGCGCCTGGGGCTGGTGCTCGGCCACAGTGACGACGGCCACCAGGGCCATCACCACCATGCCGAGACGGCGAATCTGCTTGCTCAGCAGCGCCACCTGCGGGCGCGGCCAGCGGAAGTGCAGCTCGGCGACGCCGCCCGGGGCGAGGATGCGGTAGAGGGTGTAGAACACCAGCCAGGCCTGGGCCATCTCCATCAGCGCGGCGCCGAGGGTGGCGTTCTGGCCACGGGCGTCGATCTGCAGGGCCAGGCCGCAGAGGGCCAGGAACAGCGTCACCGGCATCGCCAGGAGGATGTTCAGCAGCAGCGCCAGGGGCGTGTGCATCTGGCTGTCGCGCTTGTAGTGGCCGATGTCCTGGTGCAGCTCGGTGAGCTTCTCGTAGAGCCAGCTGCGGCGCCACAGCAGCGCGCCGATCATCAGCAGCAGGGGGATGAACAGCCAGGGACGGTCGACCAGGCCTTCACCCAGCTCGGCGACGCCCGAGCCCCAGGGCACGTCCATCAGCTGGCGCTTGAGGTAGTGCGGCGCGCTCTTCAGCCAGGCGAGGTCCAGCGGCTTGTTGCTGGGAATCCAGAACATCTGCTCCTCCAGGGTCGCGCGCAGCGCCTGGGAGGTGCTCTGCAGCTGCTTCTGGTTGAGCTGCAGGGTGATGGACTCGTTGAGCAGGGCGTTGAGCTCGCGGCTCAGGCGATCGAACAGTTCGGTGCGGGTGGTGGCCAGGTCGAGCAGGGTGGCGCGCAGCTCCGGCGTCACCTGGTCGGCGGGCTGGCGCGAGAGCAGGTCGTCGACGTAGGCCTGGGGGTTGTTGAGCTTGTCGCGCTGCTGGCTGAGCTCGAACTGGTAGAGGCGGATGTCGGCGATCTCGTCGGCCAGGTCGCCGTCGAGCTTCAGGTGCGGCAGGGCCTGCTTCTGCTGGTAGAGGATCTTCGACAGCAGCAGGCTGCCCTTGAGGACGCTGATCTGCTCTTCCAGCGCCTGGTCGGCCTGGTTGAGGGTGTCCAGCTGCTGGCGGGTCTGCAGGTTCTGCTGGGTCAGCTCGTTGAGGCGGTCGGTGGAGCGCAGCAGGTAGTCGGAGAGCTTGAGGTTGGTGGAGCTCTCGGCCGCCAGCAGGCTGTCGGGGGTGGCGTTCTGCGCCTCGCGGGAGAGTTCGGCCACCGTCTGCTCGGAGCTTTCCCGGCGCTTGTCGTTGATCAGCGATTGCAGGGCCTGGGTTTCCTGCTCCAGGCGGTGGATGCGCTCGACCAGCAGGTCGCGGCGGCTGTTGCCCAGGTCCTGCAGCAGGCTGTTGCCGGCCAGCTCCTGGCGGCGCAGCTGGGTCTGGGCGTCGAGGGCGGCCAGCTCGGCGTTGTACTGGTCGCGCTGCTCGTCGGTGAGCGCCTTGCCGGTCTCCTTGCCGACCTTGAGGATGGCGCTGAGCTGCTGGGTGCGCACCTGGTTGCTGCTGATCTCGGCCTGGGCGCGCTCGGGACGGGTCTGCGCGGTGATGATCAGGCTGTTGGCTTCGGCCAGGTCCTTCTGCCAGTTGGCCAGCTGGCTGCTGCGCTGGTTGAGCAACTGGTCGAGCTGGGCCAGGGAGGATCTGCCGTAGCGCTCGCCGACATCGACCGGCTTGCTGGCCTTGAGGCGAGTGAATTCACGCTGGGCGTCGGCGATCTGGCGGGGGGCATCGTTGAGCTGGCGCTTGAGGTCGGCCAGGCGCTTCTCGCTGTCGGCCTGGTTGCTCAGCTGCGTGAGCGTCTGCTCCAGCACCTGCTGCACGGCCTTCTGGTCGGCTTCCGCCAGCTTGCGGCTGGCGAGGTTGTCCAGGCTCTGCTGGACCTTGGCGCTGGTCGGAGGTTCGGCGGCATGCACGGGCGTGGCACCGAGGCAGAAGCCGATGAGGGCGGCGGCGAGGAGGGGGCGCAGGAAAGACATGGTCGCGTGGGGCGGCTCTGGAAAAAGTGCGGTTGATGATATGTCAGGACGCGGCCCCGTGCTGGGATGTGCCGCGCCTTCAGAGGAACAGTCCGGGACCTGGACGTCCGTGACCTTCGGGGAATTTGACGCCCACCTTGCGCACCTTGTTCCCCTCCATCAGGGCCACGGTCCAGGTCAGGCCGTTCCATTCCACCTGGTCGCCGACGATGGGCTCGCCGCCGATCTCGTGGGAGATGAAGCGTCCCAGCGGCTGGCTGCCATCGACGTTCTCCAGCTTCAGGCCGTAGAGCGAGGCGACGGCGGAAAGCTGGGCGTCGCCTTCGAGGACGAAGTCGCCGAAGAAGCGCAGGTCCAGGCCGCGCTGGGGCGCCTGGCTGAACAGCTTGCCGAGGGCGGGAAGATCATGCTCATGGCCGATCACGCAGAGGATGTCGCCGGCCTCCAGCACGGTACTGCCCGAAGGGTGCAGCAGCTCGGTGCCACGGAACAGTGCCGCGATGCGGGTGCCGTCGGGCATCTTCAGCTCGCGCAGGGCGGCGCCGATGCACCACTTCTCCGCGCCCAGGCGGTAGACGAACAGCTCCCATTCGCTGGTGGGGTGGATCTCCAGCCCGGCGCGGGAGATGGGCGCCGGCTCCGGCGGCACCGTCACCCGCAGCAGCCTGGCCGCGAGCGGCAGGCTGGCGCCCTGCAGCAGCAGGGAGACCAGGACGATGAAGAAGGCCAGGTTGAAGTACAGCTGCGAGTGGGGCAGGCCGGCCATCATCGGGAACACCGCGAGGATGATCGGCACCGCGCCGCGCAGGCCGACCCAGGCGATGAAGGCCTTCTCGCGGTCGTGGAAGGCGCGGAAGGGGATCAGCCCGATCATCACCGACAGCGGGCGGGCGAAGAGGATCATCCACAGCGCCAGGCCCAGGGCAGGGATGGCGATGGGCAGCAGGTCGTGGGGCGTGACCAGCAGGCCGAGCACGAGGAACATGCCGATCTGCGCCAGCCAGGCCATGCCGTCGAGCATGTGCAGGATGCTGTGGCGCGAGCGGATCGGCCGGTTGCCCAGCACCAGGCCGCAGAGGTAGGCGGCGAGGATGCCGCTGCCGTGCAGGAAGTTGGTGAGGGCGAACACCAGCAGGCCGCCGCTCACCACCAGCAGGGGGTAGAGGCCGTTGGGCAGGTTGATGCGGTTGATCAGTTGCAGCAGCAGCCAGCCACCGGAGAGGCCGAGGAGCGCGCCGATGCCGAACTCGCTGACCAGGTGGCCGAGGAAGGACAGGCTGATCTCGGTCTGCCCCTTGGCCAGCATGTCGATCAGGGTGACGGTGAGGAACACCGCCATCGGGTCGTTGCTGCCGGATTCGATCTCCAGGGTGGCGGTGACCCGTTCGTTGAGGCCCTTGCCGCCGAGCAGGGAGAACACCGCCGCGGCGTCGGTGGAGCCGACGATGGCACCGATCAGCAGGCCCTGCATGATGTCCAGGTCGAACAGCCAGGCGGCGGCCATGCCGGTCAGCCCGGTGGTGATCAGCACGCCGACCGTGGCCAGCGACAGCGCCGGCCACAAGGCCACGCGGAAGCTGGAGACCCGCGTGCGTAGGCCGCCGTCGAGCAGGATGATGGCCAGCGCCAGGTTGCCCACCAGGTAGGCCAGCGGGTAGTTGCTGAAGCCGATCCCGCCCGGGCCGTCGATGCCGGCGACCATGCCGACGGCAAGGATGATGACCAGGATGGGGATGCCCAGGCGCGAGGAAACCGAGCTCACCAGAATGCTTGCGCCGACCAGCAACGCGCCGATCAGGAACAGGCTATTGATGGTGGCTGCATCCACGTATTGAGGCTCCTGGTGACGATGTCGGGGGTGACGCTGGAGGGATGCATGCAGCGTGCATGCCAGCCGGATTCTAACCTGCTACCCGCAACGCGCCGCAAGCGCTGATCGGTAGAAATCCCCAGGTTTTTTCGAACGAAGCCGAGCCGCCGGTTCACGGAATCGACCAGGCGGTCAGGATGTTGTCCGAGCCCGCTTTGCCGAAGAGAAGGGGAGGCGGTGCCGGTGGGCGCGCAACTGGGTCCCCCGTTCGCGGGGATGACGCCTCCACCTTGCAGCGTCGTCGGCGCAGCGGCGGGGCAAAAAAAGCCCCGCATGTGCGCGGGGCAGGGAAACCCTGAAAGCGTTGGAATCAGAACCAGGCGTCGCGCATCTCCAGGCAGGTGTCGTCGCGGGCCTCGAGGATGGCCAGGGCGTGATGGACGCTCGGCACTTCCCAGGTGAGGAAGTAGCGCGCGGCCTGCAGCTTGCCCTTGTAGAAGTCGGCGTCGGCGGGGTTGCCGCTGGCCAGGCCTTCCTCGGCGCGGATCGCCTGCTCCAGCCAGCGCCAGCCGATCACCGCGTGGCCGAAGGCATTGAGGTAGAGCGCGGAGTTGGCCAGGGCCTGGTTGACCTTGCCCTGCATCAGGTCGCCGAGCAGTGCCAGGGTCACGGCGGAGAGGCGCGCAACGGCCTGCTCCAGCGGCTGGCGCAGGGCGTCGAGGGAGCCGTGGGCGGCGGCGCGCCGGCAGGTGTCGTTGATCAGGCGGGTCAGCTGCTTGAGGCCGGCGCCGTTGTTCTGCGCCACCTTGCGCCCCAGCAGGTCCAGCGACTGGATGCCGTGGGTGCCTTCGTGGATGGGGTTGAGGCGGTTGTCGCGGTAGTACTGCTCCACCGGGTACTCGCGGGTGTAGCCGTGGCCGCCGAGGATCTGCACCGCCAGCTCGTTGGCCTTGAGGCAGAACTCCGAGGGCCAGGACTTGACGATGGGGGTGAGCAGGTCGAGCAGCTCATGGGCCTGCTTGCGCTCTTCCTCGGTGGCGAGGGTCTGGGTGTCGTCGAACAGGCGCGCGGCGTACAGGCCCAGGTCGAAGGCGCCTTCCACGTAGGCTTTCTGGGTCAGCAGCATGCGGCGCACGTCGGCGTGCTCGATGATCGCCACCTGGGCGCTGGTCGGGTCCTTGCCATCGGGCAGGCGGCCTTGCGGGCGCTCGCGGGCGTAATCCAGGGAGTAGAGGTAGCCGGCGTAGCCGAGCATCACCGCGCCCATGCCGACGCCGATGCGGGCCTCGTTCATCATCTGGAACATGTAGGACAGGCCGGCGTGGGGCTTGCCCACCAGGTAGCCGACGCAGTCGCCGTTGTCGCCGAAATTCAAGGCGGTGGAGGTGGTGCCGCGGTAGCCCATCTTGTGGAACAGGCCGGCGAGGATCACGTCGTTGCGCTTGCCGAGGGAGCCGTCGTCGTTGACCAGGAACTTGGGCACGATGAACAGCGAGATGCCTTTCACCCCGGGCGGGGCGTCCGGCAGCTTGGCCAGCACCATGTGCACGATGTTGTCCGACAGCGGGTGGTCGCCGCCGGAGATGAAGATCTTGTTGCCCTTGATGCGGTAGGTGCCGTCGCCGGCCGGTTCGGCGCGGGTGCGGATGTCCGACAGGGAGGAGCCGGCGTGGGGCTCGGTGAGCGCCATGGTGCCGAAGAAGCGGCCCTCGATCATCGGCTGCAGGAAGCGCTGCTTCTGCTCGTCGTTGCCGAAGCTCTCGATCAGGTTGGCCGCGCCCATGGTCAGGAAGGGGTAGGCGGAGCTGCCGACGTTGGCCGACTGGAAGTGGGCGAAGCAGGCCTGGGACAGCAGGGTGGGCAGCTGCATGCCGCCCTGCTCGAAGCTGCGGGTGGCGTTGAGGAAGCCGGCCTCGAGGAAGGCGTCCACGGCGGGCTTCACTTCCGGGATCAGCGTGGCAGCGCCGTCGTGGTATTCCGGCTCGTTCTCGTCGCCCTTGCGGTTGTGCGGGGCGAAGTATTTCTCGGCGATGCTGCGGGCGGTGCCGATGGCGGCGTCGAAGGTTTCGCGGTTGTGATCGGCGAAGCGCTCGCGCTGGGTCAGGGCTTCGGCGTCCAGCACTTCGTAGAGTTCGAAGGCCAGGTTGCGGGAACTGAGCAGGGTCTCGGACATGTCGGATCTCCGGTTGGATCGGCCGAGTCTAGAACGGTGAATGAAGGTCGCCTAGCAACATCCATAAGGGTGATAAAGCGGCAAAACCCGGCCAGAGTCGCGGCTGCTAAACTGCGCGCCTCGCGAGGATTTCCACACTATGAACTACCGTCACGCCTTTCATGCCGGCAACCATGCCGATGTGCTCAAACACCTGACCCTGGCCCGCCTGATCGCCCTGCTTTCACGCAAGGAGGCGCCCTTCGCCTACCTCGACAGCCACGCCGGCGTCGGCCTCTACGACCTGGCGGGCGACCAGGCCAGCCGCACCGGGGAATGGGAGGAGGGCATCGGCCGGCTCTGGGGCCAGCCCGACCTGCCGGCGCTGATGGTGGACTACCTCGGCGTGCTGCAGGCGCTGAACCCGGAGGGCGAACTTCGTCATTACCCGGGTTCCCCCGAACTGGCGCGCCAGCTGACCCGCCCGCAGGACCGCCTGCACCTGAACGAGAAACACCCGGAAGACGGCCAGGCGCTGAAGGAGAACATGGCCGGCGACCGCCGCGTCGCCGTGCACCTGGGCGAAGGCTGGCACCTGCCCCGGGCGCTGTTGCCGACGGCGGAGAAGCGCGCGCTGATGCTGATCGACCCGCCCTTCGAGAAAGCCGACGAACTGGAACGCTGCGTCACCGCGCTGAAGGAAGCCATCGGCCGCATGCGCCAGACCGTCGTCGCGATCTGGTACCCGATCAAGGACCAGCGCCAGCTCAAGCGTTTCTACCAGGGCCTGGAAGCCTCCGGCGCGCCCAAGCTGCTGCGGGTGGAGCTGATGGTGCACCCGGCGGACAACGCCCTCGGCCTCAACGGCTCGGGCCTGGCCATCGCCAACCCGCCGTGGGGAATAGAAGAAGAGTTGCGCCAGCTCCTGCCCTGGCTGAGCGAGAAGCTCGCGCAGAGTCAGGGCAGCTGGCGGCTCGATTGGCTCATAGCGGAGAAGTAGGGGCGCTGCGCGCCAGCTGCAAGTTTCAAGCTGCAAGCGGCAAGTGTTGGGAGCGGCAAGCTATAAGCCGCAAGCCGCAAGCCGCAAGCCGCAAGCCGCAAGCCGCAAGCTAAAAGCAGTGGCCGCTCTGGCTCTTACTTGCAGCTTGTAGCTTGTAGCTCCCCTCTCCCGGCCGTCAGGCCGGCATACAAACGCCCGTCCCCCCCAACCCGCAATACCCCCCCGGATTCTTCGCCAGGTACTGCTGGTGATACGCCTCGGCGTAGTAGAAGGTCGGGGCTTCGTCGATCTCGGTGGTGATGGCGCCGAAGCCGGATTTGCTCAGCTCGGCCTGGAAGCGCGCTTCGCTGGCCCTGGCGGTTTCCAGCTGTGTGGCGTCGCTGCAGTAGATGGCCGAGCGGTACTGGGTGCCGATGTCGTTGCCCTGGCGCATGCCCTGGGTCGGGTTGTGGGCTTCCCAGAACACCGAGAGCAGTTTCTCGTAGCTGATCACCTGTGGGTCGAACACCACCAGCACCACTTCGGTGTGCCCGGTGAGGCCGGAGCAGACTTCGTCGTAGGTCGGGTTCGGGGTGTGGCCGCCGGCATAGCCGACTGCGGTGGACCAGACGCCCTCCTGTTGCCAGAAGCGCCGCTCGGCGCCCCAGAAGCAGCCGAGGCCGAACACCGCTTGCTGCAGGTGGGCGGGGAAGGGCGCCTGCAGGGGGCGGCCATTGACGTAGTGGGCATCGGGAACCGGCATCGGCGATTCGCGGCCGGGCAATGCCTGTGCCGCGGTGGGCAGCTCGATTTTGTGGGCAAGGATCTGCGAGCGCAGGACCATGGCGTTCTCCTCGAAGGGTGGCTGGCTGGTCGATAGACCTGCGGGAATGGCCGATGTTACAGCAGGCTCAGGGCTCAGGGCTCAGGGCTCAGGGCTGCGGGCGGCAGGGGTAGCGGCGCAGGCTTTCCACCAGCAGGTGCCCGGGGATGGGCTGGTCGAACAGGTAGCCCTGGCCGACATCGCAGCGCTGGCGACGGAGGAAGGCCAACTGCTGGGCGCTCTCGATGCCTTCGGCGACGACCTTGAGCTTGAGGTTGTGGGCCATGGCGATCACCGCCGAGGTGATTTCCATGTCGTCCTGGTTGTCGGGGATGTCCTTGATGAAGCTGCGGTCGATCTTGATGACGTCGATCGGGAACTTCTTCAGGTAGCTCAGGGAGGAATAGCCGGTGCCGAAGTCGTCCATGGCCAGGGTCAGGCCGAGGGTCTTGAGCCGGTTGAGCTGGTGCTTGGTGTCGTCGGTGGCTTCCAGCAGCAGGCCTTCGGTCAGCTCCAGTTCCAGCAGCCCCGAGGGCAGCTGTTCCTCGTGGAGGATGGCGGCGATGGAGCCCACCAGGTCCGGGTCGCTGAACTGCTTGGGCGAGAGGTTGATCGCCACCTGCACATCACCCATGCCCGAGGCGCTGAGGCGTCGGCTCATGCGGCAGGCTTCGCGGATCACCCACTTGCCGATGGGGATGATCATCCCGGTTTCCTCGGCGACGCTGATGAACTGGTCGGGGCGGATCATGCCGCGTTCCGGGTGTTGCCAGCGCAGCAGCGCCTCCATGCCCAGCAGTTGCCCGGTCTTGAGGCAGAGCTTGGGCTGGTAGAAGACTTCCAGCTCGTTCTGCGCCAGGGCGCGGCGCAGGTTGTTCTCGACGAACAGCTTGTAGCTGGCCTCGGCGTTGAGGGTCTCGGTGAATAGCTGCAGCTGGTGCTTGCCGTTGGCCTTGGCCTTGTGCAGGGCAAGGCCGGCATGCTTCATCAGGGTCTGCGGGTCACGCCCGTGCTGCGGTGCGCAGGCGAGGCCGAGGGAGCCGGTGACGCTGATCAGCTGGTTGTCGACGAACAGCGGTTTGTCGAGGGTGTGGAGGATCTGCCCGGCGGTTCTCTGCCCGCTTTCCAGGTCGGCGCCGTCGAGCAGCACGGCGAACTCGTTGCTGGCGAAGCGCGCGAGGATGTCGCCCTGGCCGAGGGTGTTGCGCAGGCGGCGGGCGAGGCTGACCAGGAGCTTGTCGCCGGTCTGGTGGCCGAGGCTGTCGTTGATGCGCTTGAAGTTGTCGATGTCCACCAGCAGCAGGCAGAGGGGCGATTCGAGGTCGCTCTGGAAGCGCTCCTCCAGGCTGCGGATGAAGTACGGGCGGTTGCCCAGCCCGGTGAGGTTGTCGGTGTAGGCCAGCTTCTCGATGCGCTGCTGGGCCAGCTTGTTGTGGGTGACGTCCTCGTAGATGCCGATGTAGTGCGTCAGCTCGCCGTTCTCGCCGAATACCTTGGAGATGGACAGCTGGCCCCAGTAGGGCTCCAGGTTCTTGCGCCGGCTGCGGAACTCGCCCTGCCAGCTGTTGCTGGTGGAGAGGCTGGAGCGGGCGTCGAACAAGAGGTCGCTGAGGTTCTCCAGGGCCGGGAGGTCGGACAGGCGGCGGCCATGGACCTCATCCGAGCTGTACTGGGTGATGGCGGTGAAGCTGGGGTTGACGTACTCCACCAGGCCGTCGCGGTCCACCAGCAGGAAGGCGCTGGCGCTCTGCTCGACGGCGCGCTGGAACAGGTGCAGGGCGTTGGTGGCGTCGAGGCGTTGCTGGTTGACCAGGACCTGGGCGAACTGGTCGGCCAGCTCGCCGGCGAAGGCGATCTCGTCGGTCTGCCAGACGCGCTGGCCGCCGGTGTGCTCCAGGCACAGCACGCCGACCACGTCGCCGCCGATGCGCACGCTGGCATCGAGCAGGGCGACGATGCCCTGGGGCTTGAGGTAGTCGTTCACCAGCTCGCTGGTGCGGGGGTCGCGCTGGGCATTGTGGGCGTCGATGGCGCGCCCGCTGTGCAGGGCTTCGAGGTACTGCGGGTAGCGGCTGACGTCGATGGCGTCGGGGTGCTCGTGGTGGTCCTGGTCGCGCCGGTAGAGGTTGATGGCGCGCAACAGGTCGCCGTCGAACATCCACAGGGAGGCGCGGGACACTTCGTAGGCTTCGCAAGCGGCCTGAGTGATCAGCTTGGCCGCCTCCAGGGCGGGGTCGCCGGCACCGTAGCGGTGGCGGGCCAGGCGCACGATGAGGCTTTGCTGGGCGCGGGAACGGATCAGGTGTTGCAGGTGGTCTTCCTGGGAACGCTGATAGAGGTCCAGGGAGCTCTTGAGACGGGTGTTCTGGGCTTCGAGTTCGCTGAGGCGCTGGTCGGTGTCTTCATCCGTGTCGCCGTCCTCGGCATCCACCGGCAGCAGGTAGCCGCGAAGCAGGCTGCGGCCGTGCTGCTGGAAGGCTTCGCCGAGCTCGAGGATGGTGCGCACGCCGTCGGTCGTGTGCAGGCTGTACTGCACCTGGTAACTGGCGCTGCCGGCCAGCTGGCGCTGGATTTCGTCGTGAAGGCGGTAGCGCGCTTCGGGGGACATCAGGCTGGCGTAGGGCGAGCCGACCAGGGCGCAGAGCTCGGTGGCCGGCATGCCGATATGGCGTTCGCAATTGGGGTCGAGGAACAGCAGCGCCCAGCTGGCCTCGTTGATCCGCTCGAAACGCATGAGGCCAAGCCGCGAAGGGACTGGCAACTGCGTCACAACCTCGGCCACCGTACGGCTGGCGGCATCGGGATGGCTTTTCATCGGGCGGGGGGGTTCCAGTATGCTGACCGAGTCGGGCCTCGGCCCACTTCTTAATATGGCGTCGGGCAAGGGTGCATCATGCGGATGGGGCTGACAAGACAACTTGGTGGGGCTTTGGTGCTGTGCGGTATGTTTTTTTTATCACCGGCCTCGGCGGCCGGTTCGGAGCCGGTTCTCAGCAGCGCTGAGCAGACCCGCTACCTGGCCGAGATCAAGCGTCTCTACCTGACCGATGACGAGCGCAAGGCCCTGTTCGCGCACACCAATGCGCTGCTGAAGACCTATGCCCTGAGCGCCGGCTACCAGGTCGGCTCCAGCGATCGGCGTGACCTGCAGTACCAGGTGAGCCTGGCGCGGCCGGGCGAGCTGATGCTGCGCGAGGAGGTCCGGGCCACGACGGGGACCGGCGTCGCGGTGCGCAACCGGCTGCTGCCGGTGTTCGGCGTCGATCCGAGCATCAGCTATGCCTGCCCGCGCGAGGGCCAGGCCTGCGTGCTCAACGTGCCGGGTTCCAGCGAGCCGATGCTGACCATCGTGCGCGACCTGGACGGTGCCGGGCAGTTGGCCAAGGCGTTCAGCTTCCTGATCCGCAACCTGCAGAAGGGCTGACCCGGCTGCGACCGGACCCACCCGCCGGCGCGGGTGGGCACCGCTCTCCTTCCTCCTTCCTTCGATGAACGCGATGCGGGCCACCGCAGGGCCGGGCGTGGGCGTCAGCGGGCGAGTCCGTGCGTGGATCCAGGGCAAAAAAACCCCGCCTAAGGGGGCGGGGTCGAGGTGCGAGCGTGGCGTGCTCGCGATGAAGCAAAGGTTTACAGCAGCATGGTGCGGATATCCGCCAGCACGTCACCCAGGCGCTTGGTGAAGCGCGCGGCGGCGGCGCCATTGATCACGCGGTGATCGTACGACAGCGACAGCGGCAGCATCAGGCGCGGCTGGAAGGCCTTGCCGTCCCAGACCGGCTGGATGGTGGCCTTGGACACGCCGAGGATCGCCACTTCCGGCGCGTTGACGATCGGCGTGAAGCCGGTGCCGCCAATGTGGCCGAGGCTGGAGATGGTGAAGCAGGCGCCTTGCATGTCGTCCGCCGAGAGCTTCTTGGTCCGCGCCTTTTCTGCCAGGGCGGCGGCTTCGGCGGCCAGTTGCAGCAGGCTCTTCTGGTCGACGTTGCGGATCACCGGGACCAGCAGGCCGTCCGGGGTGTCCACGGCGAAGCCGATGTGCACGTACTTCTTGCGGATCAGCGCCTTGCCGCTGGGGGCGAGGGAGCTGTTGAAGTCCGGCATTTCCCTGAGCAGGTAGGCGCAGGCCTTGAGCAGCAGCGGTAGCACGGTCAGCTTGACGCCGGCTTTCTCGGCGACGGCTTTCTGGGCGACGCGGAAGGCTTCCAGCTCGGTGATGTCGGAGGAGTCGAACTGGGTCACGTGCGGGACGTTGAGCCAGCTGCGGTGCAGGTTGGCAGCGCCGACCTGCATCAGGCGGGTCATCGCCACTTCCTCGATCTCACCGAACTTGCTGAAGTCGACGGTGGGGATCGGCGGGATGCCGGCGCCACCGGTGGCAGCCGCGGCAGTTGCCGGGGCGTCCTTGGACTTCTGCATCACGGCCTTGACGTAGGCCTGCACGTCTTCCTTGAGCACACGGCCGTGCGGGCCGGTGGCGGTGACCGCGCTCAGCTCGACGCCGAACTCGCGGGCCAGCTGGCGCACGGCCGGGCCGGCATGGACCTTGGCGCCGTCGGAGCGAGCCGGTGCGCCGGGGCTGCCGGCGGCAGCGGCCGACAGCGAGGCGATGGCGTTGACTTCGGCGGCCACGGCCGGGCTGGCGCCCGCCGGGACGCGATGCACCGGCTGGCTGTCCTGCGCGGCGGGTGCTGGTGCGGCAGCCGGGGCGGCACCTGCGGTGCGCAGCTTGAGGATCAGGTCGCCGGTGCCGACTTCGGCATCCAGCTTGACCACGACGCTCTCGACGATGCCTGCGGCGGGCGAGGGGATCTCCATGCTGGCCTTGTCGGACTCCAGGGTGATCAGGCTCTGGTCGGCTTCGACGCGATCGCCGGCCTTGACCAGGATCTCGATCACCTTGGCCTTGCTGTCGGAGCCGATGTCCGGGACGTGGACGTCCTGTACCGCTTCGGCAGCCGGAGCGGCCGGGGCAGCGGCGGCGGGGGCCGGTGCCGGTGCGGCGGCAGGTGCTTCGGCGGCCTTGGCGGCAGCCGGGGCGGCGCCTGCGGTGCGCAGCTTGATGATCAGGTCGCCGGTGCCGACTTCGGCATCCAGCTTGACCACGACGCTCTCGACCACGCCTGCGGCGGGCGAGGGGATCTCCATGCTGGCCTTGTCGGATTCCAGGGTGATCAGGCTCTGGTCGGCTTCGACGCGATCGCCGGCCTTGACCAGTATCTCGATGACCTTGGCCTTGCTGTCGGAACCGATGTCCGGGACGTGCACGTCCTGGACACTTTCACTGGCGGGGGCCGCCGGTGCCGGTGCGGCAGCGGGCTTCTCCTGCGCCTTGGGGGCAGCGGCCGGAGCCTGGGGCGCGGGTGCCGCAGCGGCGGCGCCCTCGACGTCCAGTTCGATCAGGTCGTCGCCTTCCTTGAGGCGGTCGCCGATCTTCACCTTTAGGCTCTTCACTACGCCGGCCTTGGGCGAGGGGACTTCCATGCTGGCCTTGTCGGATTCCAGGGTGACCAGGCTCTGGTCGGCTTCGACGCGGTCGCCGACCTTGACCAGAATCTCGATCACTTCGCCTTCGCCGCCGATATCGGGTACGCGGATCAACTCACTCACAATGCGTCTCCTCAGCAGTCCAGGGGGTTGCGCTTATCGGGGTCGATGCCGAACTTGGCGATGGCCTCGGCCACCACTTTCGGTTCGATGTCGCCACGATCCGCGAGGGCTTCCAGCGCCGCCAGGACGACCCAGTAGCGGTCCACTTCGAAGAAGTGGCGCAGCTTCTTGCGGCTGTCGCTGCGGCCGAAGCCGTCGGTTCCCAGGACCTTGAATTCCTTGCTCGGCACCCACTGGCGAATCTGTTCGGCGAACAGCTTCATGTAATCGGTGGAGGCCACGACCGGGCCCTTGCGGCCGCTCAGGCACTGCTCGACGTAGGTCGACTTGGGCTTCTGGCCCGGGTGCAGGCGGTTGTGGCGCTCGATGGCCAGGCCGTCGCGGCGCAGTTCGTTGAAGCTGGTGACGCTCCAGACGTCGGCGCCGACGTTGAACTCGTCGCGGAGGATCTTCGCCGCTTCGCGGACTTCGCGCAGGATGGTGCCCGAGCCCAGCAGTTGCACGTGGTGCGCGGCTTCCTTCTTGTCCTCTTCGAGCAGGTACATGCCCTTGATGATGCCTTCCTCGACACCGGCCGGCATGGCGGGCTGGGTGTAGGCCTCGTTCATCACGGTGATGTAGTAGAAGACGTCCTGCTGCTCTTCGGTCATCTGGCGCATGCCTTCGCGGATGATCACCGCGAGTTCATAGCCGTAGGTGGGGTCGAAGGTGCGGCAGTTGGGGATGGTGCCGGCCAGCATGTGGCTATGGCCGTCCTCGTGCTGCAGGCCTTCGCCGTTGAGCGTGGTACGACCGGCGGTGCCGCCGATCAGGAAGCCACGGGTACGGCTGTCGCCAGCGGCCCAGGCCAGGTCGCCGATGCGCTGGAAGCCGAACATCGAATAGAAGATGTAGAACGGCAGCATCGGCTGGTTGTGGCTGGAGTACGAGGTGCCGGCGGCGATGAAGGAGCTCATGGCGCCCGCTTCGTTGATGCCTTCCTCGAGGATCTGGCCCTTCTTGTCCTCGCGGTAGAACATCACCTGGTCCTTGTCGACGGGCTCGTAGAGCTGGCCGACGGAGGAGTAGATGCCCAGCTGGCGGAACATGCCTTCCATGCCGAAGGTGCGGGCCTCGTCCGGGATGATGGGGACGATGCGCTGGCCGATTTCCTTGTCCTTGACCAGTTGCGAGAGGATCCGCACGAAGGCCATGGTGGTGGAGATCTCACGGTCGCCCGAGCCGTCGAGGATGGCCTTGAGGGTGTCCAGCGGCGGGGTGGGGATGCTGAAGCTCTTGGCGCGGCGCTGGGGCACGAAGCCACCCAGGGCGGCGCGACGCTCGCTCAGGTAACGGGCTTCGGCGCTGCCTTCCTCGGGTTTGAAGAAGGGCAGGTTCTCCAGCTCGTCGTCCTTCACCGGGATGTCGAAGCGGTCGCGGAACGACTTCAGGCTGTCGACGTCGACCTTCTTGGTGTTGTGCGCGGTGTTCTTCGCCTCGCCCGCACCGGTGCCGTAGCCCTTGATGGTCTTGGCCAGGATGACGGTGGGCTGGTCCTTGTGGTTGACCGCCTGGTGGTAGGCCGCATAGACCTTGTAGGGGTCGTGGCCGCCACGGTTGAGCTTCCAGATCTCGTCGTCGGACAGGTCGGCGACCATGGCCTTGAGTTCGGGCGTGTTGAAGAAGTGCTCACGGACGAACGCGCCGTCCTTGGCCTTGTAGTTCTGGTACTCGCCGTCGATGACTTCGTCCATGCGGCGCTGCAGGATGCCGTCGACGTCCTTGGCCAGCAGCGGGTCCCAGAAGCGGCCCCAGATGACCTTGTTGACGTTCCACTGGGCGCCACGGAATACGCCTTCGAGCTCCTGGATGATCTTGCCGTTGCCGCGTACCGGGCCGTCGAGGCGCTGCAGGTTGCAGTTGATGACGAAGATCAGGTTGTCGAGCTTCTCGCGGCCGGCCAGGGAGATGGCGCCCAGGGATTCGGGCTCGTCGCACTCGCCGTCGCCCATGAAGCACCAGACCTTCTGCTTGCCGGCGGGGATGAAGCCGCGGCTTTCCAGGTACTTCATGAAGCGTGCCTGGTAGATCGCCTGGATCGGGCCGAGGCCCATGGAAACGGTGGGGAACTGCCAGAAGTCCGGCATCAGCCAGGGGTGCGGGTAGGACGACAGGCCGTTGCCATCGACTTCCTGGCGGAAGTTGTTCATCTGCTCTTCGGTGATGCGGCCTTCCATGAAGGCGCGGGCGTAGACACCGGGGGAGGCGTGGCCCTGGAAGTAGATCAGGTCGCCGCCGTGTTCGTCGGTCGGGGCCTGGAAGAAGTAGTTGAAACCGATGTCGTAGAGGGTCGCCGAGGACGCGAAGCTGGAGATGTGACCGCCCAGGTCGGAGTCCTTCAGGTTGGTGCGCATGACCATTGCCAGCGCGTTCCAGCGTACCAGCGAGCGAATGCGGCGTTCCATGAACAGGTCGCCAGGCATGCGTGCTTCGTGGGTGACGGGGATCGTGTTGCGGTACGGCGTGGTGATGGCATAGGGAAGCTGCGAACCGCTACGGGTAGCGAGTTCACCCATACGGGTCATCAGGTAGTGCGCGCGGTCTTCGCCTTCTTTGTCGAGAACCGATTCCAGGGCGTCCAGCCATTCCTGGGTTTCGACGGGATCGAGGTCTTGCATGGCTTGCTCCAGGGCGGAAAGGCTTCCAGAATCGGACGCCTATGTTCACTGACAGCCTTATGGGCTGGCAGATTGCTAATTCTTGGATTTACCGGGGGTCGAACCGGCCTTGTGTAGTTTTACTACATTTCGACGGCCGTTTCAGCACTCTGGACACAATCTTTCGTAGTAAAACTACAGATGGGCGGCGCGAGGCCAGCAACCACAGGCCCGGCGTACGCCGATCACAGGATAGACCATGAGCCTGCCCCCGCTTGTCGCCCTCCCTCCGCAACTGCAATCGCTCGCCGACCGTGCGCGCCAGGCCTTCACCTCCGATCAGGAGGGCCTTCCGGAATCCCTGCGTGCGGCATTCGACGGCTGGCCCGACGAACGGAAGCAGGCGTTCCTGCGGGTTTGCGCAGCCAGTGATTTCGTGGCCGAGCAGACGCGGCGCGACCCGGCGATGCTCATGCAGCTGGCGGAATCGGGCGAGTTGGAATGTACACTTAAAAATGGTGAATTGTGTACAAAATTGGATTCAATCCTCTCCACCTGTGCGAGTGAGGACGAGCTGGCGCACCACCTGAGGCGTTTTCGCAATCGCCAGCAAGTGCGCATCATCTGGCGCGACCTGACCCGCCAGGCGGACCTTGCGGAAACCTGCCGCGATCTCTCCGATCTTGCCGACGCCTGCATCGACGGCGCCTACCACTGGCTCTACAGCCGCCACTGCGCGCAGTTCGGCACCCCCACCGGGCGCCGCTCCGGACAGCCGCAGCACCTGGTCATCCTCGGCATGGGCAAGCTGGGCGCCCATGAGTTGAACCTGTCCTCTGACATCGACCTGATCTTCGGCTACCCCGAGGGCGGCGAGACCGAAGGTGCCAAGCGTGCGCTGGATAACCAGGAGTTCTTTATCCGCCTGGGCCAGAAGCTGATCAAGGCGCTGGACGCCATCACCGTCGACGGTTTCGCCTTCCGCGTCGACATGCGCCTTCGCCCCTATGGCTCGTCCGGCGCGCTGGTGCTCAGCTTCAATGCGCTGGAGCAGTACTACCAGGACCAGGGGCGCGACTGGGAGCGCTACGCGATGATCAAGGCACGGGTGGTCGGCGGTGACCAGCAGGCCGGCGCGCAGTTGCTGGAAATGCTGCGACCCTTCGTCTATCGCCGCTATCTGGACTTCTCGGCCATCGAGGCGCTGCGCTCGATGAAACAGCTGATCCAGCAGGAAGTGCGCCGCAAGGGCATGACCGAGAACGTCAAGCTCGGCTCCGGCGGTATCCGCGAGGTGGAGTTCATCGCCCAGGCCTTCCAGCTCATCCACGGCGGTCGCGACCTGAGCCTGCAGCAGCGCCCGCTGCTCAAGGTGCTGGCGACGCTCGAGGGGCAGGGCTATCTGCCGCCGGCGGTGGTGGCCGAGCTACGCGACGGCTATGCCTTCCTGCGCTACACCGAGCACGCCTTGCAGGCCATCGCCGACCGGCAGACGCAGATGCTCCCGGACAACGACCTGGACCGCGCCCGCGTCGCTTTCATCATGGGCTTCGACGACTGGTCGGCCTTCCATGAGCGGCTGATGTACTGGCGCGGTCGCATCGAGTGGCATTTCCACCAGGTCATCGCCGATCCCGACCAGGACGAGGAGGCGGGCCTGCAGGACGCCTGCGTCGGCGGCGAGTGGCTGTCGCTGTGGGAAGACGCCCTGGACGAGGAGAGTGCCTGCCGGCAATTGAGCGAGGCCGGGTTCCTCGACCCGCTGGCCGCCCTCAAGCGCCTGGTCGACCTGCGCAACGGCCCCCAGCTGCGCGCCATGCAGCGCCTCGGGCGCGAGCGCATGGATGCCTTCATCCCGCGCCTGCTGAACATGGCCAGCGAGCACGGCAAGCCCGACCTGGTGCTGGAACGCGTGTTGCCGCTGGTGGAGAAGGTGGCCCGGCGCTCGGCCTACCTGGTGCTGCTCAGCGAGAACCCCGGTGCCCTGGAACGCCTGATCACCCTCTGCGCCGCCAGCCCCTGGATCGCCGAGCAGATCGCGCGCTACCCGCTGTTGCTGGATGAACTGCTCAACGAAGGCCGCCTCTACCATCCGCCACTGGCCCCCGAACTCGCCGCCGAGCTGCGTGAGCGGCTGACCCGCATTCCCGAGGACGACCTCGAGCAGCAGATGGAGGCCTTGCGTCACTTCAAGCTGGCCCACAGCCTGCGGGTGGCGGCCTCCGAGATCGCCGGCACCTTGCCGCTGATGAAGGTCAGCGACTACCTGACCTGGCTGGCCGAAGCCATTCTCGACCAGGTGCTGGCCCTGGCCTGGCGCCACACCGTGGCCCGCCATGGTGCGCCGCGTCGCGCGGACGGCAGCGCCTGCGACCCGGACTTCATCATCGTCGGCTACGGCAAGGTCGGCGGGCTCGAGTTCGGCCATGGTTCCGACCTCGACCTGGTGTTCATCCACGACGGCGACCCGCAGGCGGAGACCGACGGCGCCAAGCCCATCGACGGTGCGCAGTTCTTCACCCGCCTGGGCCAGCGCATCATCCACCTGCTCACCACCCAGACCACCTCCGGCTCGCTCTACGAAGTGGACATGCGCTTGCGCCCTTCCGGCGCGTCCGGCCTGCTGGTGAGCTCGCTGGGGGCCTTCCAGCGCTACCAGGAGAACGAGGCCTGGACCTGGGAGCACCAGGCGCTGGTGCGCGCCCGCGTGCTGGTGGGCTGCAAGCGCGTAGCCGCGGCGTTCGACTCGGTACGCCTGGCGGTGCTGGGGCGCGAGCGCGAGCTGGCCACCCTGCAGCAGGACGTCAGCGAGATGCGGGCGAAGATGCGTACCACCCTGGGAACGCGCGAGACTGCGGCGGGAACCGCTGCGAACGCCTTCGAAAGCACCGTTCCCTTCGATCTGAAGCAGGACGCCGGCGGTATCGTCGATATCGAATTTATGGTGCAATATGCGGCCCTTGCCTGGTCGCGACAGCACCCTGAGCTGGTGCGCTACACCGATAACATCCGCATTCTCGATGGTCTCGAGCAGGTGGGATTGCTGTCCGGTGAAGCGGTCAGCCTGCTGCAGGAGGCCTACAAGGCCTATCGCTCCGCCGCCCACCGGCAGGCGTTGCAGAAGCAGCCGGGCGTAGTGAGTGGTGACCAGTTCCACGCGGAGCGCCAAGGCGTGATGCGGATCTGGCGCGAGTTGGGCTTGAGCTGACAGCCTGCTAACTCGCCGTGCTGAATCAATCGAACCTTTGAGGAGCTGGCAAATATGTCGATGGCCGATCGTGATGGCGTGATCTGGTATGACGGCGAACTGGTGCCGTGGCGCGAAGCGACCACTCACGTGCTCACCCACACCCTGCACTACGGGATGGGCGTGTTCGAAGGTGTGCGCGCCTACAACACCCCCGACGGCACGGCGATCTTCCGCCTGCAGGCGCATACCGACCGCCTGTTCGACTCCGCTCACATCATGAACATGCAGATCCCGTGGACCAAGGACGAGATCAACGAGGCCACCCGAGCCGCCGTGCGTGAGAACAACCTCGAAAGCGCCTACATCCGCCCGATGGTGTTCTACGGAAGCGAAGGCATGGGCCTGCGCGCCACCGGCCTCAAGGTCCACGTCATCGTCGCCGCCTGGAACTGGGGCGCGTACATGGGCGAGGAAGCGCTGCAGAAGGGCATCAAGGTGCGTACCAGCTCCTTCACCCGCCACCATGTGAACATCTCCATGACCCGCGCCAAGTCCAACGGTGCCTACATCAACTCGATGCTGGCCCTGCAGGAAGCCATTTCCGGCGGCGCCGACGAGGCCCTGATGCTGGACCCGGAAGGCTACGTGGCCGAGGGTTCCGGCGAGAACATCTTCATCATCAAGGACGGTGTGCTCTACACCCCCGAGGTGACCGCCTGCCTCAACGGCATCACCCGCAACACCGTGCTGCGCCTGGCCGAAGAACAGGGCCTGAAGCTGGTCGAGAAACGCATCACCCGTGACGAGGTGTACATCGCCGACGAGGCCTTCTTCACCGGCACCGCCGCCGAAGTGACCCCGATCCGCGAAGTCGATGGCCGCAAGATCGGCATCGGCAGCCGTGGCCCGGTGACCGAGAAGCTGCAGAAGGCCTACTTCGACCTGGTGACCGGCAAGACCGCCGCGCACGCCGAGTGGCGTACCCTGGTCAAATAAATAGACAAGGCTGCAAAGTGCAAGCCGCAAGCCGCGAGCAGTGGGTACTGCTTGGCGCTTGCGGCTTGTCGCTTGAGGCCCCGAAGCTGCCTTTATGAATATTCTGATCGTTGGCCCCTCCTGGGTGGGCGACATGGTGATGGCGCAGACACTCTTCCAGTGCCTGAAAGCCCGCCATGGCGACTGCCAGATCGACGTCCTGGCACCCGAGTGGAGCCGGCCCATCCTCGAGCGCATGCCCGAAGTGCGCCAGGCCCTGAGCTTCCCGCTCGGCCACGGCGCGCTGGAACTGGCCACGCGCCGCCGCATCGGCAAATCCCTCGCCGGTCGCTATGACCAGGCGATCCTCCTGCCCAACTCGCTGAAGTCGGCGCTGGTGCCCTTCTTCGCCGGGATTCCCAGGCGCACGGGCTGGAAGGGTGAGCTGCGCTATGGCCTGCTCAACGACATCCGCAAGCTGGACAAGTCCCGCTACCCGCTGATGATCGAGCGCTTCATGGCCCTGGCCTACGAGCCCGGTGCCGATTTGCCGCAGCCCTACCCGCGGCCGACCCTCGAAATCGACCCGGCGAGCCGCGACGCGGTATTGGACAAGTTCGGCCTGAGTCTCGATCGCCCCGTCCTGGCCCTGTGCCCCGGCGCCGAGTTCGGCGAGGCCAAGCGCTGGCCGGCCGAGCACTACGCCAAGGTCGCCGAGCTGAAGGTGCGCGATGGCTGGCAGGTCTGGCTGTTCGGCTCGAAGAACGACCACCCCGGCGGCGAAGACATCCGCATGCGCCTGATCCCCGGCCTGCGCGAAGAGGTGATCAACCTCGCGGGGCAGACCAGCCTGGCCGAAGCCATCGACCTGATGTCCTGTTCCGGTGCCGTGGTCTCCAACGACTCCGGCCTGATGCACGTGGCCGCCGCGCTCAACCGCCCGCTGGTGGCCGTCTATGGTTCCACCTCGCCGCTGTTCACCCCGCCGCTGGCGGAACAGGTGGAAGTGGTGCGCCTGGGCCTGGAGTGCAGCCCCTGCTTCGACCGCACCTGCCGCTTCGGCCATTACAACTGCCTGCGCCAACTCAAGCCGCGTCCGGTGATGGATGCCCTGGGGCGCCTGGTGGCGGACCCGGCCGAGGTCGCTGAATGAGGGTTTTGCTGGTCAAGACCTCATCCCTGGGTGACGTGATCCATACGCTGCCGGCGATCACCGATGCCGCCCGTGCCATTCCCGGCATCCAGTTCGACTGGGTGGTGGAGGAGGGGTTCGCCGAGATCCCCGCCTGGCACCCGGCCGTGGCCCAGGTCATCCCGGTGGCCATCCGCCGCTGGCGCAAGAACGTCGTGCAGACCATCCGCAGCGGTGAGTGGAAGCGCTTCAAGGCGCGCCTGCGCGAGACCCGCTACGACCTGGTGATCGACGCACAAGGGCTGTTCAAGAGCGCCTGGCTGACCCGTTACGCCAAGGCCCCGGTGGCCGGGCTGGATCGCGAGTCCGCCCGCGAGCCCGTCGCCGCGCGCTTCTACGACCAGGCCCACTCGGTGGCCTGGGGGCAGCACGCCGTCGAACGGGTACGCCAGCTGTTCGCCAAGGCGCTGGACTACCCGCTGCCGGCGACCACCGGCGATTACGGCCTCAACCGTGCGCAACTGGCCGATGCGCCGGGTGGCGCGCCGTACCTGCTGTTCCTCCACGGCACCACCTGGGATACCAAGCACTGGCCCGAAGCCTACTGGCGCGACCTCGCCGAGCGGGTCTGCGAGCACGGCTGGAACTTGCGCCTGCCCTGGGGCAACCCGAATGAGAAGGCGCGGGCCGAGCGCATCGCCGAGGGCTTGGAAAACGCCGCGGTGCTCCCCAGATTGTCCCTGGCGGGGATGGCCAAGGTACTGGCCGGCGCGCGTGCCTGCGTGGCGGTGGACACCGGCCTGGGCCACCTGGCGGCGGCGCTGGATGTGCCGACCCTGTCGCTCTACGGGCCGACCAATCCCGGCTTCACCGGTGCCTATGGGCGTTCGCAGGTGCACCTGGGCAGCGACTTCCCTTGCGCGCCGTGCCTGAAGAAGACCTGCACCTACCAGCCGACCGAGGACGACAGGCGTCGCTTCGACCTCAAGCGCGAGCAGCCCCTGTGCTTCACCCGGCTGAACCCGCAGCGCGTGGCCACCCAGCTGGAGGCCCTGCTGCTGACCGAGGACACACACTGATGCAACTGGCATTCGTGCTCTACAAGTACTTCCCGTTCGGTGGCCTGCAGCGTGACTTCATGCGCATCGCCCAGGACTGCCAGTGCCGTGGGCACGCCATCCGCGTCTACACCATGATCTGGGAAGGCGACATCCCGGACGGTTTCGAGGTGCTGATCGCGCCGGTCAAGGCGCTGTTCAACCACAAGCGCAACGAGAAATTCACCGCCTGGGTCGGGGCCGACCTGGCCAGGCGCCCGGTGGACCGGGTGGTCGGCTTCAACAAGATGCCGGGCCTGGACGTCTACTACGCCGCCGATCCCTGCTTCGAGGACAAGGCGCAGACCCTGCGCAACGGCCTGTATCGCAAGTGGGGTCGCTACAAGCATTTCTCCGACTACGAGCGCGCGGTGTTCGCCCCCGAGTCGAAGACCGAGGTGCTGATGATCTCCGAGGTGCAGCAGCCGTTGTTCGTGAAGCACTACGCCACGCCGGCCGAGCGCTTCCACCTGCTGCCGCCGGGCATCGCCCCTGACCGCCGCGCCCCGGCCAACGCCGCCGAGATCCGCGCCGAGTTCCGTCGCGAGTTCAAGCTGGCGGACGACCAGTTGCTGCTGGTGCAGATCGGCTCCGGCTTCAAGACCAAGGGCCTCGACCGCAGCCTGCGTGCGCTCGCCGCGCTGCCCAGGGCACTGAAGAAGCGTACCCGGCTGATCGTCATCGGCCAGGACGACCCCAAGCCCTTCATCCTGCAGATGAAGACACTGGGCATTTCCGACCAGGTCGAGATCCTCAAGGGGCGCAGCGACATCCCGCGCTTCCTGCTGGGTGCCGACCTGCTGATCCACCCCGCCTACAACGAAAACACCGGGACCGTGCTGCTGGAGGCGCTGGTCGCCGGGCTGCCGGTGCTGGTGACCGACGTCTGCGGCTACGCCCACTACATCGACGAGGCCAGGGCAGGCCGCGTGGTGCCGAGCCCCTTCGAACAGGAGCAGCTGAACCGCATGCTGGCCGAAATGCTCGACGACGATAACGCCCGCACCGAATGGGCCCGCAACGGCCTGGCGTTCGCCGACACGGCGGACCTCTACAGCATGCCGCAGCGCGCGGCCGACGTGATCCTGCAGGCACGGCCATGAAGCTGATGCTGGAACAACCCTTCAAGGACCTCTGGGCCGGGCGTGACCCGTTCGCCGAGGTGGAGAAGCTGCAGGGCGAGGTGTTCCGCGAGCTGGAGGCCCGGCGCACCCTGCGCACCGAGGTCGACGGGCGCGGCTACTTCGTGAAGATCCACCGTGGCATCGGCTGGGGCGAGATTTTCAAGAACCTGGTCACCGCCAAGGCGCCGGTGCTGGGCGCCGGCCTGGAGTGGGCGGCCATCCAGCGCCTGCAGCGCGCCGGGGTGCCGACGATGACCGCGGCGGCCTTCGGCGAGCGCGGCAGCAACCCCGCGCAGCAGCATTCCTTCATCATCACCGAGGAGCTGGCGCCGACCATCAGTCTCGAGGACTTCAGCCTCGACTGGGTACAGAACCCGCCGGCCCCGGCGCTCAAGCGCGCCCTGATCGACGAGGTCGCGCGCATGGTGCGCGAGATGCACCGCGCCGGGGTCAACCACCGCGACTGCTACATCTGCCACTTCCTCCTGCACACCGACAAGCCGGTCACGGCGGGGGACTTCCGTCTCTCGGTGATCGACTTGCACCGCGCCCAGGTGCGCGAGAGCACGCCGCGCCGCTGGCGCGACAAGGACCTGGCGGCGCTGTACTTCTCCGCGCTGAACATCGGCCTGACCCGGCACGACAAGCTGCGCTTCCTCAAGGTCTACTTCCAGCAGCCCCTGCGCCAGGTGCTGCGTGAGGAGATCGGCCTGCTGGCCTGGATGGAGCAGAAGGCCGCACGCCTGCTGGCGCGCTACCAGCGCAAGTACGTGGAAGGAGCAGCGGATTGAGTGACTGGAAACTGGCGCCCGGGCTCGACGCCGATGTCGCCCGGCTGTTCGCCGATCTCGACGCGGTGTTCGCCCTGCAAGGGGACTGGATCACCGGTGACCCGCTCTCCGAGGTGCTGCGGGTCGAGCACGCCGGCATCCGCTACTACGTCAAGCGCTACTGGGGCGCGGGCAAGGGCCTGCGCCGCTGGATCGGCCGGCCACGGGTCAAGGCCGAGTGGCAGAACCTCAAGAACTTCAGCAAGTGGGGCATCCCCACGGCTCCGGTGGTGGGCTGGGGCCTGGAGCGCCGCTTCGGCCGCTTCCACCGTGGCGCGCTGATCACCCGCGAGCTGGAGCGCACCTCCGACATGGCGGCCCTGGCGCAGCGCGACGACGCCCGCCTGGAAGACGCGACCTGGGTCGATGGCGTCAGCCGCCAGCTGGCCCGTGCCACCCGCGCCATGCACGACCATCACTTCGCCCACAACGACCTGAAGTGGCGCAACCTGCTGGTCAACGACGAGGGCGAGCTGTTCCTCATCGACTGCCCCACCGGCGCATTCTGGTTCGGCCCCTTCCTGCGGCGCCGCATCGTCAAGGACCTGGCCTGCCTGGACAAGGTCGCCAAGTACAAGCTGAGCCGCACCCAGCGCCTGCGCTTCTACCTGCAGTACCGCGGGCGCCAGCGCCTGAACGTCGGCGACAAGCGGCGGATCAGGCAGATCATCGGTTTCTTCGAGGGACGCGAATGAGCGACTTCATCGCCACCAGCGACCGGGACATCCTGGCCCGCCATGGTCTCGACAGTTTCGAGGCGCTGTGGAACCTGCAGCTCGAGGCCGTGGACGCCCCCAACACCGGCCGGGGAGGCTGGAGCAGCGTGTTCCGCCTCGACCTGGGCGATGCCGCCTACTACCTCAAGCGGCAGAGCAACTACCTCAGCCGCAGCCTGGCGCGGCCCTTCGGCGAGCCCACCTTCGCCCGTGAGTTCCGCAATATCCAGCGCTACCAGGCGCTGGACGTGCCGGCCCTGCGCGCCGCGTTCTTCGCCGAGCGGGAGGTGCACGGCGAGCGCCGGGCCATCCTGCTGACCCGCGCACTGGACGGCTGGACCGAACTGGCCGAGTTGCTGGATCGCTGGCCCTCCCTGGGCGAGGACCAGCGCGCGGCGATCATCCTCGCCGTGGGCACCCTTGCACACCGGCTGCATGCGGCCGGCCAGGTGCATGGCTGCTTCTATCCCAAGCACATCTTCCTGCGCGAGATCGGCGGGCATTACGAGAGCTGCCTGATCGACCTGGAGAAGACCCGGCCGCTGCTGCTGGGCCGTCGTGACCGGGTCAAGGACCTCGAGCCGCTGGTGCGCCGGGCCAACCCCTGGGGCGAGAGCGAGCTGCGCGAGCTGCTGGTGGCCTACCTGGGCGCCGGGCACTCCAGCAGCGATGTCGACACCTGGGTCCGGCGCCTCGGTGCGCGCCGTCGCAACAAGGAGCGCCGCGCTTGAAGCTGGCTGAACTCACGGGCGCCGGTCGTGCGCCGACCCTGCCGCTGCTCGTGGACGCCGAGGGCGGCCTGGAGCTGATCCAGCTGTTCCGCGTGCTGCCCGGGCAGCGCTATGTAGGGCGCGCCCGCTGGCAGGAGCGCGACGTGCTCGTCAAGCTGGTGGTGGGCGCCAAGGCGGAGCGTCACTACCAGCGCGAACTGGCCGGTGCGCGGCTGCTTGCCGAGCAGGGCCTGCCGACGCCGGCGCTGCTGGCCGAAGGCTTTGCCGCAGGGCAGGGCGGCTGGCTGCTGTTCGATTACCTGGAAGGTGCCCGCAGCCTGTGGGACGACTGGCGCGCGGTGGAAGCCGAGGCGCCGCTCTCCGATGGCCAGCAGGCCGTGCTGGGCGAGGCCCTGGCGCTGGTCGGCCAACTGCACGGCAAGGGCCTGGTCCAGGAAGACCTGCACCTGGACAACATCCTCCGCCACCAGGGTGCGCTGCAACTGATCGATGGCGGCGGCGTGCGTGGCGAGTCCCCCGGGCAGAGCCTGTCGCGGGACAAGGTACTGGCCAATCTCGGCGTGTTCTTCGCCCAGTTGCCGGCGAGCCTCGACCCCTTCCTCGAAGAACTGCTGGTGCATTACCTGCTGGCCAACGGCGAACATGCGCTGCCGCTGGAGATGCTGCAGCAGGAAATCGCCCGGGTACGCCGCTGGCGCCTGCGCGACTTCCTCGGCAAGGTCGGGCGCGATTGCAGCCTGTTCAGCGTGATCGGCTCGGCCTTCGGCTTGCGCGCTGCCCGGCGTGATTCGCTGGATGCCCTGGCGCCGGTGCTGGCCGATCCCGATGCGGCCATCGCCGCCGGTCGCCTGCTCAAGGGCGGCGGCACCGCCACCGTGGCGCAGGTGGAAATCGATGGGCGGCCGGTGTTGCTCAAGCGTTACAACATCAAGGGCCCGCTGCATTGGCTCAAGCGCTTCTGGCGCCCGAGCCGCGCCTGGCACAGCTGGAAGGAGGGCAATCGCCTGGCCTTCCTCGGCATCGCCACGCCGCGCCCGCTGGCGATGATCGAGCGCCGCTGGTGCTGGCTACGGGGCCGTGCCTACCTGATTACCGAATATCTGTCCGGGCACGATATAATCGCCCGTTTTCGAGACGCCCAGGTCGATCCGCAGGGCAATGGCCTGCCGGCAGAGTCCGATCTGCAGGCGCTGGACCGCTTGTTCGCCGCGTTGATCCGCGAGCGCATCAGCCATGGCGATCTCAAGGGACACAACCTGTTCTGGCAGGACGGCGCCTGGTGCCTCATCGATCTCGACGCCGTGCAGCAGCACCGCAGCGAGCGCAGCTTCGCCAAGGCCTATGCCCGTGATCGCACCCGCTTCCTGCGCAACTGGCCTGCCGACTCGGCGTTGTACCAGTTGCTGGACCGACGTTTACCCAAGACAGCTTGAAGCCGTGAGCTTGAAGCTGGAAGAAAGAGCCCTACGGGGCGTGAACCCTATGACCGCTGCAGGCTTGCGCTTCCCGCTCCGGGCTTTCAGCTGCTTTGAAGAGGCTTAACACTGTGGCACTGACGATTCTCGGCCTTTCCGGCGCCCTCAGCCATGATCCGTCCGCTGCGCTCTACATCGACGGCAAGCTGATCGCGGCCGCTGAAGAAGAGCGCTTCGTGCGCGACAAGCACGCGAAGAACCGCATGCCCTACGAATCGGCCAAGTTCTGCCTGGAGCAGGCCGGCATCAAGCCGTCCGACGTCGACGTGGTGGCCATCCCCTTCGCGCCCATCAGCCTCTTCGGCAAGGCCCGCTGGCAGTACGCCAAGCGCTACTGGTACGCACCGGACCGCGCCCTCGACGCGATCCTCATGGGCAACCGTCGCTACAAGCGCTACCGCAACAAGATCGTCTGGTGCCTGGAGCAACTGGGCTTCGACGCCAAGAAGGTGAAGATCGAGCCGGTCGAGCACCACCTGGCCCACGCCTCCAGCGCCTACCACTGCTCCGGCTTCAAGGAAAAGACCGCCATCCTCGGGATCGACGGCAAGGGCGAGTACGCCACCACCTTCTTCGGCTGGGGCGAGAACGGCAAGATCCACAAGATCAAGGAATTCTTCGACCCGGACTCCCTCGGCGGCCTCTATGGCGCGATCACCGAGTACCTCGGCTTCGAGATGCTCGACGGCGAGTTCAAGGTCATGGGCATGGCGCCCTACGGTGACGCCGCCAAGTACGATTTCTCCCGCCTGGCCAAGTTCGAGAACGGCGAGCTGGTGATCAACACCGAGTACGCCAACGTCATCGGCTTCCGCCGCTACAAGGAGAACGGCAAGGGCTACTACTTCTCGCCCAAGCTGATCGAATGGCTCGGCCCGAAACGCCAGGGCGACATCGCCGACGACCCCTACATCCATTACGCCGCCAGCATGCAGGCGCTGTTCGAGAAGCTGGCGCTGGAGATGATGGAGTACTACCTCGGCGACATCCTGCGCGAGACCGGCAAGATCGCCTTCGCTGGCGGCTGCGCACTGAACGTCAAGCTGAACCAGAAGATCATCGCCCGCCCGGACGTGAAGGAGCTGTTCGTCCAGCCCGCCTCCGGTGACGCCGGCACCGCCGTCGGCGCCGCCGCCTACGTCTCGCATAAGCGCGGCGTGCCGGTGGAGAAGATGGAACACGTCTACCTCGGCCCGTCGTTCTCCAACGAGGACGTCATCGCCGCCTGCGCCAGACATCCGAACAAGCCGGTGTTCAAGCGCATCGAGAACACCCCGCAGCGCATCGCCAGCATCATGGTCGCCGGCAATCCGGTGGCCTGGTTCCAGGGCCGCATGGAATTCGGTCCGCGCGCCCTGGGTGGCCGCTCCATCATCGGTTGCCCGAGCATCCCCGGCGTCGCCGACCGCATCAACGAGCAGATCAAGTTCCGCGAGCGCTGGAGGCCCTTCTGCCCGTCGATGCTCGACACCGTGGCGCCGAAGATGCTCAAGGTGGATCACCCGAGCCCGTTCATGACCTTCACCTTCGAGGTCAACGACGAGTGGAAGGAGCGCGTTTCCGAAGTCGTGCACGAGGACGGCACCTCCCGCGCCCAGGTCCTGGAGCGCCGCCACAATCCGCGCTGGTACGACCTGATGCTCGAACTGGAGAAACTGACCGGTAACGGCGTGTCCCTGAACACCTCCCTCAACCGTCGTGGCGAGCCGATGATCTGCTCGCCCACCGACGCGCTGAACATGTTCTACGGCTCGGACCTGCAGTACCTGATCATGGAAGACGTGTTGGTCGTCAAGGATGGCGTGGACTGGTATGACAGTGTCGGATAGCCCGCTGCTCAGCGTCGTCATCCCGGCGTACAACTACGCCAGGGTGCTGCCGCGGGCGGTCGAGTCGGTGCTCTCCCAGGCCGGCGATGATGTGGAGCTGTGGGTCGTCGACGACGGCTCCAGTGATGACACCCCTGCGGTGTTCGAAGCCCTGGCGGCCCGCCATGGCGAGCGCTTCCGGGGGGTACGCCAGGACAACGCCGGCCCCTCTGCCGCCCGCAACCACGGTGTGCGGCTGGCTGGCGGGCGCCATGTGTTGCTCCTGGACGCCGATGATGAACTGGTACCTGGCATGCTGCCCCGCCTGTGCGAGCAGTTGCGTGCCGAGCCCGACATCGGTTTGTGGCTGGCCGGACATGTCGCGGTGCAGCCCGACGGCCGTGAGCGCGAACACCCCGCTTCACCGCTTCCAGACGGTATTGCCGAGCGCCTTTCCGCCTACTTGCTGGACAAGACCATCGCCATCAGCCACGGCGCCTGTTTATTCAGGCGCGACCTGCTGCTCCAGCGGCCCTATCCGGAGCACCTGCGCCACAGCGAAGATATCCCCGTGTTCGCCTACGCCCTGGCTCATGGTCCGGTACGTCGCCTGGATTTCTCCCTCGCGCGCGTCCACAAGCACTCCGGCAGCTTGCGGCACAACGCCGAGGCCGCACGTAAGGTGGATCTGAAGCTGGTGGACGAGGTATTCGACAGGCTGCCCGCCGCTGCGCAGGCGCTGCGTCACCGCTACAAGGCGCAACGCTGCCTGTCGTTGTTTCGTACTTGCATGCTGGCCGGCGACCAGGACGGTGCCCGCTACTACTATGGTGAGGCGCTGCGAGTCGACTGGCGCGTACTGTTCAAATTTTCATACAGCCGCAAGGCCTTGCGCTTGTGGCTGGGAGCCAAGAAGTCGGTATGAGTCAGCGCCGTATCAAAGTTCTACAGTTGCAAAACTACTACAACGTCAACGCCTCGGACCTTGCCGAGCAGATTGTCCAGGCCTTGCCGGCCGAGTGCTATGAGGTCACTACAGCATTCCTGCGCGGTCGTCCTGGCCCCGGCGAGCCTGTGAGCAAGGCCGGCCGTTCCATCTATTTTGGCTACCGTCAGTCTCAGGTTAGCGGGCTGCGCCTGCGTGCCCTCTGGGCGCTCTACAAACACTGTCGTGAAGAGAAATACGACGCGGTAATTGGCCACCGTTTCAAGCCGGTGAATATGCTGATGCTGCTGAACAAGCTGCTTGGCTTTCGTGCCTGCATCGGCGTCGCCCATGGCTTCGGCGAGTACGACCGCTCCTTCCGTTGCTGGACTGTGCGCCAGTTGGTGACATCGAACTGGCGCCTGGTGGGCGTATCTCGTGCCGTGCGCAACTATCTGGTCGAGGCCGGTGCCGGTTTCACTTCGGCCAACACCTGCCAGATCAACAACGCCATCGACATCGACCGTGCAGAAAGTCTGCAGCTACCCCGCGCGAGTGCGCGCGAGCTGCTTGGCTTGCCGGCGGACGCTTTTGTGTTCGGGGCCATTGGTCGTCTGGTGCCGGTCAAGGGCCATATCCACTTGCTGCGCGCTTTCGCCGAAATCAAGGATGAATGGCCCGTAGCGCTGCTGGCAATCATCGGTGAAGGCCGTTCGCGTGCCGACCTGGAGGCCGTGATTGCGGAGCTGGAGCTTGAAGGGTGCGTTCGACTGCTGGGTGCCAAGGACGATGCGCTGCAGTACGTGCGGGCATTCGACAGCTTTGTCATGCCGTCCCTCAGCGAAGGCCTACCCTTGGCGCTGTTGGAAGGCATGAGTGGCCGCTTGCCCGTTATTGGCTCGGATATTCCCAGCCTCAAGCCGATTCTGGAGGACTGTGGTGGCCGCATTTTCCCATCAGGTCAGCATGCTGCGCTGGCAAAACACTTGCGGGCGGTGATGGCACTCACTGACGCGGAACGCATCGAGGAGGGCGAGCGGGCTTATGGCTACCTCCGCCGCGCCCATTCGATCGAGGACTTCCGTCGCCAGTATCGAGAGTTGTTGGCGGGGCTGCTGGAAGGGGATCGCCATGACTGATACCCAGGATTTGCCTCTGGTCAGTGTGATCATTTCCTCCTACAACCATGGCCAGTACATCGAGGCCTGTATCAATAGCGTGCTGGCGCAGACCTACCCTGGCATCGAGTTACTGGTAGTAGATGACGGTTCTAGCGATGACAGCGTTGCACGCATCCGCAGAATGCAAGAGGAGCACGGCTTCGACTTCGTCGCTCGTGAGAACAGGGGGCTTGCCCGTACCCTCAACGAGCTGGTGGCGCGTTCGAAGGGCAGCCTGGTCGCTCCTTTCGGCTCCGATGACGTGATGCTGCCCGAGCGTCTGGCGCTGCAGGTGGCTTACATGCAGGACAAGCCGGAAGTGGGTATCTGCGCCGGCAATATACGCACCATCGATGAGCAGGGCCGAGCGATTCCTGGAAAGGATCGCAATCGTCCCCTGCGTCGCCTGGATTTCGAGGATCTTTTCAACGCCAGGAAGGACGGGGCTCCGGCACCCACACTGCTGTTTCGTCGCGATGCGCTAGATGCGGTAGGCGGGTTCGATCCAGCGATACGCCTGGAAGACCTACTGATCGAGTTGAAGATTACCCATGCAGGCTACTTCATTGATATTTTGCCCGATGTGCTGGCTCTCTACCGGGTGCACGACACCAATACCTACAAGAACCGGCGCATGATGATCGACGCCGTGATGGCCACCTATGCCCACTTTGGTGACCACCCGAACCATGCCGAGGTTTGTGCACGCTTTATCAACTCGATGCTGCTGAAGACCGCGCGTGATGACAAGCCGCTGGCCCGTGAACTGCTGGGGCGCCTGCCGTTGCGCTATTGGAACGGCAAGACCCTCAATGCACTCGGCCGCCTGTACCTGGGCTAGCCGGGCAGAGTCGCCTTGGACAGGTCACGTTCGAAACGTACTGCGGCCGTCTGGCCGCAGCTCGCCGCGTAGCCACGAATCCAGGCCTGGCGATGTTCGCTAAGCAACCAGCCGGCATCTTCCTTGTAACGAAGAATGTGTTGCAGGTTACGCCGGCGCTTCCACCTCGCTAGCGGTAGATTGGCAATCTTCATGTCTGATAGATCTATCAGGCCCAACTCGCCGTCGGGCAGTTGCAGCACGTTGCCCAGATGCAGGGATCGGAAGTACACCCCCAACTGGTGCAGCTTGCCCAGGAAGGCGCCGAATAACTCGACTTCCTGCTCCCGGCTCGCCGTATCAAGGTGGCGCCAGCGGTTCCTGAGCGTATCTCCGGGCAAAGGGCGATAGATCACGGCGTTCAGTTGCAGTTCCGGGATCAGCAGCAGTTGTTGGATCTCCGGGCTGACGATGCCGAGTTCGCGAAGGCGCTCGGCATTGTTCGCGAAACGCCGAGATGGCGGAGACCAGAGTGCAGAACTGAGCATGCGCTTGCGTCGGTACAGCTTGAGGAAGTCCCCGTTTTTCAGGCGTGCTACCTTCAGGCCATGGCCATCACCTTCAATGGCTGTCGAGTCGGTCAGTAGTTCCTGCAGTTCTGATGCGCTCAGGTTTTTCATTCCTTACCCAGGCCTCGCTTTTGGATAGCCAGGGCGATCACCAGGCTCAGCGGAATCCAGATAAGGAACCAGCTCTCGTTAGGGCGAGACAGGAAGCTGCTGCCTTCGGTCAGGCCTGCTGCCAAGCCGTAGACCACCAGCGCTGAGGCGACCTGGAAGCCCTTGTCGTTGCGTTGGCGCAGGCAGTGCCAGAGGCCGAGGCCATGCAGCACAAGCCAGAAACCCAGCCCCACGAGGCCCAACTCGAGAAGTACCGCGAGTTCAACGTTGTGTGGGTCGCTCAGTATGGTGCTGAGACCTTCGATTATGAAGACGAAGCGGTGGTCGTAGCCATGTCCGAGCCAGAGGTGATCTTGGGCCTGACGCAGGGCGTCTGCCCAGATTTGGGGGCGGAAGGAGCCACCGCGCTGCAGCAGCAGATCGGGGAAAAAGGCCAGGCAGAGCCCACCTGTCACTGCAATGGTGAGTATCAGCAAGGTGGCGCGGCGGGGTGTTATAAGCAGCATCCAGAGGCTGGTTACAACCAGTGCCATCAGTGGCGTGCGTGAGCCAGTGGCGAGCAGGGCCAGCAATATCGGCAGAGTCATGAGTGGCGCTAGCCACTCTTGGCGAATATCGCGGCTTAGCCAGGTTGCGATCCAGTAAGTGCAGAACATGCCCAGGACATGAGAGGTGAGCAGCGGGTTGCGCAGGGCGCCGCTGCCTATCAGGCGGTTCTCGGGGGGCGGGTCCAGCAGGAACAAGACCAGGTTCACGAGTGCGGCAAAGGCGGCGAGCACGGCTGCGGTGCGCAAGGTGCGCAGCAATAATTCGCGGCTTTCCAGGGCGATCAGGCTGCAGGCAGCCATAAACAGAAGCAGATACAGTGGCCGCTTGGCCAGCCCGCCAACGCTATCGTCAGTACCCGACCAGCCGAGGGTGATAAGCATCCAGGCCGAGAAGGCCAGGAAGACAAGCACCATGGGTTCATGCAGCAGGTCTTTGCAGCGACGGGGCGCCAGAATCAGGGCCAGAAGCGCGGGGAAGGCGACCAGGGCATAGAACACCTTGGTGTAGACACTGCCATTGGGCAGCCAGAACAGCCCGGTGAGCAGTACCAGATAGCCGAGCACCAGCCAGCGCTTGACGATGAAAAAGCTAAGAGACTGCCACCGGGACTGTGAGAGCATGAAAGACGCCTGCACCTGAGAAGGTCTATATCCGTGAAAAGGGCTGCATCTTAGTCCAACAACGGTGGCTAGGCACGCTGTGGTAAGCTCTCCGCCTTTTCTGCCACCCCCAGGCCGAGCGAATGACCGAGCAACATCCGACGCAATCCCAGCCGTCCAGCCTGAAGATCTATCTGCGGCTGCTGAGCTATGTCCGCCCATACATCTGGCAGTTCGTGCTGAGCATCGTCGGCTTCGTGATCTTCGCCACGACCCAGCCGATGCTGGGTGCGATCCTGCAGTACTTCGTCGATGGGTTGAACGACCCGAGCGTGGTGCTCTTCCCCAATGTGCCGGTGCTGCGGGACCTGCAGCTGCTGCAGATGGTGCCGCTGCTGATCGTGCTGATCGCCGCCTGGCAGGGCGTTGGTTCCTTCCTCGGCAACTACTACCTGGCCAAGGTCTCCCTCGGACTCGTTCATGACCTGCGGGTGGCGCTGTTCAATAACCTGCTGGTGCTGCCCAACCGCTATTTCGACAACCACAACTCGGGGCACCTGATCTCGCGCATCACCTTCAACGTCACCATGGTGACGGGGGCCGCGACCGATGCCATCAAGGTGGTGATCCGCGAGGGGATGACGGTGGTCTGCCTGTTCGCCTACCTGTTGTGGATGAACTGGCGCCTGACCCTGGTGATGGTGGCGATCCTGCCGCTGATCGCATTCATGGTGACCACGGCCAGCCGCAAGTTCCGCAAGCAGAGCAAGAAGATCCAGGTGGCCATGGGGGATGTCACCCACGTGGCGTCCGAAACCATCCAGGGCTATCGCGTGGTGCGCAGCTTCGGTGGCGAGCCCTACGAGGAAGCGCGCTTTCTCGACGCCAGCCAGAGCAATACCGACAAGCAGCTGCGCATGACCAAGACCGGTGCCGTCTACACGCCGATGCTGCAACTGGTGATCTTCTCCGCCATGGCGGTGCTGATGTTCCTCGTGCTGTTCCTGCGCGGTGATGCATCGGCGGGCGAGCTGGTGGCCTACATCACCGTGGCCGGCATGCTGCCCAAGCCCATCCGCCAGTTGTCGGAGGTCAGCTCCACGGTGCAGAAGGGCGTGGCGGGTGCCGAGAGCATCTTCGAGCAGCTGGACGAGGTGCCGGAGACCGATACCGGCACCGTCGAGCGTGAGCGGGTGGTGGGCAGGCTGGAGGTGCGCGACCTGACCTTCCGCTACCCCGGTACCGAAAAATCCGTGCTCGATGGCATCAGTTTCACGGCCGAACCCGGGCAGATGGTTGCCCTGGTGGGGCGTTCCGGAAGTGGCAAGTCGACGCTGGCCAACCTGATCCCGCGCTTCTACCAGCACAGCGAAGGGCAGATCCTCCTCGATGGCGTCGAGGTCCAGGATTACCGCCTGCGCAACCTGCGCCGACACATCGCGCTGGTGACCCAGCAGGTCAATCTGTTCAATGACTCGGTGGCCAACAACATCGCCTATGGAGACCTCGCCGGCGCGCCGCGCGCGGACATCGAGCGAGCGGCCGAGGCCGCCTATGCCAGCGAATTCATCGAGAAGCTGCCCCAGGGCCTGGACACCGAGGTCGGCGAGAACGGCGTGCTGTTGTCCGGCGGCCAGCGCCAGCGCCTGGCCATCGCCCGCGCGCTGCTGAAGAACGCGCCGCTGCTGGTGCTGGACGAAGCCACTTCGGCGCTGGACAACGAGTCCGAACGGCACATCCAGAAGGCGCTGGACCGGGTGATGGATGGCCGCACCACGCTGGTCATCGCCCATCGTCTGTCCACCATCGAGAAGGCCGACCTGATCCTGGTGATGGACCAGGGCCGCATCGTCGAGCGCGGCAACCACGCCGAGCTGATCGCCCTGGATGGCTATTACGCGCGCCTGCACGCCAACCAGTTCGCCGAGGACAAGGCCCACGTGGCGGAGCGCGGCTGAGCGGTACATGTGCCTGATATGTACATGACGATGAGACGTTCAATCCCAGGGACCGGGCGGTGCTGAACCTGATACGCGCCTGCCGAGAACGCGGCTGGCGCCCACTGAATGCCGCCGACTATGCCGCCGTCTGGTCACGTTTCGGCGGCAGCCTGGTGACCCACCCGGATGTGGTGGAGCGCCTGTCCGCGATGGCCGGCATCCCGGTGCGCTACCTCGGCTGGTTCGAGGGTGACGAGCCGGTCGCCGCCGCTCCCACCTGGGGTCGCCACCTCGCCTTGTCGAGGGATGCCCTCAAGCGTGCCGGCAAGCGGCATCTGTTCGATCTCGGCAATGCCGAGGTGCTCCTGCCGGCGCGACCGGACAGTGGAGCGGTCTTGCGCCATCGCGGCGCCTACCTGGGCGAACCCAACCAGAGCCGCCTGCAGGGGCTGCGCCTGCAGAAGGACGCGCTGGCGCTGTGCCGTGCGCCCGAGGAATTCTCCAAGAAGTTCCGCTACAACCAGCGCCGCGAGCTGCGCCTGCTGGAAGAGGCCGGTGGCACCCTGAGGCCGATCGCGGAACTCGCTCCCGCCGAACTGGCGGCCGTCTATACCGAACTGTTCGAGCGTCGCTGGGGCTTCGATGTGCCCGGCAAGGGGCATCTGGAAGAAGTGTTCGGGCTGCTGCGGGAATTCCTCAGCGGCAGCCTGTTGTTGCTGGAGGGAGCACCCATCGCCGTTCAGGTGGTGTACAGGGTCGAATCTCCAGAATGGATCAGCGCCGAATACATCAACGGCGGCGTCGATCCACAAAGCCGGGACTTCAGCCCCGGCAGCGTCCTCAGCTTCGTCAATACGCAGGCCGCCTGGGAAGATGCCCGGGCCAGAGGCAAGGCCCTGCGCTATTCGTTCGGGCGCGCAGATGTGGAATACAAGGATCGTTGGTGCAACAAGGTTCCCGTCTTTCGGGTGTGAGTGAATGGAAACACGCAAGCAGCTGCTCCTGCGCCGCCATCGGCGCCACAAGCGTTTGTTCATGCTCGGTGCCTTGCTGGTGCTCATGGCGCTGGACTGGTTCGGCTCCTGGAGCACCACCCCGGTGCTCCTCGTGCTCGGCTGGATCGCCCACGAGGCCTGGTTCGCCGATCATCTCTTCTATTCACCGCGGGATGACTACCAGTACCGCTTCCCCGGCAGCGCCCGGGCGTTGCCCGTGAGCCTGGTGGATGGGCGCCTGGACCCGGGCGGCGCCGCCTGGCCCGAGGACGCGGAGACGCTGGTGCTGGAAGTGGTGATCCGCAGCCGCTGGCTCGGTCGCTGGCTCGACCCGCATGTGCTGGTCGAATGTGGCGAAGGTATCGACCGCCAGGACTTCGAGCGGGGCGTGAACGGGCGCCGCTATATCAACCTTTCCGGGGCTCAGGCGGCCCTGGCCGCCGGCACGTTGCGCCTGCGAGGGCGTTTCTGCCGGCTGGCGCCGACCGCCACGCTGCATGCCTTCAGCAACCCCGACTACGCCAGGAAGAAGGTGCTGGTCATCGCGCCTCATGCGGACGATGCCGAGTTGGCGGCCTTCGGGCTCTACAGCCGCTGCAGCGACGTGCACATCGTCACCCTGACCCAGGGCGAGATCGAGGCCCAGGTCTATCGTCGCCTTGGGCTGGATGCCGCTGCCGCTGCACGCCTCAAGGGGCGCCTGCGCAGCTGGAGCAGCCTGGCGGTGCCGCTCTGGGGCGGCGTACCGGCTACCCGGTGCCTGCAGCTGGGCTACTACTGCCTGCGCCTGGAAGCCATGGAGGCCGAGCCGGACAAGCCTTTCGCCTCGCTGGAATCCGGGGAGGCGGACATCCGCAGCGTCCGCCGCTTCAACGCCCTGGCACTGCCTGGCGATCTCGATGGTGCACCGACCTGGGACAACCTGGTGGGTGACCTGGCGGCCCTGCTGGCCCGCCTACAGCCCGACGTGGTGGTGGTGCCGCATCCGCAGCTCGACCCGCATCCGGATCACGTCCAGGCCAGTCGCGCCCTCGACCAGGCCATCTGCAAGAGTGGCTGGACCCCTTCGGTGCAACTGCTCTATGCCAACCACCTTGTCGACAACGACCGCTGGCCCATGGGCCCGGCCGGGGGCGGCATCGCCCTGCCGCCGTGCATCGAGCCGCTGCCGGCGGATGACCTGTGGAGTCCCGTGTTGTGCGAACAGGCGCGCCTGGACAAGGCCCAGGCGCTGGCCATGCAGCATGACCTGCAGGTGCCGCTGTCGTTCAAGAAGCGCCTGCGCCGGACCATCCAGTGGCTGCTCGCCGCCCGTCGCTGGCCGGAGAGTGGCGAGGACGACTTCTTCCGCAAGGCGGTGCGCCGCCACGAGCTTTTCTGGGTGAGACGCCTTTCCGATTGACGGCCTCCGGCGACGGGGCGGGTCAGCTGCTATGTTATGATCCGCGCCGTTTTTTCATGCTCTGGAGTCTTCATGAAGCTCACCATGCCCCGTTTCGATCTGGCCCCCGTTCTGGTGGTGGGCGACGTCATGCTCGACCGTTACTGGCATGGCGGCACCTCGCGCATCTCCCCCGAGGCGCCGGTGCCCGTGGTGCGTGTCGACCAGATCGAAGACCGCCCGGGCGGTGCCGCCAACGTGGCGCTGAACATCGCGGCCCTTGGCGCTCCCGCCGCCCTGGTGGGAGTGACCGGTGAAGACGAGGCTGCCGCCAGCCTGCTCGCCAGCCTGGGTGCTGCCGGCGTCGACGCACGCTTCCAGCGCATCGCCACGCAGCCGACCATCGTCAAGCTGCGGGTCATGAGCCGCCACCAGCAGTTGCTGCGCATGGATTTCGAAGAGCCCTTCGAGACCGATGCCGAGGCCCTGGCCGTCGAGGTCGAGCGCCTGCTCGGCGGGGTCAAGGTGCTGGTGCTATCCGACTACGGCAAGGGCGCGCTGAAGAACCACCAGGCGTTGATCCAGGCCGCCCGGCGCAAGGGCATCCCGGTGCTCGCCGACCCCAAGGGCAAGGACTTCGGCATCTACCGCGGCGCCAGCCTGATCACCCCCAATCTCAACGAATTCGAAACCATAGTCGGACGCTGCGCCGACGAGGCCGACCTGGTCGCCAAGGGCGCGCAACTGATGCGCGAACTGGACCTCGGCGCCCTGCTGGTGACCCGTGGCGAACACGGCATGACCCTGCTGCGTCCCGACCAGCCCGCCCTGCACCTGCCGGCGCGCGCCCGAGAGGTGTTCGACGTCACCGGTGCCGGCGACACCGTGATCTCCACCCTGGCCGCCAGCCTGGCTGCCGGCGAGGAGCTGCCCCAGGCCGTGGCCCTGGCCAACCTGGCCGCGGGCATCGTGGTCGGCAAGCTGGGTACCGCCGCCATCAGCGCCCCCGAACTGCGCCGCGCCGTGCAGCGCGAGCAGGGCTCCGAGCGTGGGGTGCTGAGCCTCGACCAACTGCTGCTGGCCATCGAGGACGCCCGCGCCCATGGCGAGAAGATCGTCTTCACCAATGGCTGCTTCGACATCCTCCATGCCGGCCACGTGACCTACCTCGAGCAGGCCCGCGCCCAGGGCGACCGCCTGGTGCTGGCGGTCAACGACGACGCCTCGGTCAGCCGCCTCAAGGGCCCCGGCCGTCCGATCAACTCGGTGGACCGGCGCATGGCCGTGCTCGCCGGCCTCGGCGCCGTCGACTGGGTGGTGAGCTTCAGCGAAGACACCCCCGAGCGCCTGCTCGGCCAGGTCAAGCCGGACATCCTGGTCAAGGGCGGCGACTACGGCATCGAGCAGGTGGTGGGCGCCGACATCGTCAAGGCCTACGGCGGCGAAGTGCGTGTCCTCGGCCTCGTGGAGAACAGCTCCACCACCGCCATCGTCGAGAAGATCCGCAGCCGCTGATCCTCCCCCCGAGCGGGTGGCCGTCGTGCCACTCGCCCGCGTCCCGTCGGTCATAGGCGCGCTTGTTTCCGGCGCGCATCATCCAGGCATCCTCACCCCGCGTGGAGCGAGATGCCCATGAGTACCGATGCACAGGGACGCGCCCTGTCCATGCTGAACCGCGTCGCCCAGGCCGACTGGCCGGACCGGTTCAAGCTGCGCAAGCCCTTCGAGAAGCTTCTCTACACCGGCAGCCGCGCCGGCTTCCAGATGGTCGCCGAGCGTTCCGGCAAGGCCGCCAAGACGCCGCGCAAGGCTGACCCGGATGCGCTCTTCGACCTGTCCCTGAGCGACGAGCAGCAGATGATCAGGGAGATGCTCCAGGGCTTCGCCCTGGAAGTGCTGCGCCCGGCCGCCCACGACGCCGATGCGCGCGGTGCCATCCCCGCCGACCTGCTCAACCAGGCGCTGGAACTGGGCCTCGCCCACTACGGCGTCGGCGAGGTGCACGGCGGCATGGCCGGCGAGCGCACCACCGTCAGCAACGCGCTGATCGCCGAGGCGCTGGGCCAGGGCGACCTGTCCCTGGCCGCCTCGCTGCTGGTGCCGCTGTCCGCCGCCAACTGCATCCGCCGCTGGGCCTCGCCCGAGCAGCAGGCGCGCTGGCTGCCGGCCTTCGTCGGCGAGGAACGTCCACCGCTGGTGGCCATCGCCGTCAGCGAACCCGGCGTGCTGGCCGACCCCCACCGCCTGGCCACCAAGGCCCGGCGCAAGGGCAAGCACTACCAGCTCACCGGTGAGAAATGCCTGGTGCTCGAGGGGCTCAATGCCAGCCAGCTGATCGTCGCCGCCGAGGCCGAGAATGGCCCGGCGCTGTTCCTCGTCGAGGGCGGTGCCAGGGGGCTGGAGCGCCAGGCCGAACCCGCCATGGGACTCAAGGCCTGTTCGACGGCGCGCGTGCTGCTGAAGGGCGTCAAGGTGCCGACGGAGAATCGCCTGGCCGCCGCCGACTTCGATTACCCACGCTTCCTCGATTTCACCATCCTCGCCTGGTGTGCCCTGGCCCTGGGCACCGGCCAGGCGGCGCTGGACTACGTCGTCACCTACTGCAACGAGCGCGTCGCCTTTGGCGAGCCCATCAGCCACCGCCAGGGTGTCGCCTTCATGGTCTCGGACATCGCCATCGAGCTGGACGCCATGCGCATGATGGTCTGGCGCGCCTGCGCCCGGGCCGAGCGTGGCGAGCCCTTCCAGCGCGAGGCCTACCTGGCGCGCCTCCTTTGCGCCGAGAAGGCGATGAAGATCGGCACCGACGCGGTGCAACTGCTGGGCGGCCATGGCTTCACCAAGGAGCACCCGGCCGAGCGCTGGTACCGCGACCTCCGCGCCGTGGCCCTTATGTCCGGCGGCCTCCACCTGTGAGAACCGGTTTTGATCGGCTGCGCGTCGGGCCTGCAGCGTTGAAAGCCGGCTCGGAATGCTCATTTACAGCGCGTAAATTGCGCTTTCTCGCCGGTTTTCGCCTTGCATGCCTCTAGCTCGCACGATCGAAATCCGATTCTGAGGACTTTGTGATGAACCTTGAAACCCCGAAGAAATTCCGTGGCCTGGCCAATCAGGCGCACCAGGTGGCGGCCAACTACTTCCGCCCCATTTCCCGCAAGTACGACAAGGCCGAGCACGCCTATCCCAAGGAGCTGGACCTGCTCGCCGCCCTGCTGGACGGCATGAACGCCGGTTCCCCCGACGCCGTCGGCGCCACGTCCGCCAGCAAGCGCGGCAGCGGCCAGGTGGAGGAGGGCGTGCGCAACGGCGGCAACCTCTCGGCGCTGCTCGGGGTCATCGAACTCTGCTGGGGCGATGTCGGCCTGCTGCTGGGCATGCCGCGCCAGGGGCTGGGCAATGCCGCCATCGCGGCGGTGGCCAACGAGGAGCAGCTCAAGCGCTTCGGCAGCACCTGGGCGGCCATGGCCATCACCGAGCCGGGCTGCGGGTCGGACTCCGCCGCCATCCGCACCACGGCGGTGAAGGATGGCGACCACTACGTGCTCAATGGCGAGAAGATCTTCGTCACCTCCGGCGAGCGCGCCGATGCGGTGGTGGTCTGGGCGACCCTGGACAAGAGCCTGGGGCGTGCGGCGATCAAGTCCTTCGTGGTGGAGAAGGGCACGCCGGGCATGAGCGTCACCCGCCTGGAGAAGAAGCTGGGCATCAAGGCGTCCGACACGGCGTCCATCAGCTTCAGCGATTGCCGGGTGCCGGCGGCCAACCTGCTGGGCAACGCGGAGATCGATGTACAGAAGGGGTTCGCCGGGGTCATGGAGACCTTCGACAACACCCGTCCGCTGGTGGCCGGCATGGCCATCGGCGTGGCCAAGGCTTCGCTGGATCGCACCCGTGAGCTGCTGAAGAAGGCCGGTTGCAGGTTCGACTACCGCAAGCCGTTGCTCAGCGTGACCCACGCCGAAGCCACCCTCTACCGGCTGGAGGCCGAGTGGGAGGCGGCGCGCCTGCTGACCCTCAAGGCTGCCTGGATGGCGGACAACAAGCTGCCCAACTCCAAGGAGGCCTCCATCGCCAAGGCCAAGGCCGGGCGCGTGGCCAACGAGGTGACGCTCAAGTGCGTGGAGCTGGTCGGCGCGCTGGGGTATGGCGAGGACGAGCTGCTCGAGAAGTGGGCGCGGGATTCGAAGATCCTCGACATCTTCGAGGGGACGCAGCAGATCCAGTTGCTGATCGTCGCCCGTCGCCTGCTCGGCAAGAGCTCCAGCGAACTCAAGTGATTCTGTTGTAGTGCCCGATTGGCCCCGCTCCGGCGGGGTTCTTTTTTGCGGCGCCTGCGACACCCGCCCCGGTGCGCGCGCCCACCTACGCGGGGGCATTCTTCGGACTTTCAGCAGGCCAGGCGCCTGCTCCGTTCGGCGGTGCCGACACGGGCCAGCCAGTCCTTCCAGCGGATGCGTTCGTCACGCACCAGCCAGCCGTCCTGTTCGGCGAAGCTTTCCGAAAGCCAGACGCCCCGCGTACTGGCCGGCTTGAACTCGCCGTTACGCAGGGTCAGCAGCTCGCCGGTGGGCTTGCCATGGTCGCGAGGCAGCAGGTAGATGTCCGGACGGCGGCGTTCGAGGGCGGCAACCAGCTCGCCGTCGTGCAGGCTTTCGTCAACGTGGAAGAAGCTCACCTGGCGGGCATCGCGCGGCAGCTCCAGGCTCATGTCGTACACCAGCTGCAGCGAAGCGGTGGGCAGGTGCACGTAGGCACGCGGGCGCTCCAGCAGCGTCAGGCTGCCGCTCTGCACCGGGCGTGCTGCGCCTGACAAGGGGCTCAGGCGGAAGTGGCTGGCTTCGCGATAGTGCAGCTGGCGCTGGTAGGGCGTGGGCAGCCAGGTATCGGCGAAGCGCCCGCCGAGCCAGCCGTCCGGCGTCTCGATCAGGCACTCCTCGGCCACTTCCTGGATGGCGGTGAGCAGCGGCAGGTTGAGTTCATGGGCCGGTACGTAGCCGGAGATCAGCTTGAGCACGGTGTCGCCGCGGTCCAGCCGGCGCTGGCGCACCAGCACCCAGTACTCGCGCCCCTGCAGCTCCAGGGTCAGGCGCACGGAGACGCCCAGGTTGGCCAGCTCGACGGCGAAGCGCTGGCTGTCGGCGACCTCCACCGGGCGTCGGCGGCGTTCCAGCATCTGGGTGAAGTTCAGCGGCAACCCAAGGGCCTGGTAGGTCAGGCCGTCGGGGGTGGCTTCCACGTGGAGGGGCAGGGTCTTGAAGGCCCCCGGGTCTTTACGGGCCAGGATTCGCGGCATGTCGGCTCCTTCTTGCGTCGGGGTCGGCCGCTGTTGCGGCGCTCAGGGACGGCCTTGCAGCACCTCGGCGGCCGTCGCGACATTATGGGACAGATGCAGCGGATTGATGGTTCCGATGATGGCGCTGCCGACTCCGGGGTGGCCGAAGATCAGCTCGAAGCTCGCTTTCACCGGGTCGACGCCGGCCCCCAGGCAGGCATGGCCGCTGGCCAGGCCCTTCTTGATCAGGATGCCCTTGGCGTGACTGGCAGCATAGTCCAGCACCGGCTTCTCGCCCTGTTCGGCGAGGTTGTAGGTGACCATCGCGCAGTCGCCGCGCTCCAGCGCCAGCAGGCCGCCTTCCACGGTCTTGCCGGAAAGGCCGAAGGCGCGGATCTTGCCCTCGCGCTTGAGCTCGGCGAGGGTCTCGTAGGCACCGCTGTCGCGCAGGATGCGCAGGTCGTCGCCATCGGAGTGCAGCAGCAGCAGGTCGATGTAGTCGGTCTCCAGGCGCTTCAGGCTGCGCTCCACGGAGCGGCGGGTATGCGCCGGGCTGAAGTCGTGGCTGGAGCGGCCCGCCTCGAACTCCTCGCCGCTCTTGCTGACGATCACCCAGTCCTGGCGCCGGCCGCGCAGCAACGGGCCGAGGCGCTCCTCGCTGCGCCCATAGGCCGGCGCGGTGTCGATCAGGTTGATGCCCAGCTCATGTGCCAGGCCGATCAGGCGGCCGGCTTCGTCGTCATCGGGGATGGTGAAGCCCGAGGGGTATTTGACGCCCTGGTCGCGGCCCAGCTTGACGGTGCCCAGGCCCAGGGGGGAGACGATCAGGCCGGTGTCGCCCAGGGGGCGGTGCAGGTGGTGCAGGCTCCGGCTCACAGCAGTTCCTCCCAGACCGGTTGCGCCAGGCTCGGGCGCGGCAGCTCGGGCAGGGGCGCCGGCTGCGTCGGCCGTATCCCGTCGCGTTCCAGGGCGGTGATCACCCGGTCGGCGAAGTCGGGGGCCAGTGCCAGCTTGGTCGGCCAGCCCACCAGCAGGCGGCCCTGGTCGGCGAGGAAGGCGTTGTCCGGGCGCGCCAGGCCGTTCTGCACCGGCTCCGCTCGGTCCACCCGCAGGGTCGCCCATCGGGCGGCGGCCAGGTCGATCCAGGGCAGCAGGTCGCGCAGTTCCTTCTCCGCCGCGGCGATCTGCTCCGCCTCGTTGCGCGCCACGCCATCGGCTTCGGCGATTTCGCCCCCCAGGTACCAGACCCATTGGCCATCGGCGGCGGGATGGGTGGTGACGGTGACGCGCGGCTTGGGCCCGCCGTCGAGGCAGTGGGCGTAGAGCGGTTTCAGCCCGGGCGCCTTGACCATCACCATGTGCAGCGGGCGGCGCTGCATGGCCGGTTGCTGGATGCCGAGGGCCTGCAGCAGCGCCTCGTTGCCGGCGCCGGCGCTGAGCACGATGCGCTGGGCGCGGATGCTGCGACCGTCGACCACCAGGCCGACGAGCTCATCCCCCTCGCGCAGCGGTTCGATGCTGCGCCCGGCCAGCAGGCCGTCGCCGGCGAGGTCGGCCAGGCGCTGGATCAGGCTCGGCACATCCAGCACCAGTTCGGCGAGGCGATAGACCTTGCCCTTGAATTTCGGGTGTTGCAGGGCCGGGGGCAGGGCGTCGCCCTTGACCTGGTCGACGCGGCCGCGCACCGCCTTGCTGGCGAAGAAGCTGGTGATGTTGCCGGCCAGGGAGCCGGGCGACCACAGGTAGTGGGCGTCGGACAGCAGGCGCACCGGGCGCAGGTCCAGCTCGCCGTTGCCGGCCAGGGCCTCGCGCCAGCGGCGCGGCATGTCGGCGATGGCTTCGGAGGCGCCGGTCAGCGCGCCGTGCAGGGCGTACTTGGCGCCGCCGTGGATGATGCCCTGGGACTTCACGCTCTGCCCGCCGCCGAGGCTGGCGCTCTCCACCAGCAGGGTGGCGAAGCCCTGGCTGCGCAGGCGTGCCGCGAGCCAGAGGCCGGCGACGCCGCCGCCCACGATGAGGACGTCGGTGTTGAGAACCTGGGACATGGAAGCTGCCTCGAAGAAAACCGGCGCGCAGTATAACGCGCGCGGTGAGGCGGGGCTGACGTGGATCAGTGGCCGGTGCTGCTGGAGAACAGCTGGATCACCATGACGCCCGAGACGATCAGGCCCATGCCGAGCATGGCCGGGATGTCCAGCTTCTGCTGGTAGAGGAAGACCGCGGCGATGCTCACCAGGACGATGCCCAGGCCCGCCCAGATCGCATAGGCGATACCGACCGGGATGCTCTTGACCACCAGGCTGAGCATCCAGAAGGAGATGCCGTAGCCGACCACCACAAGGAGCAGCGGAAGGGGTTTGCTGAAGCCGTCGAGGGCCTTCATCGAGGTGGTGGCGATCACTTCGGCGGTGATGGCGATAGCGAGGTAGAGATAGCCGGTCATGGTGGCCTCCTGGGTTTTCCGGCTGCCGATTCTAGCCGTCGCAATGATGGGATAAAGTGATTACCCATCTGTAGTGGAGATAGGTCATGCAGTGGAACCTTGAGCAGATCCGCCTATTCGTCAGCGTCGCCGAAGGCCAGTCGTTCTCCTCGGCGGCACGTCGGCTCAACCGGGCGCAGTCGGCGGTCAGCAGTTCCATCGCCATGCTGGAGGCCGATCTCGGGGTGACGCTTTTCGAGCGCAGCAGCGGCCGCCAGCCGCGCCTGACCGCAGCCGGCGGCACCCTTCTGGAGGAGGCCCGCGAGGTGTTGCGCCAGTGCCAGCGCCTGGAGGGGCGCGCGCTCGGGCTGGTGCGGGGTGAAGAGGTGCGCCTGCGCCTGGCCCAGGACGAGGCCATGCCCTACCAGCCGGTGCTCGACAGCCTGGAGGCCTTGGCCAAGGCGTTCCCCCTGCTGGAAGTGCAACTGGCCAGCGGCGCCCAGGGTGACGTGGCGCGCAAGCTGCTGGAGCGCCGCGCCGACCTGGGCCTGCTGTTCCACCACGAGCAGATGCCCGAGGCGCTGGAGCGCCAGCGCCTGGGCACCATCGAGATGGTCACCGTCTGCGGCGTAGGCCATCCCCTGTCGGGTGTGGCGCATGTCGACCGTCGCGAGCTGGCCCGCCACCGCCAGTTGCTGATGGCGCCGCAGGACAGCCGCTACCCCGGCGGCGAGCAGATCAGCCCCTCGATCTGGCGCACCGACAGTTTCTACACCATGGCCGAGCTGCTGATGCGCAACCTGGGCTGGGCCTGGTTGCCGCGCCATGTAGTGCAGTACCCGACCTACCAGAACCAACTGGTGGAGCTGAGCAGCGACTGGACGCCGCCGCCCTTGGTGGTGGAGCTGGTCTGCCGCCGCGACGAGGCGCTGGGCCCGGCGGCGCTGTGGCTGGCCGACTGCTTCGCCGAGCACCTCAAGGCGATCGGCTGATCCCGGGCCGTCGCTCTGATAAGCTCCGCGCCCATGAATCGCACCCTCTATACCTTGCTGTTCCACCTCGGCCTGCCCCTCATCGCCCTGCGCCTGGCCTGGCGCGCCTGGCGCGCTCCGGCCTATGCACGGCGCATCGCCGAGCGCTTCGCCTTCGGCTTGCCGCCGCTGCGGCCGGGCGGCATCTGGGTGCATGCCGTATCCGTGGGCGAGAGCATCGCCGCCGCGCCGATGATCCGTGCCCTGCGCGAGCGCCACCCGATGCTGCCGATCACCGTCACCTGCATGACGCCCACTGGGTCCGAACGCATACGCGCGATGTTCGGCGACCAGGTGCAGCACTGCTACCTGCCCTATGACCTGCCCTGGGCGGCAGCGCGCTTCCAGCGCCTGCTGAAACCGAAGCTCGCGGTGATCATGGAAACCGAGCTGTGGCCCAACCACATCCACCAGTGCCACGTGCGCGGCGTGCCGGTGGTGCTGGCCAATGCGCGGCTGTCCGAGCGTTCGGCACGGGGTTACGCGCGCTTCCACAAGCTGACCGCGCCCATGCTTGCCGAGCTGAGCTGGCTGGCCGTGCAGACCGAGGCCGAGGCCGAGCGCTTCCGCAACCTGGGCGCCCGCCCCGAGGCGGTGACGGTGACCGGCTCGATCAAGTTCGACCTGCGCATCGACCCGGAGCTGCCCGTCCGTGCTGCCGCCCTGCGTGAGCAGTGGGGCGCGATGCAGCGCCCGGTCTGGATCGCCGCCAGCACCCACGCGGGCGAAGACGAGATCGTCCTCGCGGCTCACCGCCAGTTGCTGGCCGAGCGCCCCGACGCGTTGCTGATCCTGGTGCCGCGCCATCCGGAGCGCTTCAGCCCAGTGTTCGAGCTGTGCCGCCGCGAGGGCTTCGCCGCCGTGCGCCGCTCCAGCGGCGAGGCGGTGACGGCCAGCGACTCGGTGCTGGTGGGGGACACCATGGGCGAGCTGCTGTTCCTCTTCGCCCTGGCCGACATCGCCTTCGTCGGCGGCAGCCTGGTGCCCAACGGTGGGCACAACCTGCTGGAACCGGCCGCGCTGGGCAAGCCGGTGCTGAGCGGCCCGCACCTGTTCAACTTCCTCGATATCGCCGCGCAGTTGCGCGACAACGGTGCGCTGGTCGAAGTGGCCGACGCCTGCGCGTTGCGCGGCGCCGTCGCCGGCCTCTGGCACGACAGCGCCACTGCCGCCCGCATGCGCGATGCCGGGCTCGCCGTGCTCGAGGCCAATCAGGGAGCCCTGGAGCGGTTGCTCGCCGGGCTCGCGCGCGAGCTGGGGTGACTCGGGGCTCTGGCGATCGCCCGGAGGGGGTCAGAACGTGGGCGGGGTGATGATCCAGATGATCAGCGTGTCCCTGTCGCCAGGGTTGCCGTAGCGGTGGGGTTCCTGGCTGGAGAAGGAGAAGCTGTCGCCTTCGGCCAGCCGGAAATGCCGCTCACCGACCCAGAGCTCGAATTCGCCACTGAGGACGTAGCCGGCTTCCTCGCCTTCGTGGCTGTAGCTCTCTTCGCTGTAGGTGCCGGGAGGGAATCTTGAATGGAGGATCTCCAGCGAGCGACTCGGCTGCGGGCTGAGCAGCTCGTCGATGATGCCGTCATCGTAGTGCACGCTCATGCGGCTGTTCTTGCGCACCACGTAGCCCTTGTCCGCTTCTGCCGTGGGCGCTTCGCTGGCGAAGAACCACTGGATGGTGACGCCCAGGCTGCGGGCGATGTTGAACAGCGCGGGGATCGAAGGGTAGGCCAGGTTGCGTTCCAGCTGGCTGATGTAGCCGGCGGTCAGCGAACTCTGTTCGGCCAGCTCGGCGAGGGTCATGTCGCGACGTTTGCGCAAGGCGCGGATGCGCGTGCCGAGGAACTGGCTCTCGGGCGCATTGGCGGTGCCGGGCGGCGGCAGGCTGGGGCTCATGATCCCTCCGGTCCTTGGGGCTGGGCGGAGGGCTGGCCCCGCGCGAACGCGGCATTGTAAAGCAGCGGCGTGCCCCCTCGCGCCCTAGATTTCCCAGGCCGCCTGCAGCCCCTCGAATATCGCCTCTTCCACCGTGCGCGCGGCCAGGCAGTCGCCGATGCGCTGGAAGGGCACCAGGCCTTCAAGCGTCGCGCCCAGCTCGTCCAGCGGCTGGTGGCCCTGGCACAGCACCAGGGTGTCGACATCCTCGAACAGCAGCGGCTCGCCGCTGGCCGCGTGCAGCATGTACACCGTGCTGTCGTCGTGGCCGTAGAGGCGCGCGTAGGGGGTGATCGGAATACCGAGGCGGTGCAGTTCCCCGGCCATCTGGTCGCGCACGTAGAGCGGCAGGCTTTCGCCGCAATGGGTGCCATTCACCGCCAGCCTCACCGAGTGGCCCAGGCGGGTCAGTCGCTCGGCGATGCCGGGGCCGATCCAGTCGCAACGCCAGTCGGCCACCAGCACCGAGCGGCCGACCTGCACCTCACCTTTCAGCACCTGCCAGGCATCCACCACCTGCAGTTCACCGCCGCGCTCGATATCCGGCCAGTAGGGCCGTGCGCCGGTGGCGATGATCACCTGGTCCGGCCGCTCGCGCTCCACGAGCGCGCGGTCGACGCGGGTGTTGCGCACCACCTTCACGCCCGCCAGCTCCATCTCCCGCTGCAGGTTGGTGGCCGCGCCGCCGAACTCGCTGCGCCGGGGCAGCAGTTGCGCCAGCAGCACCTGGCCGCCGAGCTGCGCGCTCGCTTCGTAGAGGGTCACCTGATGGCCCCGTTGCGCGGCGACTGCAGCGGCCTTCATGCCCGCCGGGCCGCCGCCGACCACCATGATCCGCTGTGCCCGGCTGGTGATGGTTGGCTGGCCGTAGCGCAGCTCGCGCCCCGTTTCCGGGTGCTGGATGCAGGAGATGGGGTAGCCCTTGTGGAAGTGGCCGATGCAGGCCTGGTTGCAGGCGATGCAGGCGCGCACGTCGTCGACCCGGCCGCTGGCGCTCTTCTCCGGCATCAGTGGGTCGCAGATCAGTGCCCGGGTCATGCCGCAGACGTCGGCCTGGCCGCTGGCGATGATCCGTTCCGCCTCCTGGGGCTGGTTGATGCGCCCGGTGACGAACAGCGGGATGCCCAGGCGCGCCTTGAACCCGCCGGCGGTCGGTGCCAGGTAGGCCGGCTCCACCGCCATGGGCGGGACGATGTGCACGGCGCCGCCGAAGGAGGCGGAGGTGCCGGCCACCAGGTGCACGTAGTCCAGTTCGGGCTCCAGGGCGAGCACTGCCTGCAGTGTCTCGTCTTCGCCGAGGCCCTGGGGGTCGCGCTCGTCGGCGGAGATGCGCAGGCCGACGATGAAGTCCTCGCCCCCGGCCAGGCGCACTGCCGCGAGGATCTCGCGAAGAAAGCGCAGGCGTGCCTCGAGGTCGCCGTTGTAGCCGTCCTCGCGGCGGTTGACCCGGGGGTTGAGGAACTGCGCGGGCAGGTAGCCATGGCTGGCCACCACTTCCACCCCGTCCAGGCCGGCCTGGCGCAGGCGGCGGGTGGCGGCGCCGTAGCCTGCGACTATCTCGTCGATCATCCCCTGGTCGAGCGCACGGGGCATGACGCGGAAGCGCTCGTTCGGGGAGACGGAAGGGGCGTAGGCCACCGCCAGCAGGCCGCTGGCGGTCTCCATGATCTCGCGCCCCGGGTGGAACAGCTGCGACAGCACGAGGGTGCCGTGGGCATGGCAGGCTTCGGCCAGTTCGCGATAGCCCGCGATGCAGGCGTCCTCGGTGGCCATCAGCACGTGCGAGGTGTAGCGGGCACTGTCATGAACGCCCGCCACCTGCAGCACGATCAGGCCCACGCCACCCTCGGCGCGGGCGCGCTGGTAGGCGATCAGGGCATCGTTGACCCGGTTGTCGGTGGGCAGGCTGGTGTCGTGCCCGCTGGACATGATGCGGTTCTTCAGGCGCTTGCCACGGATCTGCAGGGGCTCGAACAGGTGGGGGAAGGCGTGCATGGCAATCCTCGCAGGGTTGCTGGAGTTCTTATGAATTCATTACTTGTTTATCCATGGTAAAAAATCAACTTGTTTTTTTACTGATGCGCATCTAGCGTGATCCCTGCCCCTCGACGGGCCATCCCCGTACAACAAGAACAATGGGAGAAACACCATGCGCTACGATTCTCCGCGTCACTCGACCGGCCTGCCTCGCCTTTTCCTCCTCATCGCCCTGCTGGCGCCCGCCCTCGTGGCTCAGGGTGCCCCCGACATGGTGGTGGTCGGCTATGGCGGTGATGGCCAGAAGGCCCAGGACGAGGCTTTCTTCAAACCCTTCGCGGCCGAGGACGGCAAGCCGATCATCCAGAGCGAATACAACGGCGAGATGGCGCGCATCCGCGTGATGGCCGATACCGGCCACGTCGACTGGGACCTGGTGCAGATCGAAGGGCCTGACCTGGTGCGGGGCTGTGAGAGCGGTCTGTTCGAGCGCCTGGACTGGCAGCGTATCGGCGGGCGCGACCGGCTGGTCGACGATGCCGCCCAGGAGTGTGGTTCCGCCGCGCTGGTGTGGGGTGTCGCCCTGGCCTATGACGCCGACCGGCTGCAATCCCCACCGACCTCCTGGGCCGATTTCTGGGACCTTGAGAAATTCCCCGGCAAGCGCGGGCTGCGCAAGCGTGCGGTCTACAACCTGGAGTTCGCCCTGCTGGCCGACGGCGTGCCGGTGGGGGAGGTCTACAAGGTGCTGGCCAGCCCGGGTGGCGTCGACCGGGCCTTCGCCAAGCTCGACCAGATCAAGTCGCAGATCCAGTGGTGGGAGGCCGGCGCCCAGCCCGCCCAGTGGCTGGCAGCGGGTGATGTGGTGATGACCTCGTCCTACTCGGGACGCGTGGCGGCGGCTCACCGGGCAGGACGCAACCTCGATCTGGTCCTGCCGGGCAGCCTCTACGGCATGGACTACTGGGCGATCATCAAGGGCTCCCGGCATGCGCAGCGGGCCGAGCGACTGATCGCCTTCGCCAATCGCAAGGAGCCCCAGCTGGCGTACATCCAGCGCATTCCCTACGGGCCGACCAACCGGGATGCCGCCGCCGCGCTGGACGCGGAGCAGGCCCGCTGGATACCGGCGACCCCGCAGGCCCTGGCGGCGAGCCTGCCGATGGATGTGGAGTTCTGGGTCGATCACGGCGAGGAACTCGAAGAGCGTTTCAATGCCTGGGCGGTGCGCTAGGTCGGCGCGATACTTGCCTGCATTCCCGCGGCCGCCATCGCTGGCGGCCGAACCTGCGCCAGTTCCCACGGAGATCGCCATGACGCCCCTGCACGCCCCGCTTCCGCCTTCGTCCTGCACCCCAGAGGAGCGCGCCCTGCGCCAGGAGCTGGCAGCCTGCTACAGGCTCATCGCCCATTTCCGCATGACCGACCTGATCTTCACCCACATCTCGGCGCGGTTGCCGGGGCCGGAGCACCATTTCCTGATCAATCCCTATGGGCTGATGTTCGACGAGATCCGCGCCAGCGACCTGGTGAAGATCGACCTGCTGGGGCGGCCGGTGGAGCCCACCCGCTACAAGGTCAACCCGGCAGGATTCGTCATACACAGTGCCATCCATGCCGCTCGCGAGGATGCCTGGTGCGTGCTGCACACCCACACCCGCGCCGGTTGCGCGGTGGCCGCACAACCGGCCGGGCTGTTGCCGGTGAACCAGATATCCATGGAGTTCTACGGCCGCGTCGCCTACCACGACTACGAGGGCGTGGCGCTCAACCTCGACGAACAGAAGCGCCTGGTGGCGGACCTGGGCGACAAGCCGGTGATGATCCTGCGCAACCACGGCCTGCTCACGGTCGGTGAGACGCCGGCCCAGGCCTTCCTGCGCATGTACTACCTGGAGAAGGCCTGCGACATCCAGGTGGCGGCCCAGGCCGGTGGCGAACTGCTGCTGCCGCCCCACGAGGTCTGCGAGCACACCCAGCGCCAGTTCAACGAGCCCGCACGGCCGGTGGCGGAGGGTGAACTGACCGACCCGGATGCGATGGACCTGGCCTGGCAGGCGCTATTGAGGTTGTTGCAGCGCGTGGCGCCGGATTATCGGGACTGAATGCATGCGGCACGGGTGAGCCGTAGGTCGAGTGCAACCCGCAGTGCCCTCGTTCCGTCGTCATTCGGCGGGTTTCACCCGCCCTGCATGCGCCTGTAAAGGCATGAAAAAGCCCGGCAAGAGCCGGGCTTTTTCATGTCGCGAGCACTACTCAGTAGTTGCTCTTGTTCTTCAGGCTGGCTTCCGCAGCCTTGGCCAGGTCCGGGGGCAGGAAGTCCTTGTCCGGGTCGTAGTCGGACTTGAGGAAGCTGGCGAGGGCTTCCAGATCCGACGGGCTCAGGGTGCCGGCCGCCTGCTTCAGGCGCAGGTTGTCGAGGATGTAGTCGTAGCGCGCGTTGTTGTAGTCGCGCACCGAGCTGTACAGCTGGCGCTGGGCATCGAGCACGTCGACGATGTTGCGGGTACCGACCTGGTAGCCGATCTCGGTGGCTTCCAGGGCGCTCTGGTTGGAGATGATCGACTGCTTGCGAGCCTTCACCTGCTCCACGTCGGTGTTCACCGCACGGTGGTAGTTGCGGGTGTTCTGCACCACCTGGCGACGCAGGCTTTCACGCTGCTGCTCGGTCTGGTTGAGGCGCTGGTAGGACTCGCGCACCTGGGAGCTGGTCAGGCCGCCGCTGTAGATCGGGATGTTGAGCTGCAGGCCGATGGTGCGCTGCTCGACGTCGCTACCGTAGCGTACGGGGCTTGCGCCGGTATTGCTGAAGCCGAGGCTATCGTTGTCGCCCTTCTGGTACTGGGCGACGGCGTCCAGCGTCGGCGCGTGGCCGGCCTTGCGCTGGCGCAGGGTTTCTTCGGCGGCGTCGACGGCGTAGTTGCTGGCCTGCAGGTTGAGGTTCTGCTGGGCGGCGGTGTCGACCCAGGCCTTGGCGTCGTTCGGCGCGGGCACGACCACCGGCAGGGTGTGCTGGATGCCTTCGATGGAGGTGTATTCGCGGTTGGTCAGGGTGATCAGTGCCTGGAAGGCGTCATCAACGTTGCGCTCGGCGATGATGCGGTTGGCGCGGGCGGTGTCGAAGCCGGCCTGGGCTTCCAGCACATCGGTCTTGTCGGAGAGACCGACATCGAAGCGCTCGTTGGCCTGGTCGAGCTGGCGCTTGAATGCCGCTTCCTCGGCCTTGGTGGAGGCCAGGTTGTCCTGGGCACGGAGTACCGCGAAATAGCCTTCGGCGGTCTGCAGGATCAGGTTCTGCTGGGTCGCGGAGAATTCCAGGGAGGCCTGCTCGGTGCTGGCCTCGGCAGCCTGCAGCTGGAACCAGCGGTCGGCGCGGAAGATCGGCTGGCTCAGGCTGGCCTGGTAGGCGATGCCGCTGCGGGAGCTGGTGGCCGACGGCTCGTCGAGCTTGGTGCGGGTGTCGTTGGCGGTGGCGCCGCCGTTGATCTGCGGCAGCAGGCCGGAACGGGCCTGGGGCACGGCCTCGCGCACGGCCTCGAAGTTGGCGCGCGCGGCGGCGAGATCGGCGTTGTTGTCTACGGCGTCCTTGTAGACGGTCACGAGATCCGTCTTGGCTGACAGCGGGGCCTCTGCTGCCCAGGCACTACCCGCGAAAGCGGAGGCCACGGCAACAGCCAGTGAGAGTCTGCGCAGCATGATCAATCCTAGATTCAGTGAAGTCGGGCAAGGCTACGGCTGCCGTGATACGCGGTCAAGACGGGCCCATGGCGGGGTCAGTGTAGTTTGCAACACGTTATGTTGCTTGCCGGGAACAATGAATGCATGACGCGGTCCGGGCGTCGGTTTCGGACGGGCTGGTCATTTATTTCTGACCTTGGGGTTGGTTTTGTGGAAGGGGCTTGTTTAGACTGGCCGCGTTCTTGTCGGGGTGCCTCGAATCGGAGGCTGAGATCGGAAAGTTCCGGATCCCGTTGAACCTGATCAGGTTAAGGCCTGCGTAGGGAACAAGATGCGCCTCCCGCGCCTTGCGGCATTCCTGGGAGGCTCCTCTCGGCACCGGTCCCGGTGCACTCTGCCCCTCAGGTTCGCTCCGACATCACCCAGGAGCTAGCCGATGACTGCAAAACAACAAGCGAACCTGAGCGAAAGCGCCCAGGTCGATCAGCAATCCATCCAGCCTTTCCCCCGTTCCCAGAAGGTCTACGTGCAGGGCTCGCGCCCGGACATCCGCGTGCCGATGCGCGAGATCAGCCTGGACGTGACCCCCACCGCCTTCGGCGGCGAGATCAACGCGCCGGTGATGGTCTACGACACCTCCGGCCCCTACACCGACCCGAGCGTCACCATCGACGTGCGCAAGGGCCTGGCCGACATCCGCTCGCAGTGGATCGAGGACCGCGGCGACACCGAGCTGCTCGCCGGCCTGTCCTCCAGTTTCGGCCAGGAGCGCCTGGCCAACCCCGAGCTGACCGCCATGCGCTTCGCCCACGTGCGCAACCCGCGCCGGGCCAAGCCCGGGCGCAACGTCAGCCAGATGCACTACGCCCGCCAGGGGATCATCACCCCGGAGATGGAGTTCGTCGCCATCCGCGAGAACATGAAGCTGGCCGAGGCGCGCGCCGCCGGCCTGCTCAAGGAGCAGCACGCCGGGCACAGCTTCGGCGCCAGCATCCCCGCGGTGATCACCCCCGAGTTCGTGCGTGACGAGATCGCCCGCGGCCGCGCCATCATCCCCGCCAACATCAACCACACCGAGCTGGAGCCGATGATCATCGGCCGCAACTTCCTGGTGAAGATCAACGGCAACATCGGCAACTCGGCCCTGGGCTCCTCCATCGAGGAAGAGGTGGCCAAGCTGACCTGGGGCATCCGCTGGGGCTCGGACACGGTGATGGACCTGTCCACCGGCAAGCACATCCACGAGACCCGCGAGTGGATAATCCGCAACTCGCCGGTGCCCATCGGCACCGTGCCGATCTACCAGGCGCTGGAGAAGGTCGGCGGCATCGCCGAGAACCTGACCTGGGAGCTGTTCCGCGACACGCTGATCGAGCAGGCCGAGCAGGGCGTCGACTACTTCACCATCCATGCCGGCGTACTGCTGCGCTACGTGCCGCTGACCGCCAAGCGCGTCACCGGCATCGTCTCCCGCGGCGGTTCGATCATGGCCAAGTGGTGCCTGGCGCATCACCAGGAGAACTTCCTCTACACCCACTTCGAGGAAATCTGCGAAATCATGAAGGCCTATGACGTCAGCTTCTCGCTGGGCGATGGCCTGCGTCCGGGCTCCATCGCCGACGCCAACGACGCTGCGCAGTTCGGTGAACTGGAGACCCTCGGCGAGCTGACCAAGATCGCCTGGAAGCACGACGTGCAGTGCATGATCGAAGGCCCGGGCCACGTGCCCATGCAGTTGATCAAGGAGAACATGGACAAGCAGCTGGAGTGCTGCGACGAGGCACCGTTCTACACCCTGGGCCCGCTGACCACCGACATCGCCCCCGGCTACGACCACATCACCAGCGGCATCGGCGCCGCCATGATCGGCTGGTTCGGCTGCGCCATGCTCTGCTACGTCACGCCCAAGGAGCACCTGGGCCTGCCGAACAAGGATGACGTGAAGACCGGGATCATCACCTACAAGATCGCCGCCCACGCCGCCGACCTTGCCAAGGGCCACCCGGGGGCGCAGATCCGCGACAACGCCCTGTCCAAGGCGCGTTTCGAATTCCGTTGGGAGGACCAGTTCAACCTCGGCCTCGACCCCGACACCGCCCGCGCCTTCCACGACGAGACCCTGCCGAAGGACTCGGCCAAGGTGGCGCACTTCTGTTCCATGTGCGGGCCGAAGTTCTGCTCCATGAAGATCACCCAGGAGGTGCGCGACTACGCCAAGGAAAACGGCCTCTCCGAGGAGAGCCAGGCCATCGAGGCCGGCTTCCAGGAGCAGGCGGCGCGCTTCAAGGACGAAGGCTCGGTGATCTACAAGCAGGTCTGACCGGCCTCGCGGCTGCACCCACGGGCCCGGCGCACTGCGCCGGGCCTTCTTCGTCCACTCTCCAGGGCCTTTAGCGTGACCACCCCCAGCTACTCGCCGTCCCTGCCGGTTCCCGCCGGCCAGCGCGTTTTCGGCGCGCGCGACCTCTTCTCCCTCTGGTTCTCCCTCGGCGTCGGCCTGATGGTGCTGCAGCTCGGTGCGCTGCTGGCGCCCGGGCTCGGCCTGGCCGGGTCGCTGGCGGCCATCGCCTGCGGCACCGCCGTCGGCGTGCTGCTGCTCGGCGCCGCGGCGGTGATCGGCAGCGACACCGGCCTCTCGGCCATGGGCACCCTCGGCCTGGCCCTGGGCCGGCGCGGCGCCGTGCTGCCGGCGCTGCTCAACCTCCTGCAACTGGTGGGCTGGGGCGCGTTCGAGATCATCGTCATGCGTGACGCCGCGAGCCTGCTGGCCACCCGTGCCTGGGGCGAAGGCAGCACGCTGGCCTCGCCGGCGCTGTGGACCCTGTTCTTCGGCGCGCTGGCGACCCTGCTGGCGGTGACCGGCCCGCTCACCTTCGTGCGCCGCGTGCTGCGCAAGTGGGGCATCTGGCTGCTGCTGGGCGCCTGCATCTGGCTGACCTGGAACCTGTTCGACAAGGCCGACCTGGGCGCGATCTGGGCCCGTGACGGCGACGGCTCGCTGCCCTTCGCCCTGGGCTTCGACATCGCCATCGCCATGCCGCTGTCCTGGCTGCCGCTGATCGCCGACTACTCGCGCTTCGGCAAGCGTGCGCGCAGCGTGTTCGGCGGCACCGCGGTGGGTTTCTTCCTCGGCAATTTCTGGCTGATGAGCCTGGGCGTCGCCTACACCCTGGCCTTCGCGCCGAGCGGTGAGGTCAACGCATTGCTGCTGGCACTGGCCGGTGCCGGGCTCGGTATCCCGCTGCTGCTGATCCTGCTGGACGAGTCGGAGAACGCCTTCGCCGACATCCACTCGGCGGCGGTTTCCAGCGGCATCCTGGTGTCGGTGAAGGTGGAGCGCCTGGCCCTGGCCATCGGCGCCCTGTGCACGCTGATCGCCTGGTTCGCGCCGCTGGCCGAGTACCAGAACTTCCTGCTGCTGATCGGCTCGGTGTTCGCACCGCTGTTCGGCGTGGTGCTGGTGGACCACTTCGTCCTGCGCCGCCGCCGCGAGGAGCTGGCGCCGCGCCGCGCACTGCGCTGGGACACGCTGGCCGCCTGGTTCTGTGGCGTCGCGGTGTACCACCTGCTGGCGAACTTCATGCCCGAGGTGGGCGCCACCCTGCCGGCGCTGCTGCTGGCCGGCGGGTTGCAGGTGCTGCTGGGGTCCCTCAGCCGCGGCCGGGGAAGTATTGGGGCTTCAGTATCCCGTTGAGCTGCGGATAGGGGATGGTCAGCTCGGGGTGGCCGCCGGCGTAGGGCGCGATGCTGTAGACGTCGTACTTGAGCAGCAGCGCGCCACGGCCGAGGGCGATGTGCTCGGTGCGCTGGAAGGGCCAGGTGCTTGCGTACTCCGGGTCCTGGTCCAGCTTGTTGGCGGCCAGCCAGCGCTGGTGGGCCTGCTCGGCGAGCTTCCAGAACTCGGCTTCCTGGCCGGGGATGAGCATGTCGCGCAGTGTCAGCACCTTGTCCTGCGTGCGGTCGTAGTTGATCAGCCCGCGCCCGGGCATGCCGTGGGCACCGCCGGTGGCCAGGTAGCTGGACAGTTCGATGATGGTCAATTGGTCACGTTGCTCGCGTACCTTGGCCTGCAGGTAGCTGGCCCAGCCGGGCTCGGCGCGCTGCAGGAAGTCCTTCTCGTAGGACTGCAGCGAGGCCGGCAACGGCGCGTCCGGTGCGTCGGCGGTCATGCGCAGCAGGCGCTGGGTCACCCGTTCGCTGAGCTGCGGATGGTCGGGAAAACTGATGACGTCGATGTTCACCAACGGGCAGCTATCGCCCTGGCAGCCGGGCTTGAGGTGTTCCCAGGCATCGCGCTTGACGGCCAGGCCCTTGTCGCCGGGCGTAAGCGCCTGGCAGGCGCCGAGGAGGAGGGCGCAGCCGAGGAGGAGCAGTTTCTTGTGCATCGGGATTGAATTCGTCATCGGGTGGGGAGTCGTTATGGATTGCGTGCTTCGACTGCCGGTGGCGGTTCGAGTTCGCTCGCAGAAGCGCATGATCCCAGCCGCAAATCCATCTGCAAAGAGGCTGCGCGAGGCGAATCGCCAGAGTAGGATGCGCGAAACGCGGGACCATCAGATCGAGTGAGGCGTAGATGATAGATACCTTCAAACCCGGGCCGGACGCGGTCGAGATCATCGAGCGCGAGGAGTGCTTCCGTGGCTTCTACCGCCTGGATCGCCTGCACCTGCGTCATCGCCAGTTCTCCGGGGAGATGGGGCCGACGCTCAGCCGCGAGCTGTTCGTGCGCCATGATGCCGTGTGCGTGCTGCCCTACGATCCGCAACGCGACCAGGTGGTGCTGATCGAGCAGTTCCGCGTCGGTGCCATGCACAAGAGCGCCAACCCCTGGATGCTGGAGCTGGTGGCCGGGCTGATCGACAAGGACGAGGAGCCGGACGAGGTGGCGCGCCGTGAGGCCGTCGAGGAGGCCGACCTGACGCTGACGTCGCTGTGGCCGATCACCGCCTATTATCCTTCTCCAGGGGGATCGGACGAATACGTGCACCTGTACGTCGGACGTTGCGACAGCGGCGGCGCCGGTGGGGTGCACGGGCTGGCCGAGGAGGGCGAGGACATCCGCGTCCACGTGCTGTCCTTCGCCGATGCGCTGGCTGCGTTGCGTGACGGCCGCATCATCAACGCCGCCGCCATCATCGCCCTGCAATGGCTGGCACTGAACCGGGATGAAGTACGGGGGATGTGGACGTGAATCTGTTGCGCGATCGCTACCGGGTGGACCTCGTCGGGCTGCAAGCGGCCTGCGAGGCGAACTACGCCCGGCTGATGCGATTGCTGCCGCAGATGCGCGAGGTCCAGTCCTCGCGCCGCGTGGCCTTGAGCCAGGGCGAGCGCCTGGTGGGCGTGCTGGCGCTGGACGTGGTCGAAGCCTGCCCGTACACCACCACGTTGAAGGTGCGCCAGGAGCTCAGCCTGCCCTGGCTGCCCTCGCCGCAGCTGGAGGTGCGCGTCTACCACGATGCGCGCATGGCCGAGGTGGTCGGGGCCGAGAATGCACGGCGGCTGCGCAGCTTCTACCCCTATCCGAACGCCGACATGCACCAGCCCGACGAGAAGAGCCAGCTCAATGTCTTCCTCGGCGAATGGCTGAGCCATTGCCTGGCCTGTGGCCACGAACTGGAGCCCGTGCTCTAGAAAATCCGCTTCCTGCCGATTTCCTGGCGCTCGCGAATGTGATCCAGTCCCGCTTCTCGGGTTTACCGTTTCACGCCTGAACCACCATAATTCATCTCATTCCGCCCAAGGAGACCGCCTTGTCGAGCGCGTCCACTCTCGCCTTTGATTCATCGGTGCTGCTGGTGCAGCTGTCCGATAGTCATCTATTTGCCGAAGAGGACGGACGACTCCTGGGCATGAACACGGCCGACAGCCTGCAGCGGGTGATCGAGCGGGTGCTGGAAGAGCAGCCGCATATCGACCTGGTGCTGGCCACCGGGGACCTGTCCCAGGATGGCAGCGTCGAGTCCTACGAGCGCTTCCGCGACCTCTGCGCGGTGATCCCCGCCGAGAGCCGCTGGTTCCCGGGCAACCACGACGAAGTCCAGGTGATGGAGCAGGTCTGTGCCGGCACCGGGCTGCTCGACCCGATCATCGATTTCCCCGCCTGGCGCGTGGTGTTGCTGGACTCCACCATCGGTGGCGCCGTTCCCGGCCACCTTCCGCCGGAACAGCTGGCGCTGCTGGAGCAGGCGGTGAGCGAGGCGTCGGACAAGCACGTGCTGATCAGCTTCCACCATCATCCGGTCCCGATCGGCTGCCGCTGGATGGACCCCATCGGCGTGCGCAACCCGGACGCCCTGTTCACCGTGCTGGACCGTTTCCCCCAGGTGCGCGCCGTGCTCTGGGGCCATGTGCACCAGGAGTTCGACCAGATGCGCAATGGCGTGCGCCTGCTGGCCTCGCCCTCCACCTGCGTGCAGTTCGCGCCGGGCAGCGAGGAGTTCCAGGTCGACACCGAGGCGCCGGGTTACCGCTGGCTGCGCCTGCAAGCCGATGGCGCGCTGGAAACCGGCGTATCGCGGGTCACCGGTATCGACTTCGAAGTGGATTACAGCGTCAAAGGTTATTGACCTTCGCGTTGCGGCACGGCAAGAAGTACAGCTTGCCCGCCAGACTTGCCAGGATGCCGCGTGTCGACCGAACAGCCCTCCCTTCTCTATATCCACGGCTTCAACAGCTCGCCCGAATCGCAGAAGGCGCGCCAGCTCGCCGCGCTCATGCAGCGCCTGGGCCTGGCCGGGCGACTGCTCGTCCCGGCGCTGCACCACCACCCGCGTGAGGCTATCGCCCAGCTCGAAGCGGCCCTCGCCGAGCTGGGGCGGCCGGTGCTGGTCGGCAGCTCACTGGGCGGCTACTATGCGACCCTCCTGGCCGAGCGGCACGGGCTCAGGGCCGTACTGATCAACCCTGCGGTGGCCCCGCACCGGTTGTTCGACGGCCAACTGGGAGCGCAGAAGAACTACTACAGCGGCGAGACCTGGGAGCTGACGCAGGCGCACGTGGATGCCCTGGCCGAGCTGGAGGTTCCGCCCCCGCAGGACCCGGCCCGCTACCAGGTCTGGCTGCAGACGGCCGATGAAACCCTGGATTACCGCCACGCCGAGCGCTACTACCGTGCCTGCGCCCTGCGCATCGAGGCCGGTGGCGACCATGGTTTCCAGCATTTCCCTGCCCACCTGCCGGCCCTGCTGGCGTACGCCGGTTTTCCCGCCAGCCTGTGGCAGGATATCGACTTTTCCACCCTTTGACGAAGAGACCCCATGGCCCAGCAGAACGCTTACAACGCAGACGCCATCGAAGTCCTTTCCGGCCTCGACCCGGTGCGCAAGCGCCCGGGCATGTACACCGACACCAGCCGGCCCAACCACCTGGCCCAGGAAGTCATCGACAACAGCGTCGACGAAGCCCTGGCCGGCCATGCCAAGAGCGTGCAGGTGATCCTCCACGAGGACAATTCGCTGGAGGTGATCGACGACGGCCGCGGCATGCCGGTGGACATCCACCCCGAAGAGGGGGTGCCCGGCGTCGAGCTGATCCTCACCAAGCTGCACGCGGGCGGCAAGTTCTCCAACAAGAACTACCAGTTCTCCGGCGGCCTGCACGGCGTGGGCATCTCGGTGGTGAACGCCCTCTCGACTCTGGTCGAGGTGCGCGTCAAGCGCGATGGCAACGAATACCGCATGACCTTCGCCGATGGCTTCAAGTCCAGCGACCTGGAAGTGATCGGCACCGTCGGCAAGCGCAACACCGGCACCAGCGTGCATTTCTGGCCCGACGCCAAGTACTTCGACTCGCACAAGTTCTCCGTCAGTCGGCTCAAGCATGTGCTCAAGGCCAAGGCCGTGCTCTGCCCGGGGCTGCTGGTCAGCTTCGAGGACAAGGCCAGCGGCGAGCGCATCGAGTGGCACTACGAGGATGGCCTGCGTTCCTACCTGGTGGACGCGGTCAGCGAGTTCCAGCGCCTGCCGGACGAGCCCTTCGTCGGCAGCCTGGCCGGCAACAAGGAGGCCGTCGACTGGGCCCTGCTGTGGCTGCCCGAGGGCGGCGAGTCCCTGCAGGAAAGCTACGTCAACCTGATCCCCACCGCCCAGGGCGGCACCCACGTCAACGGCCTGCGCCAGGGCCTGCTGGATGCGATGCGCGAGTTCTGCGAGTTCCGCAACCTGCTGCCCCGTGGCGTCAAGCTGGCTCCGGAAGACGTCTGGGAACGCATCGCCTTCGTCCTCTCGATGAAGATGCAGGACCCGCAGTTCTCCGGGCAGACCAAGGAGCGCCTGTCCTCCCGCGAGGCGGCCGCCTTCGTCGCCGGCGTCGCCAAGGACGCCTTCAGCCTCTGGCTCAACGCGCACCCCGACATGGGCCTGCAACTGGCCGAGCTGGCCATCAGCAACGCCGGCCGCCGCCTCAAGGCGGGCAAGAAGGTCGAGCGCAAGAAGATCACCCAGGGCCCGGCGCTGCCCGGCAAGCTGGCCGACTGCGCGGGTCAGGACCCGATGCGTTCCGAGCTGTTCCTGGTGGAGGGTGACTCCGCCGGCGGTTCGGCCAAGCAGGCGCGTGACAAGGAGTTCCAGGCGATCATGCCGCTGCGCGGGAAGATCCTGAACACCTGGGAAGTGGACGGCGGCGAAGTGCTCGCCAGCCAGGAAGTGCACGACATCGCCGTCGCCATCGGCGTCGACCCGGGCACCCCCGACGTGGCGCAACTGCGCTACGGCAAGATCTGCATCCTCGCCGACGCCGACTCCGACGGCCTGCACATCGCCACCCTGCTGTGCGCGTTGTTCGTCCGTCACTTCCGCCCGCTGGTGGAAGCCGGGCATGTCTACGTTGCGATGCCGCCGCTGTACCGCATCGACCTGGGCAAGGAGATCTACTACGCCCTCGACGACGCCGAGCGCGATGGCATCCTCGATCGCCTGGCGGCCGAGAAGAAGCGCGGCAAGCCGCAGGTCACCCGCTTCAAGGGCCTGGGTGAGATGAACCCGCTGCAACTGCGCGAAACCACCATGGACCCGAACACCCGGCGCCTGGTGCAGCTGACCCTGGAAGATGGCGAAGGCACCCACGAGATGATGGACATGCTGCTGGCGAAGAAACGCGCCGGCGACCGCAAGTCCTGGCTGGAGTCCAAGGGCAACCTGGCCGAGGTCCTGGTGTGAGGGCGAGCGTCCTTCTCGCCCTGCTGCTGACCGCCTCGCCTCTGTGGGCCGCCCCGCCGGTCGAGGAACTCAAGCTCGGCGCCGAGTACCCGGTGGACGGCGTCGCCGAGGGCAACCTCTCCGGCATCGCCCTCTGTGGCAAGGAGCTGCTGGTGGTCTCCGACCGGGTCGATGACCGCCTGTTCCGCCTGGTGCCGTCGGAAGGCGTGCTCAAGGCCGAGGCCGAGCGCTTCGTTGCCCCGCCACCGCCACCCAGCGGCCTGCCGTGGGGCGTTCGTGTGCGCAACTGGGCGATGAGCATGGTGCGCGGCAACGAACTGGACTTCGAAGGCATCACCTGCGACGCCGCCGGCAACCGCTACCTGGTGAGCGAAACCCATGCGGCGGTGCTGCAGGTACCGCACGCCGGCAGCGCCGACTGGTTGCGCCTGCCGGAGAGCCTGGTCCGCCAGGCCCGCGCCAGCGGCATGCTGCTGCACTTCAACGCCCTGCTGGAAGGCATCGCCGTCGAGCCCTCCGGCGAACGCCTGTGGCTCGGCGCCGAGCGCGAACGGCGCGGCCTGATGGTGCTGCACCGCAAGCAGTCCACCTGGGGCTGCTCCGGCGGCTGCGTGCTCTTCAGCGAAGCCGGCGAGGATGCCCCGCCGCCCGGCCTGGGTCGTGGCGTGCCGATGTCCAGGGATTTCTCCGACCTGGCCTTCCACAACGGCAAGCTGTACACCCTGGAGCGTCATGCCCACCGCATCTGCCGTCGCGACCCGAGCAAGGGCAGCGTCGAGCGTTGCTGGTCCTTCGCCGCCGAGGCATTGGCCGAGCCGCGTCGCTACGACGTCGACTGGGGCATGGCCGAAGGCCTCTGGGTCGATGCCGAGGGTGCCTGGATCGTGCTCGACAACGGCAACAAGGCCCGGGCCGATGGCGAGCTGCGACCGATCGTCTGGCGCTTCGCCAAACCGAGCGGCGGCTGGGAGCAGCCATGAGCGAGCAGGCGCCGGGCAAGCGCGCGGGCAGGGTCATGCTGATCCTCGCCTGGGGCATCGCCATGCTCCTGGCCACGCACTTCTTCGGTCGCTGGGAGGACGGCCAGCGCAACCCCAACCAGGTGCCGGAATCCCGGCGCGGCGACGGCTACGTGGAGGTGCGCCTGGCCAGCAGCCGGCAGGGGCACTACCTGATGAACGGGCGCATCGATGGCCGCCAGGTGACCTTCCTGCTGGACACCGGCGCCACCGCCGTGGCCGTTCCCGATGCCCTGGCCGACGAACTGGGCCTGGTACCGGGCGAGCCCATTACCTTGAGTACCGCTAATGGCCGCAGCAATGGCCATCGCACCCGGCTGCGCGAGCTGCAGCTGGGGGAGATCGTCCTCGCCGACGTGCCCGCGATCATCGCGCCCGGCATGGATGGCGACGAGGTGCTGCTCGGCATGAGCGCCCTCAAACAACTCGAATTCACCCAGCGCGACGGCACCCTGGTGCTGCGCCAACACATGTCACCGTGAGGCACGCATGAGCGAATCCCTCGATCTCAGCCTGGAAGGCGTGGAGCGCCGCTCCCTCGCCGAGTTCACCGAACAGGCCTATCTCAACTATTCCATGTACGTGATCATGGACCGCGCCCTGCCGCATATCGGCGACGGCCTCAAGCCCGTGCAGCGGCGCATCGTCTACGCCATGAGCGAGCTCGGCCTGGACGCCGACTCCAAGCACAAGAAGTCCGCGCGCACCGTGGGCGACGTGCTCGGCAAGTTCCACCCCCATGGCGACTCGGCGTGCTACGAAGCCATGGTGCTGATGGCCCAGCCCTTCAGCTACCGCTATACGCTGGTGGACGGCCAGGGCAACTGGGGCGCGCCGGACGATCCCAAGTCCTTCGCCGCCATGCGCTACACCGAGGCGCGCCTGTCGCGCTACTCCGAGGTGCTGCTCAGCGAGCTGGGCCAGGGCACCGCGGACTGGGGCCCGAACTTCGACGGCACCCTGGAAGAGCCGCTGGTGCTGCCGGCGCGCCTGCCGAACATCCTGCTCAACGGCACCACCGGCATCGCCGTGGGCATGGCCACCGACGTGCCGCCGCACAACCTGCGTGAGGTCGCCAACGCCTGCGTGCGCCTGCTCGACGAGCCCAAGGCGACCGTCGAGCAGCTCTGCGAGCACATCCCGGGGCCGGACTATCCGACCGAGGCGGAGATCATCACGCCGCGCGCCGACCTGCTGAAGATCTACGAGACCGGCCGTGGCTCGGTGCGCATGCGCGCCGTGTACCACGTCGAGGATGGCGACATCGTCGTCACCGCGCTGCCGCACCAGGTCTCCGGCGCCAAGGTGCTGGAGCAGATCGCCGCGATGATGCAGGCCAAGCCTTCCAAGGCGCCGCAGATCGCCGACCTGCGCGACGAGTCGGACCACGAGAACCCCTGCCGCATCGTGATCATCCCGACCAGCAGCCGCGTCGACCACGCGGCGCTGATGCAGCACCTGTTCGCCAGCACCGACCTCGAGTCCACCTACCGGGTGAACATCAACATCATCGGCCTGGACGGCAAGCCCCAGGTCAAGGACCTGCGCACCCTGCTCACCGAGTGGCTGACCTTCCGCGTCGGCACCGTGCGCCGCCGCCTGCAGTTCCGCCTGGACAAGGTCGAGCACCGCCTGCACCTGTTGGAAGGCCGGCTGATCGCCTTCCTCAACCTCGACGAGGTGATCCGCATCATCCGCACCGAGGACCAGCCCAAACCGGTGCTGATGGAGCGCTTCGGCCTCACCGAGGTCCAGGCCGAGTACATCCTCGAGACCCGCCTGCGCCAGTTGGCCCGCCTGGAAGAGATGCAGATCCGTGGCGAGCAGGAAGAGCTGGCCAAGGAGCGCGAGAAGCTGCTGGCGCTGCTGGGCAGCGAAGCCAAGCTGAAGAAGCTGGTGCGCAAGGAAATCCTCGAGGACGCCGAGAAATACGGCGACGACCGCCGCTCGCCGATCGTCGAGCGTGCCGAGGCCAAGGCGCTGACCGAACACGACCTGCTGCCGAACGAGAAGGTCACGGTGGTGCTGTCGGAGAAGGGCTGGGTGCGTTCCGCCAAGGGCCACGATATCGATGCCACCAGCCTTTCCTACAAGGCCGGCGACGAGTTCAAGGCCGCCGCGCCCGGCCGTTCCAACCAGTACGCCGTGTTCATCGACTCCACCGGTCGCAGCTATTCGCTGGCGACGCACACGCTGCCATCGGCCCGTGGCCAGGGCGAGCCGCTGACCGGCCGCCTGGCCCCGCCGCCGGGAGCGACCTTCGAATGCGTGCTGCTGCCCGAGGACGATGCGCTCTATGTGATCGCCTCGGACGCCGGCTACGGTTTCGTGGTCAAGGGCGAGGACCTGCAGGCCAAGAACAAGGCCGGCAAGGCCCTGGTCAGCCTGCCCAATGGCGCCCGTGTCGTGCCGCCAAGGCCGCTGTCGAGCCTGGAGGAGGACTGGCTGGCGGCGGTTACCACCGAAGGGCGACTGCTGCTGTTCAAGGTGGCCGACCTGCCGCAACTGGCCAAGGGCAAGGGCAACAAGATCATCGGCATCCCCGGCGACCGCGTCGCCAGCCGCGAGGAGTACCTGGCGGACCTGGCCGTGTTGCCGGCCGGTGCCACCCTGGTGCTCCAGGCCGGCAAGCGCACCCTGTCGCTCAAGGCCGACGACCTGGAGCACTACAAGGGCGAACGGGGCCGACGTGGCAACAAGCTGCCGCGCGGTTTCCAGCGCGTCGACGCGCTGCTGGTCGAAGTCCAGGGCTGAATCGGCGTTCGCCGCCCGTTGGTTGCCATTCGACGCCCGAGGCTGGAGTCATCCATCACATTGGCGGATGATATGTCCCCTCGGGCCGCGCGCGGTTGTGGCGAACGCTCCGAACATCAATGAATCCGACTGCGGGTTGCCGTGTGGCGGCCCTGGGTGAGAGAGATGAAACGTCTTCCTTTGTTGGCGCTGTTCACCAGCCTTCTGGGCCTGGGTGGCTGCGTTCACAATGCACCGGTACCCATGTACCAGCTCGATAGCGGCACCGCCGAACTGCCGGACCAGTCCGCCGGCATGGCCGTCCTGCTGGGGCCGGTTTCGGTTGCCGACTACCTGCAGCGCGAAACCCTGCTGCAGCGCCAGCCCGACGGCAGCCTGACGGCTTCCACCGATGGCCGCTGGGCCGGCAGCCTGGCGGGCGATATCGATCAACTGCTGCTGCGCCAATTGTCCTGGCGCCTGGACAGCCAGCGCCTGGTGCTGGCGCCGTCCACCCCCGGCTTCACCCCCGAGATCCAGGTCCTGCTGACCATCAGCCGCCTCGACTCCGGCCCCCAGCGGCCTGCCGTGCTGGAGGCCCAGTGGCGCCTGCTGGACAAGGCCGGTCAGCTGCGTGACAGCCGCCTGGTACGCCTGGAACAACCCCACAGCGGCACTGCGGCCGACCAGGTCCGCGCCCAGAGCCAGCTGCTCCAGCAACTGGCCGAGCAACTGGCGGGTGCGGTCAAGCCGCTCGCCGGCCAGCCCACGGCAGCCGCCGAGGAACCGCGCAAGGCCAATGCCGCCCCGGCGCGCTCGCGCGGACCGACGCCTCCGAAGATCCCGTTGGCCGCCCCGGTGCGTACCGATGTGGAAGTGTTCCGCTTCTGATCGCTGCCGATCGACGAAAAAGCCCGCTTGATGCGGGCTTTTTCATTGGTATCGCGATTCGCCTTCGGATGCGCGGGTGGCGACGCTTCAGGTGGCCGCGCGCCTGGCGAGCAGGCGACGTACGCTGAGGCCGCCGAGTGCCAGCAGCAGGCAGGGCAGGCCGACCCAGCGGGCTTCGGAGAGCAGCACGTCGATGCCGCGCTGGGTGAAGAAGCCGCCAATGAAGGGGGACACCTCGATGGGGCGCCAGGGCAGGAAATGACGCTGCATGTCCCAGGGCCAGAACCAGGCCACGCCCAGGCCGCCATCGGTCATGGCGTCGAGCAGGCTGTGGCTGAGGGTAGCGAGGCCGATGAACAGGCCCGCCTTCAGGGGGCCGCAGCGCAGCAGCGGATGGACCAGGGCGCCGAACAGGCCGCAGCAGGCGGCGAACAGCAGTGAATGGCTGAAGCCCCGGTGGCCGAAGGCGTCGGCGTAGGCGATGCCGAGCTTGAAGGCGGCGACATCGGCGTCGGGCAGGCAGGCGAAGAACAGCCCCGCCAGCAGCAGCCATGGTGGGATGACGCGGCTGCCCAGGGCGATGCCCACCGCGAGGACGGGCAGGGGATGGGTGATGAGGGTGGTCATGGCGCCTGTCCTTGGCTGCCGGGCTCAGTGGCGCCCGGCGTCGTGCATGTGGGCCAGCTGGCGTTCCAGCAGCGAGGGGTAGGGTTCCAGCAGGCGCTCGACGCAGCAGGCGCCTTCCGGGCTGGCGATGGGGCGTACGCGGGCGCGCTGACGCACCAGCGCGTCGTCGGCGATGGCGCGCTCCACCAGCAACAGGTTGCGGCTGTGCTGGCTCAGCGCCAGGGCGCTCTGGGTGGTGTCGTCCAGCAGCAGGTCGCCCTGGCCCAGGCCGGCGAGGCTGTCGCCGAGGGTCAGGCCCAGTTGCAGCTGCAGGGTGATGCCGCTGTCGGCCACTTCGATCTGCAGGGCATGGCCGAGTGCGCGCAGCAGCTCGCCGCAGCAGAGCGCATGGGTCAGGTGGTCCTCGCCGCTGTCGGCGCTGTGGAAAAGCATCAGGCTGCTGCCGTCGTTGAGCGTGTGCAGCTCGCCCTGGTAGAGCTCGGCGGCCTGGTCGAGGCAGTCGCGATAGCGTTGCAGCAGGTCCAGCAGTCGGCTGCGGGGCAGGCGGCGCAGCTGGTCCTGGGCGCCGAGCTGCACGGCGAGCACGGCGCTGCGGTGCAGGTCGTCCTCGTTCTCCTCGGGCACGAGGGCCGGGGCTGCGGCGGGCGGTTCTTCCTCGCGCGGGCGCAGGTCGGCGAAGGGGTCGTCCTCGTCCGGGGTGAACAGGCGGCTCGGGCTTTCCTCGGCGCTGTCGCCGTCGAAGCTGTCATCGCGCAGGTTGCGGATCTCGAAGCCTTCTTCCACGTGGTCCTGGTCGTCTTCGAGGAAGTCCTCTTCTTCGTCCAGGTAAGCCTCCTCGATCTCGGGTTCGGGCTCAGGTTCGGGCTTCTCCGGCACCAGGCGCGCCTGCAACTGGCGGGCGAGGTCGCCGATCTCGTCCTGGCGGCCGGCGCCGGGGGCGGGGTCGTCCGGATCGCGCAGCCAGACCCGCAATTGCAGCAGCGGGGTGGAGATGTGGCGGCCGAGGCGCAGGCTGAGGGACAGCGCCAGGGCGAGGAGGATCAGGCTGAGCAGGCCCATGCTCTGCAGGCTGATGGTCATGGGCTGCTGGAACTGCTGCATGTCCAGGCTCAGGCGCAGGTGCCCGGCGATCACCTCCTGGAAGGTGATGGGCGTGGAGTACAGGCCTTCGACTTCGCCCAGGAGGCCCTGCTTGGGGCGCGACCCGGCTTCGGCGAGGATGCGGTTGTCCACGCTGTAGATGGCGGCATGGGCCACCAGGGGGTTCTTCACGAGGTTGTTGAGCAGCACGTTGAGGCTGAGGATGTCGTTGGACACCAACAACTCGGTGGCGGACGCGGCGGTCTGCGCGGTCAGGCTCTGGCCCAGGGCGTCGGCCTGCTGCTGCATCGCCTGCTTGAACTGCATGCCCATCACCCAGGCGTAGATCACCAGGGCCAGGGCGACCAGCAGGAGGCTGTGGCTGGCGATGCGCAAGGCGATCGGCACACGGCGCTGGCGCAGGGCGTGGTAGATCAGCAGGAAGAAGTTGTCGGGTTTGACGGGCGTAGGCCGGTTCACAGAGCTCGGCTCTTCTCGGACGGAATTGTGGCGCAGTATAACGGCGCCCCCTAACAGGGCAAAGCGCCCGGCATGCTCGTCAGACCGTGAAAGTGGGTAGAATGTGCGCCTTTTCCACTGCGGGAGGTGCGCCTTGCGCGAAATAGTCCTGATCAACATCACTGGGGAAGACCGTCCCGGCCTCACCGCCGCGATCACCGGTGTTCTCGCACAGGGCGGGGTGAACATCCTCGACATCGGCCAGGCGGTCATCCACGACACGCTGTCCTTCGGCATCCTGGTGGAGATACCGGACAACGAGCAGGCATCGTCCGTGCTCAAGGACGTGCTCTTCACCGCCTACAAGCTGGACCAGCAGGTGCGTTTCACCCCGGTTTCCGAGAGCGATTACCAGGTGTGGGTCGGTGGCCAGGGCAAGCCCCGCCACATGGTGACCCTGCTGACCCGCAAGGTCACCGCCGAGCAGTTGCAGCGCGTCAGCGCCATCACCGCCAAGTACGGCCTGAACATCGATCACATCGATCGTCTCTCCGGGCGCATGCCGCTCGATATGCCGGCCAGCCAGGGCAAGGGCTGCATCGAGTTCTCCGTGCGCGGCGAGCCGGCCGACCCGGCGGCGTTGCGGGCCGAGTTCCTCAGCGTGGCCCAGGAGCTGAACGTCGACATCGCCTTCCAGCGCGACTCGGTGTTCCGCCGCAACCGCCGCCTGGCGGTGTTCGACATGGACTCCACGCTGATCGAGGCCGAGGTGATCGACGAGCTGGCCAAGGCTGCCGGCGTCGGCGAGCAGGTCTCGGAGATCACCGAGCGGGCGATGCGCGGCGAGCTGGATTTCCGTGCCAGCTTCAAGGAGCGCCTGGCGCTGCTTCGGGGCCTCTCCGAAGACGTGCTGGAAGAGATCGGTGCCTCCCTGCGCCTGACCGAGGGTGCCGAGACCCTGTTCGCCGAGCTCAAGCGCCTGGGTTACAAGACCGCCATCCTCTCCGGTGGCTTCAGCTACTTCGCCAAGCAGTTGCAAGCCAGGCTCGGCATCGACTACGTGTTCGCCAACGAGCTGCAGATCGAGGACGGCAAGCTGACCGGCGTCGCCGTCGAGCCGATCGTCGACGCCCAGCGCAAGGCCGACCTGCTGCGCGAGCTGGCGGAGAAGGAAGGGCTTCGCCTGGAGCAGACCATCGCCGTGGGGGATGGCGCCAACGACCTGCCGATGCTGGCCCTGGCCGGGCTGGGCGTGGCCTTCCGCGCCAAGCCGCTGGTCAAGCAATCGGCCAAGCAGGCCATTTCCACGCTCGGCCTGGACGGCATCCTCTACCTGCTGGGCTTCCGCGACCGCGACGGCCAGGACTGATCGGCACGTCGGAAACGAGAAAGCCGCCCGAGGGCGGCTTTTTCTTTGGAGCGCCGTGAGCGGCTTACTCGTCGCCTGACGAGAAGTCGTAGTCCATCGACTGGCTCGGGCCCTGCAGGTAGTAGCCCTGGATGTAGTTGACCCCGGCCTGCCAGAGGGTGGCCAGCACGCTGGCGCTCTCGACGTAGGGCACGATGGTCAGCTTGGCCTGGGAGTGCAGGCTGGCAAGCAGGGTCTTCAGGGCTTCCTGGCTTTCGGCCTTGCTCAGGTCCTGGGTGAAGGAACCGTCGACCTTCACGAAGTCGATGGTCAGGTGCTTGAGTGTGTTGAACGGGTTGAGCGCGCAGCCGAACTGGCACAGGGCGACCTGGCAGTGCAGCTCGGCGAGGCCTTGGGTCAATGCCTTGGCCTGCTTCAGGTAGGCGATGGCGTCCGGTTCGCTGAACTGGAAGACCAGCGCGTCGGACGGCAGACGGGCGGCCTTGAGGGCGACGCTGAGCCACGGCAGCAGGGTCTGGTCCTGCAGGCTGGCGCCGGACAGGTGCACGAACAGGCGCGTGCTGTGGCCCTTCGAGCGGTGTTCGGAGAGCAGCTTGATGGAGTTGAGGATCACCCAGCGGTCGATCTTCTCGGCCAGCCCGGCGTCCTTGGCGGCACCGAGGAAATCGGCCGGCGGCACTTCCTCGCCCTGGGGGCTGAGCAGGCGCAGGAGGACTTCGTAATGTTCGAAGTTGTCGCCGCGCAGGCTGATGATCGGCTGGAACAGCAGGCGGAAGCTGTTGTTCTCCAGGGCCTGCTGGACCATGGCCACCAGGCTGCCGCGGTTGGCGGCGGCGGCCAGTTCGCTGGCCGGGTTGTACAGGCGCACCTCGTTGCCGTCGGTGATTTCGTCGGCGCAGCGATGGGCGCGATCGATCACTTCCTGGGCCTTGGGCGTGGTCTCGTTGAGGCCGGCGACGCCGATGGACAGGCTCATCTGTACGGTGCGGCCACTGACGTCGAACAGGTGGCCTTCGACTTTCTTCAGCAGGGTGTTCAGGCCTTCGCGGGCCTGCTCCGGCGTCTGGCCGGGTTGCAGCACGCTGAACACGTCGTCGCCGAAACGAGCCAGCTGGGCATCGGCCGGGAAGTGGGCGCGCAGCAGGTTGGCCAGGTCGGTGAGCAGCAGGTCGCTGCCGGCGATGCCGACGTCCGCCTGCAGGCCGGAATAGCGGTCGACGCGGATGTAGGCGAGGGAGGCGGGCTGGCCGGCGTTCACCGCGCGGTCGGCAGCGGCGTCCATCAGCTCGCTGAAGTGGTTGCGGTTGTAGAGGCCTGTGACCAGGTCCTGGCTGCTGATCTCGCGCAGCTTTTCTTCCAGCTCGGCGCTGGCGGTTTCCGCACGGATCACCACCTGGATGCAGGGCTCGCCGTCATAGGTGGCGGGCGAGAAGCTCATGCGCGCCTGGAAGCTCTGGCCGTCGACCTTGGCGCCGGAGCAGGTCAGTTCGGCGCTGCCGTCGCCACTGCGGTAGTTCTTCAGGAAGTCCTTGAACGCGCTCTGGTCGCTGCCGGCGATCAGGTCGATCATCGGCATGCCTTCCAGTTCTTCCGCATCCTCGTAGCCGAACATCTCGACATAGGCGCGGTTGGCATAGATGTGCATGCCGTCGTGGACGTAGGTGATGGCGTCCACCGAGCTGTCCAGCAGCAACTGGCAACGCTTCTCGGCCTCGCGCAGGCTGACTTCGGCGGCGCGGCGGGAGCGGCGTTCCTCGAGGTTGGCCAGCTCGCGGTTGGCCACCAGCACCAGGCGCTCGTCCTCGCCCTGGGGCAATGCATCCTGGGCGCCGAGGGCGAGGGCTTCGGTGATCAGGTCGGAATCGTTCTCCGCTACCAGCTGGATGAACGGAATGTCCTTGGCTTGGCGGCGGATGGCGTTGAGGGCTTCGCCAGGGGAGAGGTTGTCACTCTCGGGGGCGGCGATGAGCAGATCCCAGCTCTGCTGGAGGACCTCGGCGAGGTCGTCACTGGAGACGAGGCGGTGAACGCGGGTCGCGCGACCGGAGTTGCGAAACAGGCTGACCAGGCGCTCGGCTTCGTTCTGCGAGTCTTCCAGGATCAGCAGACGGATGGTTTTCTTTTCGATTGCCATGGCGTGTGCTTAGACCGCGCCGAACGGGCGCTAATAGGCGACAAATGGTGATGGCACGGGAATCTACAGCGACTTCCAGAGGGAGTCAAAATCTTCCTCCCCAGCCGGGCTCTGCTCACTGGAAGCTGTGACGGGCTTCCCGGGATTCTCGTTTTCCTGCTCGAACGCGCGGTATTCGAACTGGCTGAAACTGCCGGTGGTGGTCTGGCGGCTGGTGAGCACGGCGCGACGCTCCTTGCCGTGGATATTGATCTGCACCTTGTTGCCCTCCTGGAAAGGCAGGCGCGGCGTGATCAGGGTGGCGGGGCGCGAGATGGCGCTGATTTCAGGCAGCAGCAAGGCACGCAGGTAGTGGCTGTGCTGGTCGGCCTTGCGCAGCAGCTGCAGGCCGCAGGCCTGGGCGTGGGGGGCGATCAGCTCGATGCCCATCTGCGTGCCGCCGCCGCGTACCTGGCGGATCCAGCGCACCACGGCGACGCTCCAGCCCTGGCCGGGGCCGTCCTGGATGCCCAGCAGTTCACCAGCCTGCAGTTGGCTCGGGACTTCCTTGGGCCAGCTCAGGCAGTAGCCGCCGGGGCTGTGGTTGACGATCGACAGGGCGAAGGTCGGGTAGCTTTCCGCGCTGGGGGCGGCGGGCGCGTGCTGCGGCGACGTGTCGCCGCTGACCACGGGCTTGCTGTACTGGATTTCCTCGTAGGGCAGGCCGGCTTCCCAGTTCTGGTTGGGCTGCGCGTCGAAGGCATTGCCCCAGACATCGCCCTCGTCCTTGTTGATCGGCTTGAACACGGCCTGGCCGATCTCGACCGGCAGCTTGAGGATCTCGCTGAACGGCTTGCTGCCGGAAATGAAGAAGTGCAGGGCGCTCATGCCGATGCACAGCGTGAGGTTGCCGCGGCCCGGGTTGCGCTGGAAGGTGCGCTCGGAGATATCGCCCCAGGCCGAACTCAGGTGCTGAAGCAGGTCGAGGCTGATGCCTTCCGGCAGCAGCAGGCGGGCTTTTTCACGGTTCTCGCTGGGCAGCAGCAGGTATTCCTTGATCGCATCCACCAGCGGCAGCGGGTCGATGCCCAGCAGGTTGTGCAGCTCGTTGTCCTGGAACAGCGACTTGTAGCGCGGCGGACCATCCACCTGGGTGGCGACGGCGAACAGCGTCGAGGGGGCGTCGCCGGGCTGCAGGCGCACCAGGCTGCTCCAGGGCTCTAGCACTTCGGCGAGGCGGGCGATGTTGTTCTGGCGCATCTGGTTGCAGCGCGCACAGCCCAGCAGCAGCGCGACCAGGTAGGTCTGCTCGACGCTGAGGCCGTCGGTGTGGCGGGCGAGGTTGTCGCGGATGATGGCGCGCTGGGCCTGGCGGGATGCAGCGATCTGATAGAGCTGGTGCAGCTCCAGCCATAGCCCCTCGGGCACCGGGCAGTAGAGCTGGCTGGCGCGGATCAGTGCGCCATTGAGGCTGTGCATGGCCCGTTGCAGGGCGATGGTCAGCAGTTGCGCGCCTTCCTTCGACTGGCGCGCCGACTCATGGGCGACGATCTGCTTGTAGCCGATGGCGAGGTGGTTCTGCAGGGCCTGGCAGAGGTTGGCGACCTTGCGCGGGCGTTCGTCGAGGACGATGGCCTGGTTGAGGAAGTGGCGCTCCAGGTGCTGGCAGACGTAGTACACCTCGGGGCGCAGCAACTCGAGCAGTTGCAGGCGGTTGTCGCTGGCGGTGACGAGCTGGTTGAGTTCCACCAGGGCCTGGTAGAGCTGGCGTGCGGTCTCGCCGAGGTTGGCCTTGGGCAGGCCGGATATCCAACGCTTTAGGTCACGCGGGGTGGCGTCGCAGAAGGACAGGTTCTGCTTGTTCGGAGTAGGAACACGCAATAACAGGTGGGGACTCTGTTTGTCCATGTAGCTCGAATGCTCCAACTGCGCCGGGCGAGACGTACGGTAAATTCACTCGCACTCTAGCAGCATCCCTCGCCCATCGCAGCCCATCGCGGGGCTGGTGTGGCGAAGTGCTGCCAGTGGATGGGCGACGGGCCGGGATGGCTGCCCTGCACGGTTGGACATTCGGTCGCAGACTTGCGTTCCACCCGGCCCGCCCGGTTCATCAGGCCTCTGCAGGCAGGGCGAGAAGCTCGCCCATGCTGACCGCGCTGCCGGCTGCGAGGCCTTCGGCCCAGCGGATCTGCTGCGGTCCGAAGAGCACGATGGCGGTGGAGCCCAGCTTGAATCGACCCAGTTCTGCGCCTTTTTCCAGGCTGATCGGTGCCCGTGCGGCCTCGTCGTAGCGGAAGGTCTTCAGCTCGCGCTTGGGTGGTGTCACCAGGCCGGCCCAGACGGTCTCGATGGAGGCGACGATCATCGCGCCCACCAGCACCACGGCCATCGGGCCGCGCTCGGTGTCGAACAGGCAGACCACGCGCTCGTTGCGGGCGAACAGCTCGGGCACGTTCTCGGCAGTGCTCTGGTTCACCGAGAACAGGCGGCCCGGTACGTAGACCATCTCGCGCAGGGTGCCGCCGAGCGGGGCGTGCACACGGTGGTAGTCGCGCGGCGACAGGTAGATGGTGGCGAAGTCACCGCCCATGAAGGGCGCCGCTCGCTCGGCGTCGCCGCCCAGCAGTTCGAGGACGCTGAAGCTGTGGCCCTTGGCCTGGAAGATGCGGCCGTGCTCGATGGGGCCGAGCTGGCTGACCGCACCGTCGGCGGGGCAGAGGATGGCGCCGGGGGTCGGGTCGAGCGGGCGGGCGCCGTCTTTCAGGGCGCGGGTGAAGAAGGCGTTGAAGTGCTCGTAGGCGGTGAGGTCCTCGACCAGGGCCTCGCTCATGTTCACCTGGTAGCGGCGGGCGAACCAGGCTGTGAAGGCGTTCTTGAACCAGCGCACGCGGCATTCCGCCACGCAACCGGCCAGGCGCGAGAGCAGGTGATGGGGCAGCAGGTACTGGCTGATGATGAACAGGCGTTCTTTCATGGGTGTTCCTTGTTTACCGGAGGCTCAGGCCTCGACAGGGGTATCCGGGTGGTTGCCCCACTCCGACCAGGAGCCGGCGTAGCCCTTCACGCGGGGGTAGCCCAGCGCCTTGGCCACCAGGTAGGTGAAGCCGGAGCGATGATGGGTCTGGCAGTGGGTGACGATTTCCTTGTCCGGGGTGATGCCGAGCGACTGCAGGATCTCGGCGATGTCCTCGCGGATGCGCAGGGCGCGCTGCGGGTCCATGCCGGCGGTCCATTCGAAGTTCACCGCCCCCGGGATGTGGCCACCCTTGGCCGCCAGGACCTTGGTGCCGGCGTATTCGCCGGGGCCGCGGGCGTCCCAGATGGCGAGGTCAGCGGCGCCGAGACGGCCTTGCAGGTAATCGCGGGTGGCGGTGGGTTCGTCGTGGATCACCAGCGGCAGCGGGCCACCGGCCGCATCCGGGACCTGGGTGGAGGTCTCGCGGCCATCGGCCAACCAGGCGTGCAAGCCACCGTTCAGGTAGTGGTAGCGGCGGTGGCCGATCACATCCAGCAGCCAGATGAAGCGGCCGGCCCAGCCGCCGCCCTCGTCGTCATAGACGACGTAGGTGGCATCGGTGCGCTGGCCCAGTTCACCGAACAGGGTCTCCAGGTCGGCCTTGGCAGGCAGCAGGCCAGGCGCTGGGGGCTGGCCGAGCTGGGTGCGCTTGGGGTCGACGAAGCGGGCTCCGGGGATGTGGCCTTCGGCATAGCGCGCGGCGCTGGTCAGGTCCACCAGTATCAGGTCGGGCGCATCGAGTCGCGCTGCCAGGTCGGCCGGTTCGATGACCAGCGGCAAGCCGGAAAAGGCGGACATTGAAGACTCCGGGGATGGGTGAAAAAGGCGGATTGTAGCGGAAAGGTCAGCGGCCGCGCGTGGCAAAGCTGGCCAGGGCGCGCTCGATGCATTGCACCGTCTTTCCGAATGCCTGGAGGCTCACGTCGGCGAAGGGCTGGCCGCCCTGGTCGGCGATCACCAGCAGCGCGACCCGGCCATTGGCGGGGATGGAGCGCAGCAGCAGGTGGTCGGCGGGGAACAAGGCCTTGAGGTTGCCGGGAAACAGCGCCGAGTACTGCGCGGCGTTCTCCGGCGTGAGACGCAGTTGTCCGGGCTGCGCGAGCAGGCGGCGCAGCACCTGGCTCTGCGCGGGGTCCAGGGCCAGGCTGGCGGCTTCCTTGGGCAGGCCGGCGCTCTGTTGCACCATCAGCCTGCTCTGGGTGCGGTCGGCGAGGAGGATCAGGCTGCGGCGCATGCCGCAGGCAGCGAGCGCATCGCGGGCGCAGGCGGTGAGCTGGACGATGTTGGCGAAGGCGCTGGGCTCCTTGAGCAACAGGCCGCAATGCTGGCGCCACTCGGTGAGCGCGGCGGCAGGAGGCGGCGTCGGTTTCACTTCCTCGGTTGGCCAGCGGCTGCAGTCCCAGGGCCAGATCAGCGCTTGTGCGGGGTGCCAGAGGTCGCTGCGGGCGTGCTTGCGGGCGCTGTCCACGGCGTGCTGGTGGATGAGCTGCTGCAGCTCGGTCAGCGGCAGCTGCATATAGAGGCCGGTCAGTCGCTGCCAGCGCAGGCTGTGGTCGCAGGCCCAGGAGTCGTGGGCGGAGACGGCCAGGCCGTTGGCCAGCAGGACCGTGTTGCCGGGTTGGGTGAGCCAGCGGCGCAGGGCTGGATCGGCGTCGAGCAGTTGCTGCTGGTGCAACGGGTGTTCGTTGTCGCGGGCGATGTGCAGGGCCTTGACCAGCATGCGCCGGTCGGCATTGAGCAGGCGGTAGCCGTAGGTGATCCAGTCCGGCAGCTTCCAGTGCTCGGCCAGGGCCTGGCACAGCTTGAGCAGCGGCACGCCGAGGAGTTCGACCTCCACCTTGAGCGCCGGCTCGCCTCGGACGATGACGCGGGTTTCCCAGGCGGCGAACAACTGCGGGTGCAGCGCCAGCAGCGGCCACAGCGGTGAGAGGAAGAGCAGGCTGTTCCAGTGGATTTCCTGCCAGAGGCGTGCGAGGCGGGCGGCGAACAGGCCGCTGGCCTGCTGCGAGGCGTGCTGGCTGATGAGCTGCAACTGGCGCAGTGCCAGGGGAATGTTGGCTTCGTCGACGGCGGGCAGGCGTGCAAGCAGCTCTTCCGAGCGTTTCAGGCCAAGGCGGGTGAGGGCCACTTCGAGGCTTTCCGCCGGGCTGTCGAGGGAAGAACCGGAGCGGTTCGCCTCGCGCATGATGCTCAGGGCCAGGGCGGGACTATCCTGAATCAGGTCGGCGATCTCGCGCATGGAACGGCGGCTGTCGCCCAGCGCCCTGCGCACCCGTTCGTGGCTCTCGGCCGGGATCGGTAGACGGACGCCATCCAGTTGCTTGATCCAGGCGTCGAGGGTGCGTGGTAGGGCCATCTGCGTCTTCATGCGGGTTGAGCCAAACTGGCTTTTCGCCTTAACTGGCTATAGTCTGGCGCATAAGTTCCGATAATTAGAAGGGTTGTTTTCATAACCCTATTACTGACCCTTCAAGTCTCACTTTATGGCAAAAATAATCGGCATCATCGTCGTATTCGCCACCGTTCTCGGCGGATATGTCCTTTCCCACGGCAAGATTGGTGCCCTGATACAGCCTTTCGAGGTGTTGATCATCGGTGGCGCGGCGCTCGGGGCCTTCCTCCAGGCCAACCCGGGCAGCACCTTCATGCATGTACTGAAAAAGTCGCTGAAGATGTTCAGCTCGCGTTTCACCCACGCGTTCTACCTGGAAGTGTTGCGCCTGCTTTACGAAATCCTCAACAAGAGCCGCCGTGAAGGGATGATGGCCATCGAGGCCGACATCGAGGACCCGGCGGCCAGCCCGATCTTCAGCAAGTACCCGGCGATCCTCAAGGACGCGGGCATGGTCGCCTACATCAGCGATTACCTGCGCATCATGTCCTCCGGCAACATGGCGCCGCACGAACTGGAAGGCCTGTTCGACATGGAGCTGGGCAGCCTGAAGGAGGAGTTCGAGCACCCGGCCCATGCGGTCAACCGCATCGCCGACGGCCTGCCGGGCTTCGGCATCGTGGCGGCGGTGCTGGGCATCGTGGTGACCATGGCGCTGCTCGGCCAGGTCGAGCAGTCTGCACTGGGGCAGCACGTGGGTGCGGCCCTGGTGGGTACCTTCCTCGGTATTCTCGCGGCCTATGGTTTCTTCGGCCCCCTTGCCGTGTCCCTGGAGCACGACGCCAAGGAAGAACTCAACGTCTATGAAGCCATCAAGGCCTGCCTGGTGGCGTCGGCTTCCGGCATGCCGCCCTCGCTGGCGGTGGAGTTCGGGCGCAAGGTCCTGTTTCCTGCGCACCGGCCGAGCTTCAGCGAGCTCGAGCAGGCCGTGCGCGGTAGCTGAAGACTGAGTCATGGACAACAACCAGCCGATCATCGTCAAACGCGTCAAGAAGTACGCTGCGGGGCACCATGGCGGTGCGTGGAAGATCGCGTTCGCCGACTTCGCCACGGCGATGATGGCGTTCTTCCTGGTGCTCTGGCTGATGTCCTCGGCGACGCCCGAGCAGAAGAAGGCCATTTCCGGCTACTTCCAGGACCCCATCGGGTTCACCGAAAGCGCAAGCCCCTACGTGATCGACCTCGGCGGCACGCCGACGCCGGCACCGGACCGTACGCTCAATCCGGAACTCAAGGACGCACCCGACGCGCAGGAAGCGGCCATCGATTCGACCAACCAGCAGGTCGACGCCAAGCAGGTCGAGACCCTGGCCGACCAGATCGAGAAGGAACGTCTCGAGATGCTGCTGCAGGAACTGCAGAACAAGGTCGACGAGAACCCCGAGCTGCGCAAGTTCAAGGACCAGATCCTCTTCGAGATCACCCAGGACGGCCTGCGCATCCAGATCATGGACGCTGCCAACCGCCCCATGTTCGACCTCGGCAGCGCCCGCCTGCAGCCCTATTTCGAAGACATCCTGCTGATCATGGCCGAGACCATCAAGGCCGTGCCGAACAAGATCAGCATCAGCGGCCACACCGATGCCAAGCCGTTCGCCGGCACCGGGGACTTCGGCAACTGGGAGCTTTCCGCCAGTCGCGCCAACGCCGCGCGTCGCACACTGGTGGCCGGTGGCTACCCGGACGATCAGGTGGCGCGGGTGGTCGGCTACGCCTCTTCGGCGCTGTTCGATCGCGAGGACCCCTTCAATCCGGTGAACCGCCGCATCGACATCATCGTGCTGACCAAGAAGGCGCAGCGGGACATCGAAGGCTCCCATGGCGACCAGAATGCGCCTGCCGAAGGCGATGCCCTGCCCGCCAGTGGCACCCAGCCGGCCCTTCCCGGTGCAGTGTCGGGCACCCAGGCTACGCCGCCCGCTGGCGCCGCACCGCTGCAGCCCCAGGAGTTGCAGCAGAAGTTGAATATCTTCGAAGACGGCGTGCTGAAGATGGAAGAGAACAAGCAGCCCTGATCGACGGCAGAACCGCCCGTAATGAGAAAGGCCACGCAATCGCGTGGCCTTTTCGTTGGTGCCCTGCCTGTCAGTAGTCGGGTTCGGGCAGGCTTTCGAGGATGTGTCGGTAGCTCGACATGCGCTGTGGCTGGACGCGTCCGTCCTCAAGCGCCTTGAGCAGGGCACAGCCGGGTTCGCGGTCATGCTTGCAATCGCGGAAGCGGCAGGTGCCGAGCAGGTCGCGGAACTCGATGAAGCCCGCCTCCACGTCGTCACGGCTGACATGGCCGAGGCCGAATTCGCGGATGCCGGGGGAGTCGATCAGCTCGCCGCCGCCAGGGAAGTGGAACAGACGCGCGGTGGTGGTGGTGTGGGTGCCCTTGCCGGTCAGCTCCGACAGCGGGCCGACGCGGGTGTCGACGCCAGGCAGCAGGCTGTTGACCAGCGACGACTTGCCGACGCCCGACTGGCCGACGAAGACGCTGACGTGGCCGTCGAGGCGCATCTGCAGATCCTCCATGCCGCCGCCACCGTGGGCCGAGACCTCCAGCAGCGGGTAGCCGAGCTGGCGGTAGACGCCCAGCAGGGCGTCGAGCATCGCGCTGTTGTCCTCGTCCACCAGGTCGGCCTTGTTGAGCAGCAGCAGCGGTTGGATGCCGGCGTGCTCGGCGGCCACCAGGTAGCGGTCGATGAGATTGGCGTGCGGATGGGGCAGGGGGGCGAAGACGATGACGATCAGGTCGACGTTGGCCGCCACCGGCTTGAGCACGCCGCGCATGTCCGGGCGGCACAGCTCGCTGGTACGTGGCAGCTGGGCGACGATCACCCCGCTGCCCTGGTTGCCCGAGCGCCAGACCACGCGGTCGCCGGTGACCAGCGCCGGCAGGTTGGCGCGCAGGTGGCAGCGGAATACCTGGCCGGCGATCTCGCCCTCCAGCGCTTCGACCTCGACCTGTACACCGAAGTGGGCGATCACCAGGCCTGTCTGTTCGGGGCCGAGGTCGCCGCCTTCCAGCTCGTCGAGCGCACGCGATTCACGCTTTGCCGCACGTGCGGCGCGCTCTTCCTGGATCTTCTCGATGCGCCAGCTTTGCCGGCGACTGAGGTGGCGTTTGGCCATGGAACTTCCACTGGTTGAAAACGGCGGCGAGTTTAGCACGGGCGGCCCGGCGCGCCGGGCTCTAAGCTAGAATGCGCGCCTTGCCTTGGAGAGCGAACATGCAGAACGCACAGAACCTGATCTGGATCGACCTGGAAATGACCGGGCTTGACCCTGATAACGACGTCATCATCGAGATGGCCACCATCGTCACCGACAGCGACCTCAACGTGCTCGCCGAGGGCCCGACCATCGCCGTGCACCAGAGCGACGAGATTCTCGCCGGCATGGACGAGTGGAATACCCGCCAGCACGGGCAGAGCGGCCTGACCCAGCGCGTGCGGGAAAGCCGCATCAGCGCGGCCGAGGCCGAGGCGCAGACCCTGGCTTTCCTGGAGCAGTGGGTGCCGAAGGGCAAGTCGCCGATCTGCGGCAACAGCATCTGCCAGGACCGTCGCTTCCTCTACCGCCATATGCCGAAGCTGGAAGGTTACTTCCACTACCGCAACCTTGATGTCTCCACCCTCAAGGAGCTGGCCGCGCGCTGGGCACCCCATGTGCGTGACGGTGTGAAGAAGAGCAGCACCCACCTGGCCCTGGACGATATCCGCGACTCCATCGCCGAACTGCGCCACTACCGCGAGCACTTCATCAAGGCCTGAGCCCGTCAGGCCGCCTGGTGCCGGGCGAGCGCCCACTCCACATGCTCGCGCACCAGTGCCGAGGGGTGCTCGCGCCGGGCGCGCAGGGCCTCCACCACAGGGATGGTCGAGGGCGCGTTGCCCAGGCCGACCGCCAGGTTGCGCAGCCAGCGTTCGTAGCCCGCGCGACGTAGCGGCGAGCCCTCGGTGCGGGTGAGGAACTCCTCCTCGCTCCAGCCGAAGAGCTCTGCCAGGGCGGCGTTATCCAGGCCATGGCGCGGTTGGAAGTCGCCCTGGTCGGTGGGGCGGGCGAAGCGGTTCCAGGGGCAGACCATCTGGCAGTCGTCGCAGCCGAACACCCGGTTGCCGATCATCGGGCGCAGCTCTTCCGGAATCGAGCCCTTGAGCTCGATGGTCAGGTAGGAAATGCAGCGCCGTGCGTCCAACTGGTAGGGCGCGACGAAGGCGGCGGTGGGGCAGATGTCCATGCATGCGGTGCAGCGCCCGCAGTGTTCCGTGCCGTGCGGGGCATCCACCGGCAAGGGCATGTCGACGAACAGTTCGCCGAGGAAGAAATAGCTGCCTGCCTTGCGGTTGAGCACCAGGGTGTTCTTGCCGATCCAGCCGAGGCCCGCCTGCTCGGCGATGGCTTTCTCCAGTACCGGCGCGCTGTCGACGAAGGCGCGGTAGCCGAAGGGGCCGATGGCTTGCTGCACGCGCTCGGCCAGTTGCTGCAGGCGCTTGCGGATCAGCTTGTGATAGTCGCGGCCCAGTGCATAGCGCGAGACATAGGCCTTCTCCGGTTGGCCCAGCACCTGGGCCATGCGCGTGTCGCCGGGCAGGTAGTTCATGCGCAGCGATACCACCCGCAGCGTGCCGGGGACCAGTTCGTCCGGGTGGGAGCGCTTGCTGCCGTGGGCGGCCATGTAGTCCATCTCGCCCTGGTAGCCCGCTTCCAGCCAGCGTCGAAGGTGCGTCTCGTGCTCGCCCAGATCCACCCCGGTGATGCCCACCTGCTGGAAGCCGAGTTCGCGGCCCCAGTCCTTGATGGACTGCGCGAGGGTGGCGAGTTGATCGGGGGAGAAGGACATGCTGGGAGGGAAACCGGAAACGAGGTGCGTATAATTCTGCCAGACCTAGCCCTGAACACCGAATCGCATGCCCGATCGAATCGATGACCTGCCGCTCGCCCTTTATTCATCCGCCCAGGTGCGCGAGCTGGATGCGCGCCTGATCGCTGCCGGAACCCCGGGCTTCGAGCTGATGCAGCGTGCCGCCCACGCCGCGTGGCGCGCGCTGCGTCGCCGCTGGCCCAATGCGGGGGAAGTCACGGTCCTCGCCGGTCGCGGCAACAACGCTGGCGATGGTTACCTGATCGCCGCCCTCGCGTTGCGTGCCGGATGGCGGGCCAGTGTATTGGCGGTCGGCGACAGTTCGGCCTTGCAGGGCGACGCTGCCCTGGCCCGCGATGAGGCGCATGCGGCCGGCGTGGCCATCCAGATCTGGAGCGAGGACGCGGAGCTGCGCGGCGTGGTGGTGGATGCACTGCTGGGAACGGGCCTTGCCGGGGCGGTGCGCGAGCCTTACGCGCAGGCCATCCGCTGCATCAACGCCAGTTGCCTGCCCGTGCTGGCAGTGGATATTCCGTCCGGCCTGAGCGCGGACAGCGGCGCTGTACTGGGTGTCGCGGTGCGCGCCGACCTGACGGTGACCTTCATCGGCCTCAAGCTCGGCCTGTTCACGGGCGATGCGCCCGAGCTGGTGGGCGAACTGGCGTTCGACGGACTGCAGGCGGACCACGGGCTGGTCGCTGCCCATCCTGTCGCCGCCCGTCGCCTGGCCGTCGAGGGCATGGCGCTTCCAGGGCCGCGTCCGGCCACCGCGCACAAGGGGCGCTACGGGCGTCTGCTGGTCGTCGGCGGTGACCTCGGGACCGGCGGCGCGGCCCTGCTGAGTGCCGAAAGCGCCCTGCGCAGTGGCGCCGGCATGGTTTCACTGGCGACCCGTGGCGAGCACGTCGCCGCGGCGTTGGCGCGGATGCCCGAGGTGATGAGCGTCGGCGTGGCGTCCGCCAATCAATTGCGTGGCTTGGCCGCCGCCTCCAGTGTGCTGGTGGTCGGCCCCGGGCTCGGGCAGAACGCCTGGGGGCGCAGCCTGATGAGCGCGGTGGTGGCGCACGAAGTGCCGCAGGTGTGGGATGCCGATGCCCTGAACCTGCTGGCGGCCGGTCGGGTGGCACTGCCTGCCGGCTGCATCATCACTCCGCATCCTGGAGAAGCCGCCCGCCTGCTGGGAATCGATACCGCTGCGGTCCAGGCGGATCGCCCCGCTGCGGCCCATGCGCTCGCCCGTCGCTACAACGCGACCGTGGTGCTCAAGGGGGTCGGCAGCCTGGTGGCGAGTGCCGATGGTCGCCTGGCGCTCTGTGACCGGGGGCATCCGGCTATGGCGGGTGCCGGGCTGGGCGATGTCCTGGCCGGTGTCATCGGCGCCCTGTTGGCGCAGGGCATGGCGGCGTTCGATGCGGCCTGCCTTGCCGTCTGGCTGCACGCCAGTGCGGGTCAGCAGCTCGGCGCCCAGGGGCGCGGGCTGGCGGCCAGTGATCTTATTCCTACCATTCGTCAGCTGCTTGAGGAGTGTTCACCGTGCCGGAGTTGAGTCTTTTCGCCGAGGGGGAGGGCGCCATGCTGGCGTTGGGCGCGCGCCTGGCGCAGGCCGCGGGTGGTCGCGGCGTCATCTACCTGCACGGTGACCTGGGGGCGGGCAAGACCACGTTGTCGCGCGGGATCCTGCGCGGGCTGGGCCACGGCGGGGCGGTGAAGAGCCCGACCTTCACCCTGGTCGAGCCCTACGAGATCGGTGAACTGCGTGCTTTCCACTTCGATCTCTATCGCCTGGCCGACCCCGAAGAGCTGGAATTCCTGGGTATCCGCGACTATTTCGAGGGCGACGCCCTGTGCCTGATCGAGTGGCCGGAAAGGGGCAGCGGCATTTTGCCAAAGGCCGACATGGACATTACCATTAGCCCCCATGCAGGCGGCCGTACGCTGCATCTGTCGCCGCATTCCGAGCGCGGCGAGTCCTGGTGCGCCGCCTTGGCCACGGGAGTATGAACAAGAGAATGGGGTGGGGTATGCGCTCGCGCGCGCTGTTAGCCGGGATTGGGGTTCTGCTTGCGGCGTTTGCCGCCGATGTCCTGGCCGCTGCGGAGGTCCGTGGCGTTCGGCTTTGGCGCGCCCCCGACAATACCCGGCTGGTGTTCGACCTCTCCGGCCCCGTGCAGCACAGTGTGTTCACCCTGGCCGCGCCCAACCGTATCGTCATCGATATTACTGGTGCCCAACTGGCCACCAAGCTGGAGCAGCTGTCGCTCAGCAATACGCCCATCACCAGCGTGCGATCGGCCCAGCGCAGCCCGACCGAGCTGCGTGTGGTGATCGACGTTTCCGCTGCTGTCGTGCCCAAGAGTTTCTCCCTGGCGCCCAACCAGCAGTACGGCAACCGTCTGGTGGTCGACCTGTTCGACCAGGAAGCCGCCGCCAACGAAGCCTCCTCGCCTCAAGTGGCGGTAGCGCCGAGCTCGCCGCAGCCGCCGGTCTCGCCGACCCAGCCGTCCACCAACAAGCTGCCGCCGGTACCGGGTGGCAATCGCGACATCATCGTTGCCATCGACGCCGGCCACGGTGGCGAAGACCCGGGCGCGCTGGGGCCCAAGGGCCAGCATGAGAAGGACGTGACCCTGGCGATCGCCAAGGAACTGCAGCGCCAGATCAACCAGGAGAAGGGGTTCCGGGCCGAGTTGGTGCGCACTGGCGACTACTTCATCCCGCTGCGCAAGCGCACCGAGATCGCCCGCAAGAAGGGCGCCGACCTGTTCGTTTCCATCCATGCGGACGCCGCGCCCAGCCGCAGCGCCTTCGGCGCCTCGGTGTTCGCCCTGTCGGACCGTGGTGCCACCTCGGAAACCGCGCGCTGGCTGGCGGACAACGAGAACCGCTCCGACCTGATCGGTGGTGTCGGCAGCGTCAGCCTGGACGACAAGGACCGCATGCTCGCCGGTGTGCTGCTGGACTTGTCGATGACCGCTTCGCTGTCCTCCAGCCTCAACGTCGGGCAGAAGGTGCTGACCAACATCAGCCGTGTCACGCCGCTGCACAAGCGCCGCGTGGAACAGGCGGGCTTCATGGTGCTGAAGTCCCCGGACATCCCGTCGATCCTGGTCGAGACCGGCTTCATCTCCAACCACAACGAGTCGCAGAAGCTGGCCAGCGCGAGCCACCAGCAGGCGCTGGCGCGTTCCATCCAGGGCGGCATCAAGCAGTTCTTCCAGCAGAACCCGCCACCCGGCACCTACATCGCCTCGCAGCGTGACCAGGGCAAGATCGCGGCTGGCCCGCGCGAGCATCTGGTCACCTCCGGCGAGAGCCTGGCGCTGATCGCGCAGCGCTACCAGGTCAGCCTGGCCGCTCTGCGTAGCGCCAATGGCCTGAAGAACGACAACATCAAGGTCGGCCAGACCCTCGATATCCCGGCGACCGCCCTGGCAGCCCAGCCATGACCGAGTTGCGTCGCATCCAGCTGCTCAGCCCCCGGCTAGCGAACCAGATTGCCGCTGGCGAGGTGGTCGAACGCCCCGCGTCGGTGATCAAGGAGCTGCTGGAGAACAGCCTCGACGCGGGCGCCCGGCGCATCGACGTCGAAGTCGAGCAGGGGGGGATCAAGCTGCTGCGTGTCCGTGACGACGGCGGCGGCATCCCGGCCGACGACCTGCCGCTCGCCCTGGCACGCCACGCCACCAGCAAGATCCGCGACCTCGAAGACCTGGAGCGGGTGATGAGCCTGGGCTTCCGGGGCGAGGCGCTGGCGTCCATCAGTTCCGTCGCGCGCCTGACCATGACCTCGCGTACCCCTGATGCCGAGCAGGCCTGGCAGGTCGAGACCGAGGGGCGTGACATGGAGGCGCGGGTGCAGCCCGCCGCCCACCCCGTGGGCACCTCGGTGGAGGTCCGCGACCTGTTCTTCAATACGCCGGCGCGGCGCAAGTTCCTGCGTGCGGAGAAGACTGAATTCGACCACCTGCAGGAAGTGATCAAGCGCCTGGCCCTGGCCCGCTTCGATGTCGCCTTCCACCTGCGCCACAACAACAAGACGGTTTTCGCCCTGCATGAGGCGAAGGACGAGATATCACGTGCGCGGCGCGTGGCCAGCGTCTGCGGCCCGGCCTTCCTGGAGCAGGCCCTGCCCATCGAGGTGGAGCGCAACGGCCTGCACCTGTGGGGCTGGGTCGGGTTGCCGACCTTCTCCCGCAGCCAGGCAGACCTGCAGTATTTCTATGTGAACGGCCGCATGGTGCGCGACAAGCTGGTGGTGCACGCGGTGCGCCAGGCCTACCGCGACGTGCTCTACAACGGCCGGCACCCGACCTTCGTGCTGTTCCTGGAAGTGGACCCGGCGGTGGTGGACGTCAACGTCCACCCGACCAAGCACGAGGTGCGCTTCCGCGAAAGCCGCATGGTCCACGACTTCCTCTATGGCACCCTGCACCGCGCTCTTGGCGAGGTGCGGCCCGAGGACCAGCTCGCCGCTCCCGCCGCGGTCGGCGGCATGGTTCGCGCCACCGGCATCGAGGCGGGCGAGTTCGGGCCCCAGGGCGAAATGAGCCTGGCGGCGACCGTGTTGGAGCAGCCCGTCAGCCAGCCCGCCTGGACGCCATCCCATGGCGGCGCCGGTGCCGGCTACCAGGCGCCGCGCCCATCTCCTGTGCTCGCCACCGCCGAGGCCCAGGGCGCCTACCGCGAATACTTCGCTCCGATGGCCAATCAGCCTGCGGCGGCGCTGCCGGACAGCCAGGGGGATATCCCGCCGCTGGGCTACGCCCTTGCGCAGCTCAAGGGGATCTACATCCTCGCCGAGAACGCCCAGGGGTTGGTGCTGGTGGACATGCACGCGGCCCACGAGCGCATCACCTACGAGCGCCTGAAGGTGGCGATGGCCAGCGAGGGGCTCAAGGGACAGCCGCTGCTGGTGCCCGAGTCGGTGGCGGTCAGCCAGCGCGAGGCCGATTGTGCCGAAGAGCATGGGAGCTGGTTCCAGCGCCTGGGCTTCGAGCTGCAGCGGCTCGGTCCGGAAACCCTGGCCATCCGCCAGATCCCGGCATTGCTCAAGCAGGCCGAAGCGACCCAGCTGGTGCGTGACGTCCTGGCCGACCTGCTGGAGTACGGCACCAGCGACCGCATCCAGGCCCATCTGAACGAGCTGCTCGGCACCATGGCCTGCCACGGTGCGGTGCGGGCCAATCGCCGCCTCACCCAGCCCGAAATGAACGGCTTGCTGCGCGATATGGAGCACACCGAGCGCAGCGGCCAGTGCAACCATGGCCGTCCGACCTGGACGCAACTGGGCATGGACGACCTGGACAAGCTGTTCCTGCGTGGCCGCTGACATGGGCGAGCGCCTGCCACCGGCCATCTTCCTGATGGGCCCCACCGCTGCCGGCAAGACCGACCTCGCCCTGGACCTGGCGCGCCACCTGCCCTGCGATCTGATCAGCGTCGACTCGGCGTTGGTCTATCGCGGCATGGACATCGGCACCGCCAAGCCTGACAAGTCCGTGCTCGAGGCCTTCCCGCATCGGTTGATCGACATCCGCGATCCGGCCCAGAGCTATTCCGCCGCTGAATTTCGCGCCGACGCCCTGGAGGCCATGGCCGAGATCACCGCCAGGGGCCGCATCCCGCTGCTGGTCGGGGGCACCATGCTCTACTACAAGGCGCTGCTGGAGGGCCTGGCGGACATGCCCAGCGCCGACCCGGCCGTACGTGCGGAACTGGAAGCGCGGGCGCAGCGCGAGGGCTGGGATGTCCTGCATCGCGAGCTGGCGGAGGTGGACCCCGAGTCGGCCGCGCGCATCCATCCCAACGACCCCCAGCGGCTCACCCGCGCCCTCGAGGTGTACCGCGTGAGCGGTTTGACGATGACTGCACATCGTCAGCGACAGGCGTTGCAAAATCCCGACTCGGGGCCCTCTGGCCGGGGACATTTGCCTTATACTGTCGCCCACTTGGCGATCGCTCCGGCGCAACGCCAGGTTTTGCACGCGCGTATCGCGCAACGATTTCATCTGATGCTGGAACAGGGCTTTGTCGAAGAGGTCGAAGCTCTGCGCGAAAGACGTGACTTGCACGCCGGACTGCCGTCTATAAGAGCTGTCGGTTATCGCCAGGTATGGGAATACCTGGACGGCGACCTGACGCGGGTCGAAATGGAAGAGCGGGGCATCATCGCCACGCGCCAATTGGCCAAGCGGCAATTCACCTGGTTACGGGGTTGGGCTGATTTACACTGGCTGGACAGCCTGGCTTGCGACAATCTGCCGCGTACCTTGAAATACCTGGAGTCGGTCTCCATATTGGGCTGAGACCTCACCAGTTACCGTCTATCCTTGGGGGTAGGGCGGCCTAACTTTCTCGTCATTTGACAACTAAAACGATTTATATCCCTACAGGAGTGCGGCATATGTCAAAAGGGCATTCGCTACAAGACCCTTACCTGAATACCTTGCGTAAGGAACGCGTACCGGTTTCCATCTATCTGGTCAACGGCATCAAGCTGCAGGGCCAGATCGAGTCCTTCGACCAGTTCGTGATTTTGCTGAAGAACACTGTCAGCCAGATGGTCTACAAGCACGCAATCTCCACCGTGGTACCGAGCCGCCCCGTGCGTCTGCCGAGTGCCACCGAGCAAGAAACCCCCGAGCCTGGTAACGCCTGATAGGAGTCTGCATTGTTTTTCGAACGCCCTGGTGGTGGTGAACGGGCCATCCTGGTTCATCTGGACGGCCACGATCCCGAGGCGCGAGAAGACCCGCAGGAATTCCAGGAACTGGCTCGGTCGGCTGGCGCCGACACGGCAGCTTTCATCTCCGTGTCGCGCCACCAGCCAACAGCGAGATATCTGATCGGTAGCGGCAAGGTCGAAGAGCTTCACGACCTCGTCAAGGCTGAACAGGCCGAGTTGGTCATCTTCAATCACACCCTCACGCCCAGTCAGGAACGCAACCTCGAGCGAGCGCTCGAATGCCGTGTTCTCGATCGCACCGGGCTGATTCTCGACATCTTCGCCCAGCGCGCCCGCACCCATGAGGGCAAGTTGCAGGTGGAGCTCGCCCAGCTCGAACACATGAGCACCCGGCTGGTTCGTGGCTGGACTCACCTCGAGCGGCAGAAGGGTGGTATCGGCTTGCGTGGGCCGGGTGAAACCCAGCTCGAGACAGACCGTCGCCTGCTGCGCGTGCGCATCCGACAGATCAAGCAGCGCCTCGAGAAGGTGCGTAGCCAGCGCGAGCAGGCTCGACGTGGCCGCAAGCGCGCCGATATTCCCTCCGTTTCGCTGGTCGGCTACACCAACGCCGGCAAGTCCACGCTGTTCAATGCCGTGACTTCGTCCGAGGTCTATGCTGCGGACCAGTTGTTCGCCACGCTGGACCCGACCTTGCGCCGTCTCGAACTCAACGATCTCGGGCCTATCGTCCTGGCCGATACCGTGGGCTTCATCCGGCACCTGCCGCACAAGCTTGTCGAGGCCTTCCGGGCTACCCTTGAGGAGTCCAGCAACTCCGACCTGCTGCTGCATGTGATCGACGCCCATGAGCCTGAGCGCATGGCGCAGATGGAGCAGGTCATGGCGGTGCTGAACGAAATCGGCGCAGATGGCTTGCCGATGCTCGAGGTGTACAACAAGATCGACCTGCTCGAGGGCATGGAGCCACAGATCCAGCGCAACGAGCAGGGCAAGCCTGAGCGGGTATGGCTTTCCGCCCGCGACGGCCTCGGACTCGACCTGCTCAAGCAGGCGATCGCCGAGCTGTTGGGGGATGATCTCTTCGTGGGAACCCTGAAGTTGCCGCAGAAACTTGGCAGGCTGAGAGCGCAGTTCTTCGCCCTCGGTGCCGTGCAGAGCGAGAAGCATGACGAGGCCGGGGAGTTCCTCCTTGCCGTCAGATTGCCGCGTGTGGAGCTCAACCGTCTGGTCAGCCGTGAAGGCTGGAAGCCGCAGGAGTTCCTGGAGCAACACACTTTGCAATAAAGCCCGCAGGTGCGCTTTTTGCCGCGGGTGGCGGGCTTTCGGTAGCATTGGCGGGCGTGCCGTGGGTGCGTCTTTGCTTTATCAGTATGGAGAGCGCTATGGCTTGGAATGAGCCGGGTGGCAACTCGAACAATCAGGACCCCTGGGGTGGACGCCGTGGTGGCGATCGCAAGGGACCGCCGGATCTCGACGAAGCCTTCCGCAAACTGCAGGACAGTCTCAATGGGCTGTTCGGCGGCAAGAAACGTGGTGGTGGCGATGGTGGTGGCAAAGGCGGCGGCTTCGGCCTGATCGGCATTGCTCTCTTCCTGCTCGCCATGGTCTGGCTCTACAGCGCCGTCTACGTGGTCGATGAGCAGGAGCAGGCCGTGGTGCTGCGCTTCGGCAAGTACTACGAAACCGTCGGCCCGGGCCTGAACATCTATTTCCCGCCCATCGATCGCAAGTACCAGGAAAACGTCACCCGCGAGCGTGCATACAGCAAGCAGGGCCAGATGCTCACCGAGGACGAGAACATCGTCGAGGTGCCGCTCACCGTCCAGTACAAGATCACCAACCTGCAGGACTTCGTGCTCAAGGTCGACCAGCCCGAGGTGAGCCTGCAGCACGCCACTGAAAGCGCCCTGCGCCACGTGGTCGGCTCCACCGAGATGGACCAGGTCCTGACCGAGGGCCGTGAGCTCATGGCCAGCGAGATCAAGGAGCGCCTGCAGCGTTTCCTCGATACCTACGGCACCGGCATCACCGTGACCCAGGTGAACGTACAGAGCGCCGCCGCGCCGCGTGAAGTGCAGGAGGCGTTCGACGACGTGATCCGCGCCCGCGAGGACGAGCAGCGTGCCAAGAACCAGGCCGAGGCCTACGCCAACGGCGTGATTCCCGAGGCACGTGGCCAGGCGCAGCGCATCATCGAGGACGCCAACGGTTATCGCGACGAAGTGATCTCCCGCGCCAAGGGTGAGGCGGATCGCTTCACCAAGCTGGTCGCCGAGTATCGCAAGGCCCCCGAGGTCACTCGCCAGCGCCTGTACCTGGACACCATGCAGGAAGTCTTCAGCAACACCAGCAAGGTGCTGCTGACCGGCGACAAGGGGCAGAACAACCTGCTCTACCTGCCGCTGGACAAGATGATCGACAACCGTGGCGGTAGCAGTGGTGCCGTGCCTGGCGCCGCCGCGAGCGGTGCGGCCGATCTCGGTTCGCGTGTCACCACCGATCTGCAGCAGCGCGATCTGCGTTCTAGGGAGAGTCGCTGATGGGTAACAAATCACTGATCGCCCTGATCGGAGCCGTCGTCCTCGCCCTGGTGGCCTGGAGCAGCTTCTACATAGTGGCGCAGACCGAGCGCGCGGTGCTGCTGCAGTTCGGCCGCATCGTCGAGGCCGACGTCAAGCCGGGCCTCCACGTGAAGATTCCGTACGTCAACCAGGTGCGCAAGTTCGACGCCCGCCTGCTGACCCTGGATTCGCCGACCCAGCGCTTCCTCACCCAGGAGAAGAAAGCGGTGATGGTGGACGCGTACGCCAAATGGCGTGTGGCTGATGCCGAGCGCTTCTACACCGCGACTTCCGGCCTCAAGCAGATCGCCGACGAGCGCCTGTCCCGTCGCCTGGAAGCGGGCCTGCGTGACCAGTTCGGCAAGCGCACCCTGCATGAAGTGGTATCCGGTGAGCGTGACGGTCTCATGGCCGATATCACCCGCTCGCTGAACACCATGGCCAGCAAGGAGCTGGGTATCGAGGTCCTGGACGTCCGCGTCAAGGCCATCGACCTGCCCAAGGAAGTAAACCGCAGCGTGTTCGAACGCATGAGCACCGAGCGCGAGCGCGAGGCCCGAGAGCATCGCGCCAAGGGTAGCGAACTGGCTGAAGGCATTCGTGCCGACGCCGATCGCCAGCGCCGCGTGTTGCTGGCCGAAGCCTATCGCGAGGCAGAGGAGGCCCGTGGTGATGGCGATGCCCAGGCGGCTGCCATCTACTCCAAGGCTTACGGCCAGGACCAGGAGTTCTATGCGTTCTACCGCAGCCTCAAGGCCTACCGCGAGAGCTTCTCGAGCAAAAGCGACGTGATGGTTCTGGACCCGAACAGTGAGTTCTTCCAGTTCATCAACAAGGCCAAGTGATGGTTTTCCCCGGCGGACGGTCCTGTCCGTCGGGGTGACCCACCGGGAAAACGTGGTATCATGCGTCAGCCGGGAAATCCCGGCTTTTTTGCGTCCGCGAGAATCATGTGGCAGGAAATCGGCATAGCGTTTTGTTTCGTGCTGGTGCTGGAAGGCATCCTGCCCTTCCTCTATCCGCGCCGTTGGCGCGCCGCGGTGCACGGGCTGGCAGGGTTGAAGGACCGTCAGCTCCGCCTCATGGGCCTCGCCAGCATGTTGCTGGGGACCGGCCTCCTGTATCTGCTTCACTGAAGGCTTGCCGCCCGGCTGAGAGGGGAATGGCGTAATGGCAACGGTAGATCGCTGGCTGCTGCCAGATGGAATCGAAGAAGTACTGCCGCCCGAAGCGGCGCGCATCGAAGCAGCCCGCCGCCAGGTACTGGACCTGTTCCAGCGCTGGGGCTACGACTTCGTGGTCACCCCGCACATCGAATACCTCGAGTCCCTGCTGACCGGTGCCGGCCAGGACCTCGACCTGCGCACCTTCAAGGTGACCGACCCGCAATCCGGCCGTCTGATGGGCTTCCGTGCCGACATCACGCCGCAGGTGGCGCGCATCGACGCCCACACCCTGCGCCGCGAAGGGCCGAATCGCCTGTGCTACGCCGGCAGCGTCCTGCACGCCAAGCCGCGTGCGCTTTCCACCTCGCGCAGTCCGATCCAGTTGGGTGCGGAGCTCTATGGCGACGCCAGCCCGGCCAGCGACGTGGAAGTCATCAGCCTGATGCTGGAGATGCTTGAGCTTGCTGACGTGCCTGACGTGCACATGGACCTCGGCCATGTCGGTATCTACCGCGGCCTCGCCCGCGCCGCTGAGTTGTCCGGCGAAGTGGAGCAGCAGTTGTTCGACGCCCTGCAGCGCAAGGCTGTCGACGAGGTGGCCGAGCTGACCGAGTCCCTTCCCGGTGAGCTGGCTTCCATGCTCCGTGCGCTCGCCGAGCTCTGCGGCGACCGCCAGGTTCTGGAACTTGCCCAGGGCGTGCTGATGGATGCGCCGGACGAGGTGCACGTCGCCCTCGATGAGCTGATCGCCATCGCCGACGAACTGGAACTCCGCTACCCCGAGCTGCCCCTGTATTTCGACCTGGGGGAGCTGCGCGGCTACCACTACCACACGGGCGTGGTCTTCGCCGCCTTCGTGCCGGGCGAGGGCCAGTCCATCGCCCAGGGTGGTCGCTATGACGACATCGGCGCCGATTTCGGTCGCGCCCGTCCGGCGACCGGGTTCTCCACCGACCTGAAGACCCTGGTCACCCTGGGGCGGATGGAGCTGGATGAGGTCCCGACCGGAATCTGGGCGCCCGACGTCCATGACGTCTACCTTTGGCAGGCCGTGAAGCGTCTGCGCAGCGAAGGTCAGCGCGTGGTCCAGGCATTGCCGGGTCAGGATGTGGGCAGTGCGCAGGAGGTGGGTTGTGACCGCCAGCTGTGCCTGCGTGACGGGCGCTGGCAGGTTGCGCCCCTGGTTTCCTAAAGGTTTTCCCGCCGGCCGTTGCCGGCATCGAGCTTCCGAAGAGGACAAGTGTTATGGGTAAGAATGTCGTGGTCCTGGGCACCCAGTGGGGTGATGAGGGCAAAGGCAAGATCGTCGACCTGTTGACCGATCAGGCAGCCGCTGTCGTGCGCTACCAGGGCGGCCACAATGCCGGTCACACCCTGGTGATCGACGGCGAGAAGACCGTGCTCCACCTGATCCCGTCCGGCATCCTGCGCGAGAACGTGCAGTGCATGATCGGCAACGGCGTGGTCGTCGCGCCGGATGCGCTGATGCGCGAGATCACCAAGCTCGAGGAAAAGGGCGTACCGGTGCGCGAGCGCCTGCGCATCAGCCCCTCCTGCACCCTGATCCTGCCGTACCACGTCGCCCTCGACCAGGCGCGCGAGAAGGCCCGTGGCGATGCCAAGATCGGCACCACCGGCCGCGGTATCGGCCCGGCCTATGAGGACAAGGTGGCCCGTCGCGGCCTGCGTATCGGCGACCTGTTCCACCGCGAGCGCTTCGCCGCTAAGCTCGGCGAGCTGCTGGACTACCACAACTTCGTCCTGCAGAACTATTACAAGGAGCCGGCCGTCGATTTCCAGAAGACCCTCGACGAGGCCCTGGGCTACGCCGACCTGCTGGAGCCGATGATCACCGACGTCGCCGCCCGACTCCACGAGCTGCGCAAGCAGGGCGCCTACATCATGTTCGAAGGTGCCCAGGGCTCGCTGCTGGACATCGACCACGGCACCTATCCCTATGTGACCAGCTCCAGCACCACTGCGGGCGGCACCGCCACCGGTTCCGGCTTCGGTCCGCTGTACCTGGACTACATCCTGGGTATCACCAAGGCCTACACCACCCGCGTGGGTTCGGGCCCGTTCCCCACCGAGCTGTTCGATGAGACCGGTGCCTTCCTGGCCAAGCGCGGCCACGAGTTCGGCTCCACCACCGGTCGCGCCCGTCGTTGCGGTTGGTTCGATGCCGTCATCCTGCGTCGTGCCATCGAGATCAACAGCATCTCCGGCCTGTGCCTGACCAAGCTGGACGTGCTCGACGGTCTCGAGACCATCCGCATCTGCGTTGGCTACAAGGACCAGAACGGTGACGTGATGGTCGATGCGCCGACCGACGCCGACAGCTACATCGGCCTGCAGCCGGTCTACGAAGACATGCCGGGCTGGAGCGAGTCCACCGTTGGCGTGAAGTCGCTCGAAGAGCTGCCGGCGGCCGCCCGTGCCTACATCAAGCGCATCGAGGAGCTGGTCGGTGCGCCCATCGACATCATCTCCACCGGGCCGGATCGCAACGAAACCATCGTCCTGCGTCACCCGTACGCCTGAGTCGTCTGACTCTAAAAAAGGGCCGCCTCGTGCGGCCCTTTTTCATGGGCGCAAGAAAATATTGCGGCACGGCCCTTGCTGGAGCTCTATAAATCCCTGAAGTCGCCGTTAAAGAAGAACGGTCGTAGAGGAGCATCGTCGTGTCCGCCATTCTTTCCCTGCTCAGAAGCCGCCTGCTGCGGCCCGTCTTCCTTGCTCTCGGTATCTCCCTGCTGGTGCAGGTAGTGGTAGCCGTTGCCCTGACTCGGGGCACGGTCGACTCGCTGGTCGAGGACCTTGGCCGGCGCCTGGGTGATGACACCCGCCGCCTGTCGGGCGAACTGGAGCAGGCGGGGCGGGAAGTCTCCGGCAGCCTGGCCAGCCTCTCCAGCAAGACCCGCGAGCGCCTGAGTGCGTCCCTCTCCGAGCGCCTCAAGGCCGAGCAGGGGCAGCTGCGCTCCACCCTGGAGGAGAACCTCAAGGCCTCCGCCACCGATCTCGCCCAGTTGCTCGCCGCCGTCGCGCCGCGCGCCATGTGGGATAACGACATTCCCACGCTTTCCGAATTCGCCCGCCGGGCCCAGCGCAATCCCAACGTGCTGTTCGTGATCTACGACGATGCCCAGGGCCAGCACCTCACGCGCTATCTCAATCGGGAGAATGCCGCGATCAAAGGGCTGCTGGCCAAGGGGCAGGGCGAGCGCGCACTGGACAAGGTGCTCAACGCCGCCGCCAGTGACCCGTCCGTGTACATGGTCGAAGCCTCGATCAGCCCCAACGGTGTGGAGATCGGCAAGGTGCGCCTGGGGGTTTCCACTTCCACCATCGAGGAACAGCTCAAAGCCTTGGATTCCCGCTTCAGTGCGCTGATCGCCAGCGGAGGCGAGCTGGTGGGGCAGAGCCTGTCCGGCGCAGCGACCGACAGCACCGCGGTGCTGACCGCGCGCCTTAAGTCTGCCCAGGAGGCGGCCAATGGCATGAGCACCGGCACCCAGAAGACCGTCGAAGACGCTGCACACGAGCTGCGCTGGCGCATCGGTCTGGCCCTGGTGCTGGTCGGGCTCGGCGTGCTGCTGGTGCTCGCCGTGGTGCTCGGCCATCGCGTGGTCAACCGCCTGCGCCTGCTGATCGCGGCCCTGAACGACCTGGCGGCAGGCGAGGGGGATCTCACCCGGCGCGTGCGCCTGGACAGCACCGATGAGCTGGGCGAGATGGCCACGGCGGTGAACCGCTTCATCGACAAGCTGCAGCCCATCGTGCGCGAGGCGGGTGATGTGGCGGTGCGCACCGGCAGCGAGATCCGCTCGCTGTCCGAGCGCAGCCTGGCTGCCGAGGCGGCGGCCGATCGCCAGCGCAACGAGGTGGCCGGCAGTCTCGATGCCCTGGCGCAGATGACCGCCGAGGCCCAGGCCGAGAGCCAGGCCATGCAGACAGCGCTGCAGCAGGTCGGCGAGATTCGCCAGGCGACCCAGGACAACGCCGCCATCGCCCGCAAGGTCGGTGGCCTGATCGAGACCCTGGAGGAGCGCGTGCAGAACGGTGCCGAGGTGATCGAGCGCCTGGCGCGGCAGAGCGAGCAGATCGAGGTGGTGCTGTCGGTCATTCATGGCATCGCCGAGCAGACCAACCTGCTGGCCCTCAATGCTGCGATCGAGGCGGCGCGTGCGGGAGAGAGTGGTCGCGGTTTCGCGGTGGTGGCGGATGAGGTGCGTGCACTGGCCAGCAAGACCCAGCAGTCCACCGGCGATATCCAGGCGCATATCGGCGCGTTGCAGAAGGGGGCGAAGGAGGCGGTCGCGGCGATCTCCCAGGCGCGCGCTCGTGCCTCCGAAGGCATCGAAGCTCTGCGTGACAGCGAGCGCCTGCAGCAGAGCGTGCAGCAGGCGGTGGAAGGGGTTCACGAAGCGGTTCGTGCAGCCGCGCGTGCAGCCGAGCACCAGGCCGAAGGGGCGCATGCCGTGCGTGGGCGGGTCGATGTGATCCATGCCGAAGCGCGATTGGCTGCGGAGGCCGTGGCGGCCACCGCCAGCAGCGGGCGCGTGCTCGATGGCCTGGCTGCGCAGCTGAAGTCCAGCCTCGGTCAGTTCAAGGCCTGATGCCTGGATGCCAGAAAGCACAAAGCCGAGCAGAGCTCGGCTTTGTGTTGAAGAGTGGTGCCCAGGAGAAGACTCGAACTTCCACGGTGTTGCCACCGCTAGGACCTGAACCTAGTGCGTCTACCAATTCCGCCACCTGGGCACATTGCGATGATTACTCATCGACTTCTTTGCTGCACTTGATCGACTGTGTCGACAGGGTGTACTGCTACCCTCTAAGCGAGAAAACGAGCCAAGAACTCGGTTTCTTGAATAATGGTGCCCAGGAGAAGACTCGAACTTCCACGGTGTTGCCACCGCTAGGACCTGAACCTAGTGCGTCTACCAATTCCGCCACCTGGGCACTCACAACGTCTCAGCAACGCTGTGGGCGCGAACTATACGGTTCGACTTTTTGCTTGTAAACCCCTGACAGTGAAAAAAATTATTCTTGGATGAAAGCTGACCGCTGAACGGATTTCGCGCTTCAATAGACAGATGGCAAACATAACTATGAATGAAAAGGTGAATCCCCTCTGATGGCCGATTGGCAAAACCTCGATCCCGAGGCCGCCCGCGAGGCGGAAAAGTACGAGAACCCCATCCCCAGCCGTGAACTCATCCTGCAGCGACTCGATGAGCGCGGCGCCCCGGCCAGCCGCGAGCAACTGGTCGAAGAGTTCGGTCTGACCACCGAGGATCAGCTGGAGGCGTTGCGTCGGCGCCTGCGCGCCATGGAACGCGATGGCCAGCTTATCTACACCCGTCGTGGTACCTATGCACCGGTCGACAAGCTCGACCTGATCCGTGGCCGCATCAGCGGTCATCGCGATGGCTTCGGCTTCCTCATCCCCGATGACGGCAGCGACGACCTGTTCCTCAGCCCTGCGCAGATGCGCCTGGTGTTCGACGGCGACCGCGCCCTGGCGCGTGTCTCCGGCCTCGATCGTCGTGGCCGCCGCGAAGGCGCCCTGGTCGAGGTGATCGAGCGCGCCCACGAGACACTGGTCGGCCGCTTCTTCGAAGAGAGCGGCATCGCCCGCGTGGTCGCCGACAACCCGAAGATCCAGCAGGAAGTCCTGGTGCCCCAGGGCAAGCAGGGCGCCGCCAAGCACGGGCAGTTCGTGCAGGTGAAGATCGAGCAGTGGCCGAGCAATTTCCGCGTCGCCCAAGGCGAGGTGGTCGAGGTGCTGGGCGACTACATGGCGCCCGGCATGGAGATCGAAGTCGCCCTGCGCAGCTACGACATCCCCCATGAGTGGCCCGAGGGCGTGATCAAGGAGGCCGCCAAGCTCAAGCCGGAAGTGGCCGAGAAGGACAAGGAGAAGCGCATCGACCTGCGCCACCTGCCCCTCGTCACCATCGACGGCGAAGATGCCCGCGACTTCGACGATGCCGTCTATGCCGAGGCCCGCAAGGGTGGCGGCTGGCGCCTGTTCGTCGCCATCGCCGACGTCTCCCACTATGTAAAGGTGGGCTCGGCGCTGGATGAGGAGGCGGCCAATCGCGGCAACTCGGTGTACTTCCCCGAGAAAGTCATCCCGATGCTGCCGGAGGTGCTGTCCAACGGCCTCTGCTCGCTGAACCCGCTGGTCGATCGCCTCGCCATGGTCTGCGAGATGACCCTCTCCCGCGCGGGCAAGATGACCGGCTACGAGTTCTACGAAGCGGTCATCCACTCCCATGCGCGCCTGACCTACAACAAGGTCAGCCAGCTGCTGGAGACACCCGACTCGGTCGAAGGCAAACAGCTCGCCCAGCAGCTTCCACAACTGGTTCCACACCTGCAGCAGCTCTACAAGCTCTACAAGGTGCTGCTGGCGGCGCGCCAGGTGCGCGGCGCCATCGATTTCGAGACCCAGGAAACGCGCATCGTCTTCGGTGCCGACCGCAAGATCTCCGAGATCCGTCCGACCCAGCGCAACGACGCCCACAAGCTGATCGAGGAGTGCATGCTCTGCGCGAACGTGGCCACCGCCCGCTTCATGCAGGACCACGACATCCCCTCGCTCTACCGTGTGCACGACGGCCCGCCGGCCGAGCGCCTGGACAAGCTGCGCCTGTTCCTCGGCGAGCTGGGCCTGACCCTCAATCGCGGCAAGGGCGAACCGACCCCCAGCGACTACCAGGCCCTGCTGGAAACCATCCGTGGGCGCCCGGACTACCACCTGATCCAGACCGTGATGCTGCGCTCCCTGAGCCAGGCGGTTTACAGCGCCGACAACCAGGGGCACTTCGGCCTCAACTACGACGCCTACACCCACTTCACATCGCCCATCCGTCGCTATCCGGACCTGCTGGTGCACCGTGCCATCCGCAGCGTGATCCGCTCCAAGCGCGAGACCGTGCACGTCAAGCGGGCCGGCGCTGCAGCCATGGCCAAGGCGCGCATCTATCCGTATGACGAGGCCGCCCTGGAGAAGCTGGGCGAGCAGTGCTCGATGACCGAGCGCCGCGCCGACGAAGCCACCCGCGACGTCACCAACTGGCTGAAGTGCGAGTACATGCGCGAGCGCGTGGGCGAGACCTTCCCCGGGGTGATCTCCGCGGTGACTGGTTTCGGCCTGTTCGTCGAGCTGACCGACATCTATGTGGAAGGCCTGGTGCACGTCACCGCGCTGCCGGGCGACTACTACCATTTCGACCCGATCCACCATCGCCTGTCCGGTGAGCGCACTGGCCGCAGCTTCCGTCTCGGTGACCCGATCGAAGTGCTGATCGCCCGCGTCGACCTTGACGAGCGCAAGATCGACTTCGAGCTGGCCGAGAATGCGCTCAGCGCGCCGGTCGGCCGCAAGAAGCGGGGCGCCGAGAAATCGGCACCCGCGCCGGAGGTCAAGCCCGCCAAGGGGCCGAAGACCCGCAGCCGGGGCAGCAAGCCTGCTGCGCTGGCGAAGAAGGCCGCGCGCAACCCCGAGCCCGAGCAGGTGGCCCCGGGCGTCGCCGTGGCGCCGCGCCGCAGCAAGGCCGGGAAGGTCCAGGCGCTGCCCCCGGTATCGCCGGAGATCCTCGCTCAGGCCGAGGAGATGCTCGGCAATACCGATGTCAGTCGCAGCCGCGCGCTGAAGCAGGCGCTGCTCAGCGAAGCCCGCCAGGGCGGCGAGAAGCCGCGTGGTGGCAAGGCGTCCGCTGGCAAGGGCCAGTCCCGCCCGGCCAAGGGCGCGCCCTTCGGTGCCGGTGGCCAGGACCCCGCCCCCAAGGATCGCGACGGCAAGCCGGGCAGCGGGAAACCGAAGAAGGCCAAGCCGGCGAGCAAGCCCGGCAAGCCGAGCAAACACCGCAAGGGACCGCCCAAGCCGAAGGCCGCCGGCGGCAGTAAAACCAAGGTCAAGCCATGAGTGAGTTGGAAAAGGTCTACGGCGTGCATGCCGTGGAAGCGCTGTTGCGTCACCATCCCAAGCGGGTCAAGCAGTTATGGCTGGCGGAAAGCCGGCATGACCCGCGCGTCCAGGCGCTGCTCGACCTGGCCGGGCAGTTCCGCGTGCCCGTCGGCCAGAAGGATCGGCGCGAGCTGGATGAGTGGGCCGAAGGCGTCCATCAGGGCGTGGTCGCCGAGGTCAGTCCCAGCCAGGTCTGGGGTGAGAACATGCTCGACGAACTGCTCGAGCGCGCCGAAGGGCCTCCGCTGCTGCTGGTGCTCGACGGCGTGACCGACCCGCACAACCTCGGTGCCTGCCTGCGTACCGCCGATGCCGCCGGTGCCCTGGCGGTGATCGTGCCCAAGGACAAGTCCGCCACCCTCAACGCCACCGTGCGCAAGGTGGCCTGCGGCGCCGCTGAAGTGATCCCCCTGGTCGCCGTGACCAACCTCGCGCGCACCCTGGAGAAACTGCAGAAGAAGGGCCTGTGGACCGTCGGCACCGCCGGCGAGGCCGAGCAGGAGCTCTACCAGCAGGACCTGACCGGCCCCACCGTGCTGATCATGGGCGCGGAAGGCAAGGGCATGCGCCGCCTGACCCGGGAGCACTGCGACTACCTGGTGAAGCTGCCGATGTCCGGCAGCGTCAGCAGCCTCAACGTCTCGGTCGCCACTGGCGTCTGCCTGTTCGAGGCGGTGCGTCAGAGGGGCAGCGCCAAGCGCCAAGCCGCAAGCGACAAGTAAGAGCGGCCTGGAAAGCGGGGAGGGCTGCCGTACGTAGGGTGGGTAGAGCGCAGCGAAACCCACGCGGAACGGTGTTCGGCATGACTCCGAAGAGGTGGGCCGGTGAAGCATGGTCCATCTGGCATGCCGGTCCCTAAAGCAGACGTGCCCAGGGGTTGACGCGCTCCGCCGATCCCCCAGGCTCTTGCAGCTTGCAGCTTGCAGCTTGCAGCTTGCAGCTTGCAGCTTGCAGCTTGCAGCTTGCAGCTTGCAGCTTGCAGCTTGCAGCTTGCAGCTTGCAGCTTGCAGCTTGCAGCTTGCA